>NZ_JBMPPN010000008.1:0-171922 GCF_049340165.1 Undibacterium sp. Xuan67W
AGCTGGTTATGGACTTACAATCACGACCGGCCCAACACGGGCATCGGCGGCATCACCCCGAAACAGAAACTCGCACTTGCCGCATAGCCTCTACTCATAGCTCGCGCTAAAAATGGGGGGATTACCATTGTCTCAAAATTTCATTGCAGGTTTCTACTCTGTTGTTAGTCATTTGAGTCGAGGATGTCGAAACAATAAGCTCACTTTTTTAAAAAAGAAAAAAACCAGGTAATACGCCATAATGATGCTCACGCCAGATTTTCTAGCCCTGGTTTACAAGGAGAGATTTCATGTCCATGATGCAACATCCTCACCAGCAAAACCGCACTGAACTAAGATTTGGTATTTTGCGCAAAGACAGGGTCACTGAGGGATCGTCAATCAGGGGATCTCACTGCAAACCACGTTCGGTACACTTTGTGCACTGGAATATTTGCAAGCGGAAGGTGTATCGCCAACAGTCAGCAAGCGCGTTCTGTCGGATGCGAATCAACGCCGAACGCCGTTACCTGGATCCAACTAATTTCTTTGGCACTTTAGCAACGAGCAATTTCCAGTAAGGGAATTCATTAAGCTGTCATCTAAAAAGAGCATTATTGCTGCGACGCAATAATATGTTTCTGCTGTCATGCAAAACATTCCTCATGGGAGCTTAAATGAAAGCCGTTTTCACACCCGCCATTTATGCGATGCAGCGCCTGCAACTGGTTCCAAAATTTCTCATCGTTGCGGCTTTATTTTCAGTACCCGCCCTGCTGCTTGCATCCTTGCTGGTCAATGAACTGAACAAATCCATATCGATCACTCAGCTTGAGCGTATCGGCGTACAGCAGATGCGCGAATCTCAAGAATTACTGCAGCTAGTTCAGCAGCATAGAGCCATCAATCATTTTGCTTCGGCAGGTAATTTACCGTCCAAAGACGCCGCACAGAAAAAACAGCAAGAAATTTCAAGGAAACTGGATAGCCTCACCAAAATACTAAAGAGGCAACCAGAACTTAGCATAACGAGTACGGTAGAAACGATCAAGCAGCGCTGGTTTGCGTTAACTCAGCGATTAGTCATAAATAAAGCAAAAGAAAATTATGCAGAACATACTGCGCTAATTAACCAGATCTACCAGCTCAACGCACAGATTGCCGATCGCTCTAATCTCACACTTGATCCCAAAGTGGATACCTATTATCTGATCAGCATGTTTGCAAAAACGTTGCCAGAAATTGCAGAAGGCATTTCCGACATATCCGGTCGCGGCGCTGCCTACATTGATACTGCTTTATTGGAAGCGAATGAAGATCTGCTAATCAGTGCTGACGTGATGCTAGCTAAGCGTGACCTTGGACGTATTCCAGCACACCTTGAGGCAATGTACCGAGAAAATCCTGCCTTCAAAAATAAACTGCTTTCTGAACGAGCTGTGATTACAACAAATCTCGAATTTCTAGAACGTGCAAAAAATGAAGTATTGAATACCGTAAATCAAACTAGCGGAACGGAGTTTTTAAATGCCGGCAATGCAGGTGCTGACGCTTTATTTTCCTATGCTAGATCGGCAAGTGATTTACTTGATACGACGTTAGCGGAGCGCTTAAACATAGATCTGTTTCGCAGAAACCTGATGATCCTGATGATCGGTTCAATCCTGATTTTTGCTGCTTATTTACTGGCAGGATTTTGTCTGTCATTCTCAGCTGAACTAAAAAAACTGGACGATGCCGTATGCCGTATTATTGCTGGTAATTTGAGTCTGTCAGTGACCTCGCATGGATCAGACGAAATCGCTTTACTACTCAACTCCTTTGATAAAATGAGAGCGGGTCTTGCAAGACTAGTCGTCGATATCCGCTCAGGAACAGAGTCTATTGCCCATGCATCCAGAGACATTGCTCAGGGCAATTCAGATCTGTCTTCACGTACAGAGCAACAGGCAAGTTCAATAGAAGAAACTTCTGCCTCGATGGAGGAATTGATCAGTACTGTCAAACAAAATGCGGACAGTGCACTGAATGCCAATGATAACGCGCTGGTAGCTACATCAATTGCAAGGAACGGCGGCACAGCAGTAGCTGCTGTCATCGCAACGATGGGAGCGATTCAGCATTCGTCAAAAAAAATCAACGATATTATTGGCGTGATTGATAGCATCGCATTTCAAACAAATATTCTGGCTCTGAACGCGGCAGTCGAAGCTGCCCGTGCCGGTGAGCAAGGACGGGGCTTTGCCGTCGTTGCTACAGAAGTAAGGAATCTCGCGCAGCGCTCAGCGAGTGCTGCGAAGGAAATTAAAACCCTGATCACTGCCTCAGTTGAGCAAGTAGGTACAGGCAGCAAGCAAGTACATGCCGCAGGCGAAACCATGCAAGAAATCGTCAGTTCAATTCAAGCTGTCACCGACACGATGCGTGAGATTACTGAAGCAAGTGCACAGCAGAGGCAAGGCATAGGCCAAGTCAATACGGCCCTAACTCAGATGGATACGATGACGCAACAAAATGCTGCCTTGGTAGAACAGGCTGCTGCTGCAGCGGAGAGTATGCATGGACAAGCGTTGAAGCTGGCACAAGCGGTTGCCGTATTCAAAATTGCGTCCATTGAAAATTCGTTAGAACAGGTAAGGTCCATCAATTCAACGCATGATCAGACATTATTGGAAGCCGCATAAATAAATCATGTGGTCTTTTCATTTTGTATAACCCTGATTGCTAATGCTGATAATTATTTGTGAGGCTGGGATTTATTGATTGTTACTGGTATTTATTCCAACGTAAAAGCCGTTCATCGGAGGCCTCTTTAATAAGATGTCTTGATCGCAGTGCGTCATCGCCATGATGCTGTCCACCTTGATCTAACTCCATGGCAAGTGCCTGAATTGCGACTGGATAATCGGCCTCAGCTGCACGTTCTAACCACTCGCGGGACTTTATTTGATCGGTACGGACACCTTCGCCAGAAGCATAGGCATTGGATAATAAGAACATCGCCTGAGCATTTCCTTGATCGCTTGCTTTTTGTAGCCATTCAACAGACAGTGAAGGATTCTTAGGCACGCCTTCGCCATACTTTGCCATCCTCGCCAGCATAAAGCTTGCTTTAGCATGCCCTTTATTTGCCGACAGCTCATACCAATACCAGGCTCGCTGACGGTCAGCCTTCAAAGATAGACGACCCTTGTATAAGACCTCAGCAAAAGCGAATTCAGCCTCGCTATCTCCGGCTTGTGCCCCCTGCTCCAGCCAATATACTGCCTCAGCCTGCTTTTGAGGAACCGTTGCATATACAAGCCCCAGTTCGCGCTTAGCAACGCTATTCCCATGCTCTGCCCATTTCAATAACTGTTGGACAGAGGCGGCATCTTGACCGTGCAAAGCAGTGAGTCCTACAGATTCAATCTCCGCAACTGTGGGTGTGATCGCTAGTTTTTGACTGCAAGACGGCAGTACGATAAGCACCATTACGATGAGAGCAGCCAGCTTCGTCATTTGCATTTTTATACCTTGTAGAAATCACTCCCGCATCCGGGAGTGATTGTCG
The DNA here is from genome assembly GCF_049340165.1 of Undibacterium sp. Xuan67W. Classification (NCBI taxonomy): domain Bacteria; kingdom Pseudomonadati; phylum Pseudomonadota; class Betaproteobacteria; order Burkholderiales; family Oxalobacteraceae; genus Undibacterium; species Undibacterium sp. Xuan67W. The sequence continues at coordinate 3,533 of NZ_JBMPPN010000008.1, forward strand.
TAACTACGATGATTCCAACTACGTCAGGTCATGCCAAAATTACTTACTCAAATCGATCGCATACTTTGCGAATCCACTGGCGTCTAAGGTCCCTTCCGACTTCACTCGGCTGAGTCCCAATGCCTGTGCCACTGCGAATTTTCCAGGTGCTGATCTCAAAATAACCGGGCCTTGTGTTGTGACTTTTACGAAGCTCCAACTTTGTCCTAGACCGTTTGTAGCGGAAGTAATTTTTCCTTGCTTTTTCAGATAATTACTCACGACGGCCTGGTTTGCATCCGGCGATTTAATAATCGTTTTACTGCCATCAATACCAGGAAAATTCCCGCCACCACCAGCACGATAATCATTCGTAGCGACAATAAAATCATCGCTATCAGCAACCGCTTTGCCAGCATAAGTTAAATTAACGATGCGGCTACCGGCAGTCTGTGTCACATCAATCTGGTATTTCAAAGCATTGTTGTCTGCGTAGAACACATCATAGTTATAGATCGTTGAATATGATGGCACCAGATCCTGTTCTGCGGCATTGGCAGGATCAATTTTGGCAAATTGTTTTGCCGCTGTTTCCAGCCAATTTTTCAGATCCGATCCTTTTATTTTTACGGCTTGCAAATTATTATTGCCGTATAAATACAGATCACCGGGATTGCGAACTTGCAGGCCAAAAGGCGCAGCAGCAGTCGCTGATGGAGCAACGTCAGTAAAATCAGTCGGACCATTACGCCCTGCTTTAAATGGCGCGCTGCATGAAATCACGGGAATCGATTTATAACTGGCGATCGTCGCATCGGTTGAATTGGCGATGAAGGTTTTTACATAATCAATCTGGGCTTGATTGACAATCTGAATCGCTGTCACGTCACCAACCAGGGAGAAATATGCCGACATTTCAAAATCCGTCGTCGTACCTAACGGTTGAGTCGCATAGCTCAGTGTCGCTTTATGTTCCGTATCGACTAGTGGTGCAATTGATGGATCGGCATCGACAATCGTAGTGCCATCTTTGTACTTAAATCCGCGAGCCTCGACATTCGTCAGATCTTTTTGAACGACCCACTTGCCGCTCTGATATTTCAGTACCATCTGAATGATGCCGAGACGACGTCCCCAGCTTTGAGCCATCACAGCCGGAACACCATTGATGGTTCCCTTGACCGTATCGACTTGTGTTGCGGGTAAAGCAGCTAGTGATGCATCGATTGCTGGCGCGCCGACTTCTTTTGCTTTAGGAAAAATCAGATGGGAATGTCCGAGCATCAGCGCATCAATTCCGGTAGTCGACAAATGCAAACTGCCATTTTCCATTTTTGGGCTGTAAGGCGAGGCGTCCAAACCGCCGTGCGACAAGGCGACCACCAGATCTGCGCCCTTACTGCGCAACTCCGGAACATATTTATTCGCAGATTCTTGCACACCGTTGACCATGACTTTACCTGCAAGGTATTTTTGATCCCAGTCCATGATCTGAGGAGGTACGAATCCCATAATACCGACATTTAACTTGACGCTAATTGTCGAACCATCCGGCTTGGTCGCTGTAAATTGTTTCGGAATAATCGAATAAGGATTAAAAATCGGCTTTTGGCTACTAACACCGACAACATTCGACAAGACAATCGGGAAGCCTGGCGCACCACAATTTGCCCCCTTCTGCACATCCGGTACAGCAAAATCCGTATTCGTAATCTGACTCAGAAAATTCAGCCCGTAATTGAATTCATGGTTACCAATACCGGCACCATCATATTTCAATGCGTTCATCACCTTGTGGACCGCCAAAGTACCACTGCAAGGAACAGGTGATGCAACTGCCTGATAGTCGCCGAGCAGCGTTCCCTGAATCACGTCACCATCATCGAGCAAGACATTATTCGGATTTTCTGCGCGGGCTGCATTGATCAAGGATGCTGTTCTTTCCAGTCCAAGACTGGTATCTGCCTTCAGTCCGTAATAGTCATAGCTCAAAATATTTTGATGGATATCTGTAGTCTCTAACAGGGCCACTTTTAGTACGGTGCCTTCCGGAACGGCGTTGGGATCAAGGCCAGGCGTACTGTCGCCACATCCGGCAATTGCGATCGCGACCAATGGCGTTAAACAAAGGAGTTTATGCATACATACTTTCGTCAGTGAAAATGGATGGGAACTATTTTTCTTATCAAATCATCCTGCGCAATCGATTGCTTATTTAAGGAAAACTTGAATGCGATGCAAGTATCGTGATGAATTATGTCGGGACAATGACGTTGATGCAGACTCTGGAATGAATATAAGCTCATTGCGTCGAATAAACAGCCAGCTTATTTAAATCAACTGTCTACGAACAATCTAGCTTATCGCCGGATATTAATCGCATCGCATGGAATACCGTACGCTTATCTGAAAGCCTGCCATCGTAGTATCTGATGACATTGAAAAAGAGATGGATTGAATGGGTTGGTCGGTATGCGCTTTTCGATCTCATGGTCGACTAGCGCATACCTCTCTGCCATCACACATATCGGTTGTATGTATGGCAGATGTAGTCATAGTAAAGCTTCTTCGTGACAACTAGATGACCTGCATCAAAGGCAAAAAAATAGCCTGATAAGTATCTGCATTGCGTCACTGCAACGTCATAATCCCATGTCAAACTTGCCACATCGCAATAATTAAAGGCAAGCATGTTCTCATTTTTCAAAAAAGTTTCCGGCATCATCGCAGTAACAACAGTAGTGTTTTCAGCACAGGTTTTTGCCGGAGAGAGTGCCATTGTGATAGGACAGGCGATTGATTTATCCGGCCCCAACGGCAGTATAGGTCGCGACTATGTCGCTGGCATTACGACCTATTTTGACAGCCTAAATGTCGCCGGAGGCATCAATGGTCGGCGTATTAAATATATTGCTCGCGATGACCAAGGCAATCCATCCGCATCGGCAAAAGCAGTAGCCGAACTGCTAGACAAAGATAAAGTGCAATATTTGCTGGGCGGGATCGGTGTTGATGTCACCGATGCGGTAGTGGCGAATTCTAGCTTTAAAGATAGCGGTCAAATTCTCTTTGCCCCATTAATTGGCGCAGTAAAGAATTACGGTAACCGCGTATTGTCTTGGCGCCCTAGCCCAGAACAAGAAATGCAATATATTTTTTCGTACTTTGACAAGTTAGGAATTAAAAATATCGGCATCGCTTATCAGGATGTTCCATTGAATCAAAATATGTACCAATATGTTGTCGAGGAAGTCCGTAAGAGAAATATGAAATTATCTGGTGTCGTGAAAATCACAGGCTCTTCTACTGATATAGAAAAAGATGCGATCGCTATGAGTAAAAATTCACCGCATATCGTAATCGCCATTGCTGACACCTTAAGCACGGGCTTATTTTTAAGAGAATTCCGCAAGACCTCACCGAAAACCTTCGTTGCCGGTATGTCGCTGACTAATTTGGAAACACTCTCTGAACTTGCTGGACAAAAAGCCTTGGAATGGAGTGTATTTTCTCAGGTGGTGCCAAGTCCTACGGGTAATAAGTCAATCATTCAGATCGACCATAGCAAAATGATGAAAAAATTCCGCGACGAGGATCTGTCTGCACTAACCCTCGAAGGATTCATCGTCGCAAAAACCTTGACTAAAGCGATACAGGTATCCAAAACCAATCGCGACGGCTTACAGATATTAAGTAGCCAGAAGGGCAATATCGATTTGGGCGGAATCAATATCACTCCCTCTGATGCGTCCCACCATATGTCCAGTTTTGTCGATATGGCTTTATTCAAAAAAGGTGGAGGATTAACCTTTTAGAGCTGAATGGAGTGCAAAAAAAAGCAGCCCGAAGGCTGCTGAAAATTTACTAAGGAGACGTTCACATGTCTGACTGCGTCATAGCGTTGATTTATGACAGCCTGATGAAGAGACCGGCATATACCTCGGGCGGTTCCGTATCATTTTCATCAATTTAATGAGCGTTCCTATCGTTCCATAGCCTTAAAATTAAAGTAGTGTTCGCTATCGTACAGACGCAAATTTGGCGACTGCTTATTCTAATCAGTATGAATAAGATCACTCCGGCAGGCGAGTGATTACAACAAGGATACTCATGCGGATTTTTAGTTTCGAGCACAGCAAGATAGCTTATCGCGCTGATTTTGCGCTTTACATGATCGCGTCAGTTATTCTGGCCATTTGCCTTATAACGTTTGGACCACAAGACCAAATTTTATCAATGACATGCTATGTGCTATCGGGGATCATCAGCTGGACTCTAATTGAGTATGTATTACATCGCTTTGTATTACATGGGCTCAAGCCGTTTAGCCAATGGCATGCAGAACATCATCGGCATCCGGATGCGCTGATCTGTACGCCAACGATCATTAGCGCAGCACTTATTGTTGGGTTAGTTTTTTTTCCTATGCTTGTTTTAAGCGACATCTGGAGCGCTTGCGCACTAACATTTGGACTTCTGACTGGCTACCTTGCTTATACCATTACGCATCATGCTATTCATCACTGGCATGTCCGCGGCTCATGGCTTGAGTATCGAATTTATTTCCACGCGATACATCACAGCCGAAAAACGCATCGTGGCAATTTTGGCGTTACCAGTTCTTTTTGGGATCAGGTTTTTCGTACCAAATAGATAGTCCAGGCAGTCATTATTTGCATTTGAAATTTACAGTAATGACTTAACGTGATTACATCTTTAAAAATTAATTCGGAGTATTCATCCATGTTCTATAAAAAACCTTATCTCGAACATTTTGAATTAGTCGCTGTTAATCGCATTTATGTACTCGAAAAAATGTCAGCCGATGATGTTGAAGTTCGGTTTGAACTAGCCGATGGTACGACACTGAACCGGATTTATACCATCGTTGAATATAGTGAACTAATGATTCGTCCACCACGAGTGATCATCTGAATTTATAAGTTTACTCGCAACTAGACAACTTATTAAATCATGTCTTCAGGTCGTACCCATTCATCAAATTGCGTTGCACTGACATATCCAAGAGTGACTGCTGCTACTTTCAGTGTTGTGCCGTGTTGATGTGCATATTTGGCGATTTCTGCTGAGCGATCATAGCCAATATGCGGATTCAACGCAGTCACCAGCATCAAGGAATCTGTTAATAAACTTTTGATGCGCGCCGTATTAGGTTCGATGCCCTGAGCGCAGTGCAGGTCAAAACTTGTCATGGCATCGGTCAGCAGGCGAACGCTTTGCAAAACATTATGGATGATCAGCGGTTTGAATACATTCAGCTCGAAATTCCCCATTGAACCGCCAATACTCAATGCCACATCATTACCCATCACCTGACAGCACACCATTGTCATTGCTTCACATTGTGTTGGATTAACTTTGCCTGGCATGATAGAACTACCTGGCTCATTCTCTGGAATACATAACTCCCCTAACCCGCTACGCGGACCGGATGCCAGCCAGCGTACATCATTCGCAATTTTCATTAGCGCCACTGCTAAGGTTTTTAATGTGCCGTGTGTATTGACCAAGGCGTCATGCGATGCCAGTGCAGCAAACCTATTTTTTGCAACAACAAAATCCAGTTGTGTTACACGTTTTAATTCGGCAGCAACACGAACTCCAAACTCTGGATGCGTATTGAGCCCAGTTCCAACCGCTGTACCACCTACTGCCAGCTCGCAAAGTGCCGACAAACTTGATTGAATCATAGCTTCTGCCTGCTGCAATTGAGCGCACCAACCGGAGATTTCCTGTCCTAGACTTAGCGGCGTCGCATCTTGCAAATGCGTGCGTCCGATCTTGATAATATCGGTAAAGGCTTTTGCTTTGATATCAAGGGTCGCACGCAATCGACGAAGAGATGGCAACAGTAAAGCCACAATTTGGCTACAGGCGGCAACATGCATCGCTGTGGGAAAGATATCGTTCGATGACTGGCCCAAATTCACATGATCGTTGGGATGCACTAAGCGCTTAATCCCTCTGACTCCACCTAACAACTCGGAAGCACGGTTCGCCAGCACTTCATTCATGTTCATATTAGTCTGGGTACCGGAGCCGGTCTGCCACACAGACAAAGGAAAGGCCTCAGGATAGGCTCCACTTATTACCTCGTCCGCAGCTTGCACTATCGCCTTCATCATGTCGACATTGAGCAAACCTAAATCATGGTTAGCTAAAGCACAGGAGCGTTTGACTAGCGCCAATGCCATTAATAAGGGATGTGGCATGCACTCAGTTGAAATTGCGAAATACAATAAGGATCGTTGAGTTTGCGCGCCCCACAATGCTTTTTCCGGAACCTGGATATCACCAAAAGAATCATGCTCGATTCTGTAAAGATCAGTCATGGCAGGTCCTCTTTTGAGATTATAGGTGTCAGAAATAGATGACTTCACTTTAACTCAAAAACCAACAAACGGTTATTCGCAGGCATTACATAATCATGCTTTCGATCTAATCCATATTTGTTCGCCAGAGAGTCAATTTTTTCACTGTCGCGTATTCCCATATGGTCGGCTTGTGATCTGAGAGAAGCATCAAATTGTTGATTACTCTCGCTGGTAAAGCGCCCCTCATAATTGAACGGACCGTAGATACAAAACAAGCCTCCCGGGTTCAATAACTGGGATACGCCGGCAAACATCATCTCGACTTCTTGCCAAGCCATAATATGGCAAGTGTTTGCGGTAAACACGGCATCAAAGGTCTGTTCCGGCCACTTCGACGTTAAGACATCGAGAGTGTAAGGAGGTTTGACATTGCCTAACTCAGTCTCAGCCTGCCAGGCTAGGATACTGGGATGATAGTCAACACGATCGCTACACTGCCATATGAGATGAGGCATTTGGGCACCGAAGTACACGGCATGCTGCCCCGTTCCGCTGCCGATCTCAAGCAGATTTTTACTTTGCGTCAGCAAAGGTTTTAATACATTTAAGATCGGCGCCGCATTCCGCTCACATGCCGGTGAAAATAATTTCGTCATAGCTGCTCTGTCAGTTCCTTTTGACACAGTGCGCGTTTTTGCTGAGCTGTGAGTTGCTTGATCGCGTACTCTGCCTTGGATGCTGCAGACCGATTCTCATGCGCAAACACCGCCAGTATCTGGGTTGGTGGATGTGATTTTGTATAGCGGGCGCCTTTACCCGTGCAGTGCGCCGCATAGCGCTTTTCTACATCGGTGGCGATGCCCGTATAAATACTACCGTCATTGCACTCGAGCAGATAAACATACCATGACATCTTTATTCCGATACCGACAAGATATGTCCTTGATCAGGACGACTGCGCCCCTCCAGCATATCAAGATAGACTTGCTCAACTGCACGAGGTCCGCGACCGTGAGTAATGTTCATCCAGCCGGCCAGCGGAGTAAGGAATTTTGTCCAAGCGGCGGTGTAGCGCGACATAACTCCGGCCATGCCCCATTCCGCCGCACGCTTCTTGATCTGCGCTGGTGCAAAAAATAATGTGGGTCTGGCACCTGGCAACCTGCCCTCGCCTTCGCGCTGATCCCAGTGAGTACCGCCTACAGCGCAAGAGTATGTCAAATTTTCTTGAAAATGATGATGCAACGTACTGCGTACTTTGGCATTGCCAGACATATCGACGTAAACCACAGGCAACGCTGCTGATAAGGAGTCAATCTGATCATAAGGAATCACACGGTGATAACAACCCAGACTTTCAGTAAATTTGACATTGCTAGGGGATGTTAAACCAATGACTTCGCATTGTTCCATTCCCCGCTGAGCCAATAAAAAAGCTAATCCATAGGCGGTTTTGCTGGAAGCGCTGGATAAAATGACCGTGCGGGCGCCGAAGAATTGATTGTCTTCTAAAAAATCGTCAATCATAAAAGAGGTCATGAACAATGGCCGTAACAGTGCAATTTCATGTTCGCGTGCGGCCACATAGCCGGGATCATGCGCAGTGGCTAGATATTGGTTATACAGAGGATGTAAGGCTTGTCTGTGCGCTACCGCGTCAACAAATCCACTGTTGTTTATACGGTCTGGCTGCATCAGCACATAATCTGACATCGGGAAATAGCCATAGTAGCGCTGCCCCACTTGTATCGCGTCATTGCGCGATTGCACAACATCACCAAAACCCCATACAGGAATGCGACCCCAACCTTCCTGTGCTGGGAAAAAATCCCAATAATGCATCGCCTCTCCAAACGCTGCATAAGTAACGTTGTTCGAGGTAAATGCAAACTGGTCGACACGGATCAGTATCTGTCCATCCTCAAGGGGCGACTCGGCATGCACACTGGATTCGACAAATTCAACCTGACGCAAATCATCTTTTCGAACCACAAAATCAAGTGCATGTCTGGGAAGTGGGTGTTGGCTGGCTATCGTCATGGAATCTCCTGTTTTTGAATTTTTTTGTCTATGCTAAGCGGATCTTAAGCGAATTTTGCGATGATGGTAATTAGTCAATCAGAACTGTGAAGATACACGCCAAATTAAATCGCCCATACCTCCGGAGGGAGAGATGGGCGATTTAATCAATTTAATTAAACAAACTTTTGATATTTTTCTTAATATCAATTAACACACTAAGAGAAAGAATATCGATTTCCAAAAAGGAAATCCGTAATTACTTAACTACGGGCAAATTTAGCGGCAAGCTGGTTCAGCTTATCCTGATGCTGACGCGCTGCTTCCGCTTCTTGTTTTTGAATTTTTTCTGCTTGAAACTTTGCTTTGCGCGCATCCGCATTTTTCTTGGAGCGCTCTTTCAAGATCCCAGCGGCGTGAGTACGATGTACCTCGGTGACATCATCGACCTCTTTACCCTCAAGATCTACACGTTTTTGCGCCTTAGACACATTAAACAAGTAACGAACTGAATTCGTATGAATACCCAAAGCGATACGTAATATTTTACGATCAAGCTCAGGCATTTTTTGTTGCAACTGTTTATCTATACCAATTGCCAGAGGCAAATGCTCATCAAAGACAGGGAAATCTGTTTGCAATTGTTTGATAAGCTTGCGAGCAAGTTGATTAGGTGTCGCTACTGGCGCGGTTGAGCTGACTGGCGTCTCAATTGCCGTGTTATTCGGTGTGGTCATGAAAATAATCTGATATGGTTACTATTGCAGGTCGCAGAATATCATGCGTAAGACCGATTGGGATACATCCAAACCATGATGTGTCGCTGATCCACTTCAATTAAGCAAATAATTATGAGCAAACACATCAAAATTGACTTTGTTTCTGACGTTTCCTGCCCTTGGTGCATCATCGGGCTTAAATCGCTGGAAACCGCTATATCGAGACTCGGCAGCGAAGTCACCACCGAAATACACTTTCAGCCCTTTGAGCTAAATCCACAAATGCCTGCCGAAGGGCAGGATATCAACGAGCATCTGGCACAAAAATATGGTGCAACTGAGGAACAATCGGCGCGCAACCGGGAGGCGATTCGTACTCGTGGCGCTACAGAGGGTTTTACCTTCGGCATGGATAAAAGAGCGCGGATTTACAACACCTTTGACGCACATCGTCTGCTGCACTGGGCAGGAATCGAGGGCAAGCAAGTGGCTTTGAAGCATGCCCTGTTCGGCGCGTATTTTACCGATGGAGAAAATCCCAGCGATCACGAAACACTGATTCGTATCGCAGAAAAAGTCGGATTAGATACCGTCAGTGCCCGTGCTATCTTAAACTCTGACTTTTATGCCAGTGATGTACGCGCTCAGGAGTATTTTTATCAACAGCAAGGTATTAATTCGGTACCTGCAGTGATTATTAATGATAAACATCTGATCTCTGGCGGTCAGACATCCGACGTTTTTGAACAGGCGTTGCGTCAGATTATGGCAATGGCTTAAAAATCAAGGGAACAGGCCATTGGACTATCCTGAACTACCCGTGAATGCCAATGAAATTGATTTTCCTTTGCCCGTGAGTTTTTGGCATGCATTTAAATTCTGGCTGAAGCTCGGTTTCATCAGCTTCGGCGGCCCCGCCGGGCAGATCTCCATCATGCATCAGGAACTTGTTGAAAACCGTCGCTGGATTAGTGAACGGCGGTTTTTGCACGCCTTAAATTACTGCATGGTACTGCCTGGACCGGAGGCTCAGCAACTCGCAACCTATATCGGCTGGCTGATGCATAGAACCTGGGGTGGCGTAGTTGCAGGAGTTTTATTTGTACTGCCGTCGCTTTTCATTTTGATCGGCTTGTCCTGGATTTATGTGGCGTTTGGTAATTTTCCTCTGGTTGCTGGTTTATTTTATGGGATTAAACCCGCAGTAACGGCGATTGTCTTGCAGGCAGCACATAGGATAGGATCGCGCGCCTTAAAAAATAACATTTTATGGTGTATCGCTATAGCCTCATTTATCGCGATCTTCGGGCTCAATACACCCTTCCCCCTGATCGTCATGAGTGCCGCACTCATTGGCTATCTTGGCGGACGATATCTGCCTGATTTTTTTCTGACTGGCGGAGGGCATGCTGCGGCAAAGCAACCATTGGGGCCAGCTCTGATTGACGACAATACGCCAACGCCGCCACATGCAATATTTAGCTGGTTCCTCCTAGCTAAAGTCCTGTTTGCTGGTGCCGTTTTATGGCTGTCACCCATGGGCTTGTTATGGGGTCAATTAGGTTGGACGCATGTTTACACACAAATGGCATGGTTCTTTACCAAAGCCGCATTACTGACATTTGGCGGCGCCTATGCCGTTTTGCCCTATGTTTATCAAGGAGCGGTAGAACACTATGGCTGGCTTAGCCGTGCGCAAATGATGGATGGACTGGCGTTGGGTGAGGCGACACCGGGACCACTCATTATGATCGTTGCTTATGTGGGATTCATTGGTGCTTATCTGCAGCAGTTACTAGGACCAGAGTTCCCCTTTCTGGCGGGTGCGCTGGGCGCCGGCTTGGTGACTTGGTTCACTTTTTTGCCTTCTTTTATTTTCATTCTGGCTGGCGGTCCGTTAATCGAGTCCACTCACAATGACTTAAAACTCACGGCACCGTTGACAGCCATTACGGCAGCGGTAGTCGGTGTGATCTTCAATCTAGCGATATTTTTCGGTTATCACGTGCTCTGGCCAAAAGGAATCCAGGGAGCTTTTGACTGGATTGCCGCACTTATTGCTTTAGCGGCGGCGATTGCCCTTTTTAAATACAAGCAAAATCTTATTCATGTCATTGCAGCCTGCGCCCTCTTGGGTTTATTGATCCGCTATGTTTAAGCCTATGTGACGATCAAATGTATTAAGTGCCCAACTCCCTGCGTACAGATTCAGGGAATCGTACAAATTGTCACGTTTTTGTCTCTGACGAGTGATAAACTGTACAACAAGAAGATTATAAAAATTCAAACTACTTCACCCTTAATTTTGCATTGCGATTTATGCCTGAGCACCGTATCACTGAAGCATCTGACATGATCAATGTCAATCCCATTCCTGACATTGATCCTATTTCCGCCATTCTTTACGGCACCGACGCACCAGACTTAATTCGTCAAGAAACCCTGGCAGATTTGCTGGAGGCGACAGCACATAGGTCGCCCAACCAGATTGCACTTCAGTTTGCGAATGAGCGGGTTACCTATCACGAATTAAATACCAGAGCCGATATCGTCGCCTCACATCTGATCAGTGCAGGTGTCAAACCGGGACATATTCTGGGTTTATGGCTACCTCGCGGCATTGAACTGCTGGTATTGCAAGCTGGAATCGTAAAGTCAGGCGCGGCATGGCTGCCATTTGACATCGATGTTCCCGTTGAGAGAATCGCGGTTTGTCTTGAGGATGCCAAAGCATTTGGCATCCTAACAAGTGATACGCAATCCGCACAGTTGGGCGAGCTAAGCTGTTCCGTCTGGACTGACATTCAATTATCTCAGGTTCCGCAAGAGGGATTGCAGCAGCGTTCCGGTACCAAACCCGGTGATCCTGCGTATGTAATTTACACCTCAGGATCAACCGGCAAGCCTAAAGGCATCTCGATTACACAAGGCAGCATCTGCCATTTTCTGCGTAGCGAAAATCAGGTGCTTGGCATTACGCAAAATGATCGCGTTTATCAGGGGTTTTCTGTTGCCTTTGATATGTCGTTTGAAGAAATCTGGATAAGTTATTTGGTTGGCGCAAGCTTATGGATTGCGCCCAAAGAGGTGGCGGTTGATCCGGAAGCACTACCGCAGGCCCTGATCGATCATCACGTTACAGTATTACATGCTGTACCAACTTTGCTAGCCCTGTTTACCATTGATGTACCAGATTTACGCATTATCAATCTCGGCGGCGAGATGTGTCCGGAGAGCCTGGTGACCAAATGGTCTAAACCTGGCAGGCAGATGTTCAATACCTATGGCCCGACTGAAGCTACCGTCTCAGCAAGTCTGGCAAGACTACAGGCAAATCAGCCAGTGACGATTGGGCATCCTTTACCCAATTATGGTTTGCTGGTCATTGATGCCAATGCTGAAAAAGGTATCCGGCTATTACCTCGCGGAGAGACAGGTGAGCTATGTATTTTTGGCCCGGGTGTCTCTGATGGCTATCTAGGCAGACCAGATTTAACTGCCGAAAAATTCATCCCCAATCCATGGGCCAGACGAGATATCGATGCGCGTCTATATCGCACCGGCGATCTTGCCCGTATCGGTGAAGACGGCTCTGTCCAATGTCTGGGACGTGCCGATGATCAGGTAAAAATACGTGGTTTCAGAGTTGAGCTAGGTGAGATTGAAGCCGTGCTGGCGCAACAGCAAGGTGTCGGTACAGTTGCCGTTATTCTGCGTTCTGAACAAGGTGTGGATCAGTTGATTGCCTTCATCGTCAATGAGACAAACAAAGAACTCAGTAAAGAAATCAGTATTGCGAACTTACGCCATGCGTTGCTGGCAGTCTTGCCATCCTATATGGTACCAACGCGCTTTGAGTTTTTAAACGAGATGCCCCGCCTTACCTCAGGCAAAATCGATAGAAAAACCTTGAAAGCAACGCCTCTTAGCGTAGCTGTCAATTCAGCAGAATCGGATATTCCCGACAATCCAGCCGAAGAAGTTTTATTCACTGCATTAACTAAGTTATTTCCGGGCCAAGCGATACGTCGCGAAGCAGATTTTTTCTCCGAACTAGGTGGACATTCTCTGATGGCTGCTCGCCTGGTGTCTTTGTTGCGTGCAGATGCCCGCTTTGCTTATTTCAAAATCAGTGACATCTATCAATCAAGACAAGTCGGTGCGATTGCCGCTGTCATGCTGGCTGGTGCGATTACGACAACCAGTGCTCATATTGCCTGGACTCAGCCATCGGATGTGAAACGCTGGGTTTGTGGTATCGCACAGGCCGCGATGATCCCGTTCCTGGTTGCAATGCGGATGGTGCAATGGCTGGCACCTTTCTTTGCCTATCACTTCTTTACTGGTGAGCCTGGTGACTCAATTGTGCGTGCGACGCTTTTATCGGTTGCGGCCTTCCTGTTGCTGACCTTGCTGGAGTTTGCGATTGCCATCGCAGGTAAATGGCTTATCGCAGGACGCTTAAAACCGGGTCAGTATCCGTTATGGGGAGTGACTTATTATCGCTGGTGGCTGGCAGACCGCTTGGTCGAGGCTGCGCCGACGTATATGTTGAGCGGCTCCTCGATGTATGCATGGTGGTTGCGGGCTTTAGGTGCCAAAATCGGCAAGGATGTGAATATCGGCTCAATCACCTTGCGCTCACCAGATTTACTACAGGTTGGTGATGGTGTCAGTATCGGCAATGCCTGTAATTTTGAAAATGCCAGAGTGCAGCATGGTGAGCTTCGCCTAGGTCGGATTACCCTAGCGAATGAATCCTATGTCGGCTCTTATTCTGTGCTTGAAGGTGGTACATCACTTGGCGAATTTGCCCATCTTGAAGGTCAGTCAGCACTAAGCGAGGGTCAATCAGTTCCAGCTAACAGAATATGGCGCGGCTCACCGGCCGCAGATGCCGGTGCCTTTGATCACGCATCGCAGCCACCACGCCCGGAGGTCTCGACTCTACGTTTCTTCAGTGAGGCAATCTTTTTTATTGTGGGTAGTTTACTCATTACCGCCTTATTTTTTCTACCAGTGTTTCCAAGTTTTATTACGATAGACTGGATCGACAATATCGATGGTTTAGCCTGGTTGCAAAACACAAGTCTCTCGTTTCAACTCATTAAATATTTCATCCTCGCGTTTCCGGCTACAGCCGTATTGATTGTCTGCACCGCCTTACTTTCTGCGGGTATACGCTGGAGTATTTTGCCTAAATTAAAACCTGGCAGTTATCCCGTACATGGCAATACCTATTGCGGTAAATGGTTGGTGAACCAGATTCAGGAATCTAGCCTGAACGTCTTGCACGGGGTATATGCCACGGTCTATGCGCCTTACTGGTATCGTTTACTTGGCGCAAAGGTCGGGCGTGGTGCTGAAATCTCAACGGCTCTCGGCGTGGTGCCCGATATGCTGACACTGGGCGACGAGACGTTTATTGCCGATGCCGTATTGTTAGGTGATGAAGAAATTGATGGCGGCTGGATGAGTATGCAACCGACCATCATTTCGCGACGCAGTTTTGTCGGCAATGGAGCTTACATTCCAGATGGCACAATCCTGCCTGAAAATGTACTGATCGGTGTCCATACCAGTGCGCCAAAGAATAGCCAGATGCATGAAGGTGATACCTGGCTGGGCTCTCCTCCCATCCATTTACCTGCACGTGAGGAAGTAAAAGGCTTTCCTGAAGAACTTACCTTCCACCCTTCCCTTATGCGCAGGCTAGGTCGCGGACTGATTGAAGCATTCAGAATTATTGCGCCCCATGCGATGGTCATTGCCGTTGGCTATACGATCGTATTAGATCTCATGCCACTGGCAGGTGATGATCGCTGGGATGAAGTCGCCTACTATTTATCCATTGCTGGATTGTGGTACGGCATCGGCAGTTTTGGCTTCGTTCTGGTACTCAAATGGGTATTCATTTTCCGCTATAAAAAAAGTAGCGTACCAATGTGGACATCCTTTGTCTGGCTGTCTGAAGGTATTACGAATTTATACGAAGGTATCGCTGTTCCTAACTTCATGCGTTATCTGCGTGGCACACCTTGGTTGCCGCTGGCGTTCAGATTACTGGGTTGCAAAATCGGACGCGGTGTTTATCTTGATACGACAGATATTACTGAATTTGATTGTGCCAGCATCGGTGCTTATAGCGAAATTAACGCTCTTTGTTGTCCGCAAACCCATCTGTTTGAAGATCGCGTCATGAAGATCGATGAAGTGATCATCGGTGAGCGCGTTTATATGGGGCCGAGGAGTTCGGTGCTTTACAGTGCGGTTGTCGGTGATGATGCGCAGCTTGGTGCTTTGACGCTGGTCATGAAGGGAGAATTTATTCCCGCAAAATCTAGCTGGCGCGGTTGCCCTGCCGCAATCGCGAACTAGTTCATCGCTACCAAAGTAATGCCTGCCTCATTACTTCCCACGTCAATACCGGCATCCGTGCCGGTATTTTATTTACCTGAGCACTTGGATGACGCAAGTTCCACATTGCGATTACACCGGTATGTCGTCATCGCTATATCTAATTACAGCACGCAAGATCGTACAAGAGCAAGGCAACAAATACGGTGTGCAATTATTACCTTGATTCAGCAATGCTATCAAATCGACATACGTGACATTGAGATTTCAGCATCATCCGGCAGAGCTCCCCGACTCTTTTTTTCAGATCATGAAGCTGCTTTATCGATCAGTCATGAAGCAGGATTATCATTAGCGGCAATTTGCCTGAACTCCAGCGTCGGTATCGACCTCCTCCACACCAAGAGTCTGGCAAAAGAGTCGTTTGAATGGCAAGATATTGCGCGTATTTATCTTGACCCCGATCGCCACAAGATGATACGCAGCTTGACGCCGGAACAGCAGCTACTGAGTTTTGCACAAGAATGGACTATGCTTGAAGCCCGCTATAAATGTGCTGGCAAGGCATTAAGCGAATGGTCTGAAACGGTTGCCGCTGGGAGGCATACTAAGTTACAAGCCATGCCTACGTACAAGCTTGATTTACCCGAAAATTATTGTGGCAGTATCACTTTTTCCGCACAGTCAAACGCATTTACAAATAAGGTTTAGGATAGAAGCGTTTATAAAAAATCTTCTAATTGAGAATTCCAACGTTAAGCCTTTGCCAGTCAAGATAAAGCGATGTACCGGCATTGCAAATACGTAGCAAGGCATCACAAAACCCCGATGCATCGGGCATGCGTTTGAATCTCAACAAAACCTAAAGCATGCCATGAAACCTTCACGCCTCCTTGCCAGTAGTCTCATCTCAATCGTTGCATTGAATTTGTCGTCCTGTGTCAGTTACGGCCTGAGCAGCGTAAAAGCTGGGCAAGCAGAACAAGAAGTTGCACTTGAACTAGGTAAGCCAACACATATTTATCAAGATGGCGACCAGCATCTATGGGAGTACATGCGTGGCAGAATGGCGCAGGCAACTCATATGGCGCGCTTCGATCATGATGGGCGGCTTATATCATATGAACAAGTATTGACTTTGCAAAAGTTTGCTGAAATCAAAGTAGGTTCCATGGATAAAAATGCGGTCATCAAGCTCATTGGCGCTCCCGGAGAAACAGCTTATTACCCACGTGTCGCACTTGAAGCCTGGTCTTACCCATACAAGGAAAGTGGCGTCTGGAATTCCTTGATGACCATCTACTTTGATCAATCAGGGATTGTCAAAAAATTAGAGAATGGGCCAGATCCATTATTTGACCCAAGCGAACGCAGACTTCGTTTTTGATAATCCAGAGATCTCAAAATACGACGAAATACCTGTAAACACTATTTATCTTATCCGGCATTTAGGAAGCTTAGAAACAACAGACTTACCATTTGGCCTTAGAAAAGATAATGAGCCATTTACGGAACAACAAAAGTTCCAGATGACCCGCCTCGATACCGGTAGAAAAATCCATCAAAGGATTGACACGGTAGTAGCGTCGGCGGAAATCACGACATACAAAAATCTCACGACTACCCAAGCGCATCAAAAATGAAGTTGGTGCGACTTGCAGGCTAAATTGTCCGTCAAATGAATTTTCAAGGTGTGCCATGTTGAATCATCTCCCAATCAGTAATGAAAAAATCCGATGAATAAGTTTGATCAATGCGTCTGCTCATCACTTATCTACTAAATAAATCTCTTAACTCTACTTAGCCAAACCAAACAAATGGATGCCACAGGACATACTTTATCACAAAATACTGTATATGCAATCAGTATTTAATTTATTTTTGTATTCCCCTAAGCTATTGAAAAATAAGCGATTTAAATATTATACTGTACACATATACAGTATTTATTTAAGCCCCTATGTTTACCTATTCTCCGGATCACATTCATCCTTCGTTATGGCGCGCCTCGCAATTAGCCAGTAACACGACGACCTGTATCAACAGCACTTTTCCGAATTTATCGAGAGAGTTACCTGGCGGTGGCTGGCCTCGCGGCTCATTAAACGAATTACTACTCAAGCAGTCTGGAAGTGCTGAATTGCGTCTTTTGCAGCCGGCTCTGGCCCAGCTTCTGAAATCAGATGAACGCACCATAGTACTGATACAACCGCCGCATCAGCCTCAACTACTAGCCTTACGTGCTTACGGAATTCCGCTTAAACAATGTCTTTGGATACGTTGTAAAAAGTCAGGAGATGCCTTATGGGCGGCAGAACAGGTCTTACGCAGCGGCAGTTGCGCAACGCTCTTAATGTGGCAAACACATATCCGCACTGAGGCTCTGAGACGATTACATCTGGCAGCACAAAGCGGAGATACCGTTTTTTTTATGATGCGTCCCAGCACCTGTGCAGAGATGCCCTCACCGGCACCTTTGCGCTTACATCTCACGCCGGTTATTGATGGCATACAGATTCAGTTCATTAAACGGCGCGGTGTCCAGCGAGAACAGCCTTTGTTATTGGCGCTACCGTCCTTGTTTTCACATTTACCTATTTCGCCGGTTGAGGCAATGAATGAAACCTCTGTGGATTGCACTACATCTGCCCTTGCTGCAACTCGAAGTATTTCGCCCGAACTGGCGCATTAATCCTGATGGGACTGAGGTTGTACTTGAGCAAAATCGGATCAGCTGCGCATCCTCCAGCGCGCTGGCAGGAGGCGCTCAGCACGCCATGAAAAAAGCAAGCGTACAAATGCTACTACCAGAGGTCATACTTTATACGCGTCAGCCAATTTTAGAACAACGGTGTCTGGAGCAAGTGGCGATGGCCTTACTGCAATACACGCCACAAGTTACTTATACGACGCATAACTGCCTGCTAATGGAGGTCGGAGCAAGTCTGCGATTGTTTGGTGGCATACGCCGCTTATGCCATTTGATACGGCACAGCATGCGCGTGATGGGCATCAGCATCTCTTTGAGTTGCGCCCCAACCGCAATGGGGGCATGGCTGCTGGCACGCAGTGAGATGATAGGCTCATTCCACTTACAAAAAACGCACAGGTTAAAACGTATTTTAAAACTAGAAAAACTTCGACAAAGACTAAATCAATTACCCGTCGCTCTACTCCCAGAAGCACAAGAACGACTGGAATGGCTGCGCGGTATCGCTTGCAATACGCTGGGAGCACTGCAAGCGCTGCCTCGAGCTGGACTCAAACGCCGCTGTGGCGTACAAATTCTTGACCTCATGGATCGAGCATATGGAAAACAGACCGAACTGTTTGAATGTATCAATGTCCCACCGCAATTCCAGAGTCGTACGGAATTACCAGGCAGAATTGAACACGCAGAAATGATTCTGGCGTTCATTCACAGTCTGCTCATGCAACTAATGGGCTGGTTGGCGGCTAAGCAACTCGCGGTATCACAAATTGATCTGTATCTCGAACATGAACGCGGTCGTCAGGCAATTGCACCGACGCATCTTAATATCAAGTTGGCAGAACCTGCCTGGCGTGAAGATCATCTGCTCAGATTGCTGAAAGAAAGGCTCGCAATAACCCAGCTTCACGCACCAGTAATTGCCGTCAAGCTTGCAGCAAGTCAGGTACAGATAAGACAGGTAATGAATGCCACCCTATTTCCAGAACCCAAAGCCTATGCAGAAGACCATCACCGACTTCTGGAGCTACTGATCGCGCGCCTAGGCGATGATCAGGTATTGCAAGCCTTACCACAAGAGGATCATCGACCAGAAGTCGCCAATACCTGGATCTCCGTCGTCCATGCACAAAAGAAAAACGCCACAAAGTTGCACTTACTATCGACAGAGACACCCAATCAGGCAGCGCGTCCAGTCTGGTTATTTGAGAAGGCACAACCCCTGGCGATCCGTCATCACCGACCGTATTACGATGCACCCTTAAAACTCTTATCTGGTGCCGAGCGCATAGAAGCCGGCTGGTGGAACGGGCAACTCGTGACCCGCGATTACTTTATTGCGGAAAATCCCAGTCATATACGTTACTGGATTTATAGAGAACGTCTGGGTGAGCAGGCAGAGGATGGCGCCAGCTGGTTTGTGCATGGCCTATTTGGATAAAACATCATGCAGATAACACCACCGATCAATCCGGTGCCAACCTATACGTTGCCAGAGTACGCCGAATTATTTTGCCAGTCCAATTTCAGCTTTTTACATGGAGCCTCGCACGCGGAAGAGTTGGCGCAACGGGCAGCGCAACTCGCTTATAAGGCTTTAGCGATTACGGACGAATGTTCGCTAGCGGGTGTCGTACGAGCCCATGTTGCTATTAAAAATACTGAGTTAAATCTGATTATCGGATCGTATTTTCGTCTCACTGATACGACTGAGCCTGATGGAGAAGATGTGGCGGATACGTATATTCCTGCGCCAGCACTGATCGCTCTTGCTCAAAACCGTGAAGGCTACGGCAATTTGTCCGAACTCATCACAATGGCACGAACCCGTATTACTAAAGGTAGCTACCTCATTACAAAGGAAGACTTTAGTCATCCGCCAGCAGAATACACCCACCTGCAAGGCTTGCCTGACTGCTTAATCTTGCTGGTTCCTGACTATCCGGCGAACCCAGACACGCTGGCAAAGCAAGTTGTTTGGATGAAAAAAACCTTTCCGCAACGCGTCTGGATCAGTCTCACTTTGTTATATCAGGCCATGGATGATGTACATCGCCATACCGTTACCTCGATTGCCCGTCAATACCAGTTACCGGTGGTTGCAACTGGCAATGTTTGTATGCATGTGCGGTCTCGCAAACCATTACAAGACGTATTGACAGCAATCAGACTCAGCCGTCCCGTTGCCGAATGCGGCTATGCACTTGCGCCGAATGCAGAACAGCATTTGCGGTCACGACTACGGCTAGCGAATATTTATCCGGCAACGGCATTGGCAGAGTCAGTCAAAATAGCCAACCTATGTCAGTTTTCTCTCACGGAATTGCGCTACGAATATCCAGATGAACTTATTCCAAAAGGCCATACACCAGCAACTTACCTCAAACAAGAAGTCGCACTCGGTGCCGCAAACCGCTTTCCTAACGGGATATCGGACAAAGTCGCAAAACGCATCGACTACGAATTACATCTGATTAATGACCTGGCTTATGAGCCGTACTTTCTGACAGTCTATGACATCGTCCGGTATGCTCGTTCAATCAATATTCTTTGCCAGGGGCGAGGCTCCGCAGCGAATTCTGTTGTCTGCTACTGCCTTGGCATTACCGAAGTTGACCCTGATAGCAGCACTATGTTGTTTGAACGCTTTTTATCCAAAGAACGTAACGAACCTCCCGATATTGATGTGGACTTTGAACATCAACGACGTGAAGAAGTGATCCAATACATCTATAACAAGTATGGCAGAGACCGCACTGCGATTGCGGCCGCAGTGCACACCATACGATCACGCGGCGCTTTACGTGAAGTAGGTAAAGCACTAGGCGTTGATCTAGAACTGGTAGATACGGTCGCCAAATCGCATCGCTGGTTTGATGGAAAGCAGGATTTATTACTGCGCTTTGCTGAAAACGGCTTAGATCCTGAAGGCCCGGTCGCACAGCAATGGGCAAGTCTGGCCAGTCAGTTGCGCGGCTTTCCACGTCACCTGTCCCAGCACACCGGCGGCTTTATCATCTCGCGTGACAAACTATCACGGCTGGTACCGATAGAGAATGCCTCGATGAAAGACCGCTCCGTCATTGAGTGGGATAAAGACGATCTGGAATCTCTCGGTCTGTTAAAAGTCGACGTATTGGCACTCGGCATGCTATCAGCGCTAAAGCGTGCCTTGGTATTGATGTCTACCCTGCCCGGTCGTCCCAGCCGTTTGCAAGATATCCCGCGTGAAGATCCAATCACTTACAACATGATTTGCAAGGCAGACACCGTCGGGGTATTTCAAATTGAGTCACGTGCACAAATGAGTATGTTGCCTCGTTTGCGGCCAAGAGTATTTTATGATCTCGTCGTCCAGGTTGCGATCGTCAGACCCGGGCCGATACAAGGCGGGATGGTGCATCCGTATTTACAACGCAGAAAAAACCGTGAAGCCGTCAGTTATCCAAAAGAAGAGCTCAGAGAAGCATTAGGCAGAACCTTAGGAATTCCGATTTTTCAGGAACAGGTCATGCAAATTGCCGTAATCGCGGCAGAGTTCACGCCCGGAGAAGCTGATGAGTTGAGGCGGGCTATGGCAGCCTGGAAACGTAAAGGTGGACTAGAACACTACCATGACCGCATCGTCAATACGATGATCAGGCGTGGTTATGAAGAGGCATTTGCTGAATCAATTTTTCAACAGATGCTGGGTTTTGGTGAATACGGCTTTCCTGAAAGTCATTCCAGCAGTTTTGCCTTGCTCGTTTATGCCAGCAGCTGGATCAAATGCCATGAGCCCGCCGTATTTTTATGCGCCTTGCTGAACTCTCAACCAATGGGATTCTATCCCCCATCTCAATTGATACAGGATGCGAAACGACATCAAGTCATAGTTCTGGCAGTTGACATCAACACCAGTGAATGGGACTCTACTTTAGAATTGAATACGCCCGGCACTCGTAGTATCAATCCGTATAACAACACAGAGCAACCAGCAGTCAGGCTGGGCCTCTCTCTGATATCCGGCATGTCAGCAGAGACAGCAACACGCATCACCCAAGCGCGCAGACAGCTTGCCTTCAGCGATGTCAACGACCTCGCACGCCGGGCGCAACTGAACCGGCAGGATCTACAGTTACTGGCTGCAAGCAATGCATTGGCCGCTATCTCAGGCCATCGACGACAAGCCTTATGGCAAGCAGCAGGCGCGGTACCAGATAAGGATTTGTTACGTGTCGTCAGTGTTGCCGAGCAGACGCCAACTCTGACCACCCCAACCGAAAGTCAGGAAATTGTCAGTGACTTCCGGGCAATGGGACTCAGCTTACAACGTCACCCACTTGCCCTGCTACGGCAACAACTGCTCGCCAAACGTTTCTTGCCAGCGGAGATGCTCAATACCTTTCAGCAAGGCCAGTTTGCACGAGGCTGCGGCATCGTCACGGTACGACAACGACCAGGTACCGCGAATGGCGTTTTGTTTATTACTATCGAAGACGAGACTGGACCAGTCAATGTGATTATCTGGCCAAGCCTAGTAGAAAAGCAGCGTCGTGAAGTACTCAATGCACTGCTACTAGGTGTCTACGGCATCTGGCAATGCGAAGGAGAAGTCCGTCATCTGGTCGCCAAACGTCTGGTCGATATGTCACATCTGCTGGGATCGCTACAAACGGGGAGTCGGGATTTTTGTTGAATTACTGTTGAACTACGTCAGATGTATGAGAGGCATACATCGATAATTTTTACGAAAAAATTACCTGCCCCCTGCTTGCTGTCTAAACAAACGCCAAGCAGGGAATAAAAAATCATTTCAGTTTAGTGATCACTTTAAATTGTCGATACTCACCAATTTTGGGATCGAAGATATCTTTATTCTCGTATTGCACTTCCACTGTCTTACCTACCAGGGTTTGATAAATTGTTGGCAAATCCATCGAGGTTTGCACTGGTCCTAGCCAATATAGTTTCGTTGTTTTACCTTCGCCATCTTTTAGGAAGAAAGCTGCGAAATTATCTTTTTCAATTTTGGTAATCGTACCGTTTAGCATATCGGAATCTGCTTGCTTGTCAGCATTCGCCATCGCCATCACAGTTTTAGGACATTGTGTTGCCATCCTCATGCCAACGATCGCGCCGATTTTTTCGCCGTTTTTATCGAGTTGATAAAAATCGAGATTGAATTCCTTCTTAAACTTGTCTTTATCGTCTTTCGAAAAAGCCTCCAACATGCAAAAGCCCATTTGCATTTTTAAGTTTCTCTTATCGGCATTACTTGGAATTTTGTCGATACATGCACAAGATTTATTGGTGACGACATCTAAGTAATCCTCGGCAAAACAGGTGCTTAAGCTAAATAGTAAAACGCAAAAGGAAAGAATTTTTTTCATAAAAATGAGAAGGTAAATGACACGATGGAGGATGATTTATGTGAGCAAAAATAAAGGTGATCGACATCAGAAATCAACCGATGACTACGGATGCGATGTAGCCTATTTTACAACAATTCGTTGTCAATCCTATATTTTTCGCATTGCAGCACATAGTCTAAAACAAGGCAAGATCACATATACTCCCCATATTCTAATAGAAAATAGCCTTATTACCGCAATATCTATATAGACAATGAAAATATACTAGAAGGGAGTATATTCACGCGTCGAATGAAGGTCTCATTATTACACCGTACTGCCAAAAGAAATTGAACACTCGACACCACATCAATTCAGAAGCTTACCAACCAAAAACCAGATTAGCCCTCTTCCGGCTCAGGCAAGGTCAATCGCCCCGTGTGGTAATCATACTCATAGACTTCACCATAACGTCCCCACTCAATCGCGATTTCAAGCACGCGCTTGGCTTCATCGGCTTTCAAGAATTCAGAAAGTAGTTCGAGGAAAGGTTCTTCCGGCAAACTTCCGTTCGTTTCCTGCTCCAGATTGCGGCGTATATGCGATGCCAGCGGTACATGTGTCAGCAACTGTTGACCAAACAACTCTTGCTTCTGCGCCTGATCGGCTTCTACATAGCGATGACCTAATGGCGTCAAACTGATATCGCCCTTCTCGATCACTGCCAGGCCTAATAAGCCCAGAGCTTCGTAGGTTGGGAACAGGTCTTCATCGGAAATTTCTGCTTCCTCTGATAACTGCGGCAAGTCGGCACGTCCGTTGAACGGTGCATCGGCAAGCAGATCAAGTACGCCTTCGATACGGCTGACATCGGTCTCTGGCAAACGGTACCCCAGATGTTTGGAAATCGGTACACCGGTAACTGTCTCTTGTGCATGGCGCATGGTCATCAGGCCGTACACTTCATCGATCAAGGCGCGGACTTCGACTGACTCGACATCGCGCGGACGAGGCAGATCAATCTTAACCTCACAGCGTATACTGCCAGGGTCGCTGGACAGAATAATGATGCGATCTGCCATCATCACAGCCTCTTCGATATTGTGCGATACGATCAAAATACCTTTGGTCGGAATACGACTTTCTTCCCACAACTCCAGCATATCGTTACGTAGAGTTTCGCCCGTCAGCACGTCAAGAGCGGAGAATGCCTCATCCATGAGCAAGATATCCGGATTGGTCACCAACGCGCGGGCAATGCCGACACGCTGCTTCATCCCGCCGGACAATTCGCGCGGTAAGGCGCCACCAAAACCAGCAAGGCCAATCAACTCCAGTACGGCATCGGCCCGCAATTCGCGCTCGTCAGACGGCACGCCCTGAGCTTCCAGGCCGAGCTCGACATTCTGCTGCACGGTCAGCCACGGAAATAAGGCAAACGACTGAAACACCATCGCGATACCGGCAACCGGGCCAAAAATCGGTTTATCACGATAATCCACCTTGCCATGATCGGCTGGAATCAAGCCTGCCATGATACGTAATAAGGTTGATTTTCCCGAGCCAGACTTACCCAGCAAGGCGACGATCTCGCCCTCTTTTAATTCAAAATCCACCTTATCCAGCACCAAGCGCGCGGTACCATCCGCAGCGCGAAACGATTTGGCAACATCCTTGAGGTCGATCAATAATTTTTGCGTCATTTTTTATTCTCCACATGCGGCCTGGCGCACCATCAGCAGTTGTGCCACGGCCTTTCATCCGCCGTTAGCGGCTACGGTCTTCGGCCAGCAAATATAATTTGCGCCAGAAAAAGCGATTTAATAACATCACGAAGATACACATCACGCCGATACCCAAGGCGATACGGTGAAAATCTCCCGCCTCCGTCATTTGCTTGATATAGCTACCCAGACCATCCGCGATCAGAGTCGTCTTACCCCAAGTCACATATTCCGCGACGATACTCGCATTCCAGGAGCCGCCGCTGGCAGTAATTGCGCCAGTGATATAACTAGGAAAAACCGCTGGCAAATACACGCGCTTCCATTTCAGCCAGCCTTTTAAACCCAGATTGTCCGCCGCCAGACGCAGCTCATTCGGAATGGTTGAGGCACCAGCAACCACATTAAACAAGATGTACCACTGCGTACCAAATACCATTAAAGGGCTGAGCCAGATATTCGGCGTCAAATCAAAACTGACCATCGCAAACACCACGATAGGAAACATCAGATTAACTGGAAAAGCCGCCAGAAACTGTGCTACTGCCTGCACCTTTTGCGAGTACTGCGGACGTAAACCTATCCAGACAGCAATCGGCACCCATACCAGCGAAGCGAGACCAATCAAGAGCATTACCCGGACCAGAGTAATCAGACCCAGACCAACAACGTGCAAGGCTTCTGACCAGCCAACATCACTATGGATAAAAATCAATAAGCGATACGCCGCCAGCAAGGACGCGAGTATCAGAAAGCCATCCCAGACTTTATTCCAATACGAAGGTATATTCCGCTCCTTCGCCTTGGAAGACGTGCCGTCGTACCGCACGCTAAACCAACCCAGCGCACGGCTTAGCAATTTCCACAAATTCGCTGACCATTCGCGAAACCAATAGCTATTGCGCATCCAGTCCAGCAGCCATGACTGTTGTGCGGTGTCGCCCTGGCTTTCCTCAAAGCGAAACTTGTCCGCCCACGCCAGCAGAGGACGGAAAAATAACTGGTCATATAGCAGAATCCCCGTCAGCATCGCGGCAATTGCCCACGCAATCGCCGTACCATTTTTCGCTTCAATCGCCACCGCAATATAGGAGCCGATGCCAGGCAATTTAATATCTTGACCGGCGACCGAAATGGCCTCTGCCGCGACCAGAAAAAACCAGCCTCCCGACATCGACATCATCATATTCCAAAGCAAACCTGGCATCGCAAACGGCAACTCTAGGCGCCAGAAGCGCTGCCAGCCAGACAGCCTGAAAATCCTTGCGGCTTCATTCAATTCCGATGGCACATTGCGGATTGATTGATACAGGCTGAAGGCCATATTCCAGGCTTGCGAAGTAAAGATCGCAAAAATCGCAGCACACTCTACTCCAAGCAAATCACCGGAGAATAAGGCAATAAAAGGAGCAATCGCAATCGCTTGAAAACCAAGAATCGGGACCGATTGCAAGATGTCCAGTAATGGGATCATGAATTTTTCAGCGGCGGCATATTTCACTGCTATCGCAGCGAATACCAGACTGAACAAAAGCGAAAAAGCCAGCGCAGTGAACATGCGCAGAATGGTACGCAGCAGGTAATAAGGCAGATAACTGGGGTCCAGCGAAACCTGTAGCACTTCACCGACAACGAAGGGGCGACTCATTTGCATTGCTGCAAAGCCAAAGGCCATCAACAGTGCCAGCACCAGCGGCAATAAAGCCCAGTCCCAGCGATTTGGCCCTTTGCCCTGAGCCAGAGATGGCCGTTTTTGAGGATTAAACAATTCGAACAAACTACCTCCCAGACCGATCAGCATCGATCATCAAGAACAAACGCGCATCATCTAATCAACTAGCCTCAAGCAAATGGCATAAGAAGCAAGTAAATCAAATGTCATTCTACTGAACTAAGCTTTAATTCAGACTGAGCTAAAGCTGATGTAAAACGCTGATAACCGTTAGTAACTAAGAGCGCTGTCCATGTTGAACAACACAAGATAGCTGCCTGCAGATCTGGTTTTACGTAGTCCTTTGAACTACATACAGAATTGACATTTCAGCGTGATGACACGCAACAATTTGGGGATAAGTAGAGAAGAGATTAGTCTGAATTCACAACAATATTAAAGCTGAATTCGAAACTATTGACATCACTACTTGCCATGCATTTGGCAAAGTAGCGACAGGAGTTCTGCAGTTACAGTGCCAAGGTGTGGTCGATATAAGATCGACTACTATAACTATCCACAGATAAAACTCCATAACGACGAAGCGCGAACTTTACCATAGCGACGATGCGATTGGCAACCTCGTTTTTGTTCAGATTGCAGGTGGTTGACGCAGGGTCGTGGCTGGCTGTAATGAATAGCAAAATGGCCCGGTAATAACTCATGAAATAAATCATGGGTGCGTCGTGAGATTGAAAAATGACTGACCTGAAAAATTATTTTTTCATAGCAGACGTCAATAAGTCTGCGATTTCTTTTTGCTCAAACTCAATCGCGAAATTCAGTGCTGTCATTCCCAATTGATTTTTAAGATTCGCATCGGCACCTTCATCCAGCAAAAATTTTACTGCATCCAATTTGCCTGAACGCACAGACATCATCAACGGCGTCGTGCCATTGGGCGACGCCGCATCGATATAAGCCGATTGCTCGAGCAAGATAGCGATGATCTCTACATTGCCTTTAGCGGAAGCGTAATGCAAAGCAGTCCAGCCTGGCTGGTTAATTTGCGCCTCGGCATCAATGAGCTGTTTGACGGCCAGCGCATTCTCTTCAAAGCTGGCAAGCATGATTGCGGTATCGCCATTATTGGCTCTGGCATCGAGCTTAATCTCGGACTGCTTTAGCAGCGTTTCAAATACCTTTTGAGAATGCTCGCGCAATGCCAGCATTAGGATGGTCTCACCACGAGTTGCTTCGACTGAATTCGGATCAATGCCTTTAGTCAGCAATGAATTAACAACATCGATGTCATCAAATTTTACTGCAACGATCAAATCATCATAGGCATCAGCATAAGCAGGCGATATGAAGCTACATCCTGCGGCAATCGCTAATGAAGCGGTCAATTTAAAGACCGGTGTCTTATATAAGTGATGAGAAAGATAATGCAAAAACGGTTTGAATAAGTCCATAGATAGCTTAATCAATATCAATGGGACAGATTGAACAATGTGAAAAAATTGGCCGAGGTCACTTCCTGTACCTGCTTAAGCGGAATACCTTTTAAATCTGCCAAAAACTCTCCTACATGACGGACAAAGCCGGGTTCATTCATTTTACCGCGATGTGGTGCCGGTGCGAGGTAAGGAGAATCCGTTTCGATCATGATACGTTCCAGAGGCAAGGCGCGTGCGACTGCCTGCAGATCCTTGGCACTCTTAAATGTCAAAATCCCAGAGAAGGAAATATAAAACCCCATGGCAATCGCTGCCTCAGCCACCTCAAGTGATTCAGTGAAGCAGTGCATGACGCCAGCAACGCCCCCCTGATCCGTGCCAGCGCCCTCTTCCTGCATAATCCTTATCGTGTCTTCGGAAGCTGCTCTGGTGTGGATAATCAAGGGTTTGCGACTAAGTCTGGACGCGCGAATATGCTGCCTGAAGCGCTCACGCTGCCACTCAAGATCACCTTTAAGCCGGAAGTAATCAAGTCCGGTTTCACCAATAGCAATAATTTTAGGATGCTGAGACAAGGCAAGTAATTGCTCTGCGCTTGGGTCTTCCGTATCTTCATAATCAGGATGCACGCCAACTGACGCATATATGTGCGGATAGGCTTCAGCCAGAGCCAACACCTGCGGGAAATCCGGCAAATCGACGGAAACACATAAGGCATGCGTGACACCGTTCTCGACCATCTTCGCCAAGATCTCAGGCATCCGCTCAGCGAGTTCGGGGAAATTGATGTGACAATGAGAATCGATGTACATAAGGGAGCAAAGGGTGAGATTGAATTGGATTGAATTGGACTAATTGGACTAATTGGAATTACTAAGATCTAGCATAGTCGAATCTCTTGCTCAATGCAGCGCACCCAAAAATGAGCAAATCAACAAATGAACAGAGAGAGAATTATTTTTTGCTTTGCGCAATCAGATCGAGCACTGCGTTGGAAGAGAGTTCCGCCGTATCGCGCAAGAGCGTCTGATGCATGTCCGTGAAGCGTTGCTTGAGGCGATCACACAAGCTGGCGTCGTTCAATTGCTTCCACAGCGCATCAGCCAAGGCTTCGGGAGTCGCCGCACTTTGCAAAAATTCCGGTACGACAAAGTCACGCTCAAGAATATTTGGCAACCCTATCCAGGGCTGGTAACCCATGTGGCGCAATATCTGCCATGAAGCCTCCATCATTTTGTAGGCGATGACCATGGGCTTTTTAAATAATGCAACTTCCAGTGAGGCTGTGCCAGAGGCCACCAGGACAGCATCAGCAGCAGCAATCGCCACATGCGATTTACCATCAATCAGCAAAACCGGCACGCCCTCAAGTTTGGCCTGCACAACTAATTTAATGTAATAACTGCGCTGTTTCGAGCCTGCCATTGGCACGACAATCTGCAATTGCGGATCACGTTCACAAAGAATTTTTGCAGCCGAAATGAACGCGGCAGTGTTGTATTTGATCTCCGAAATACGACTGCCCGGCAAGATCGTGACTATCCTTGCGTCATGAGGGAAGCCAAGCTCGTCACGCGCCGCAGCAACATTGATGTCCAAAGGAATTACTTGCGCAAGCGGATGGCCGACATAGGTTGCAGGAATCCCGGCATCGCGGTAAATCTGCTCCTCGAAGGGGAATACGACCAGCATGTGGGAAACCGCCTCAGCAATTTTTTTAATCCTCGCACCACGCCATGCCCAGATTGACGGACTGATGTAGTGCATGGTCGGAATACCCGCCTGCTTTAACTGGATCTCCAAGTCGAGATTGAAATCTGGAACATCTACACCAATAAAAATATCCGGCTTTTCAATCAGTAGCTGCTCACGCAATTGCTTGCGTATGCCACTGATTTCGCGGTAATGCGCCAAGACCTCAAACAAACCTCGTACGGATAGTTTATCCATGGGCCAGTCGTTCACAA
The DNA here is from genome assembly GCF_049340165.1 of Undibacterium sp. Xuan67W. NCBI lineage: Bacteria > Pseudomonadati > Pseudomonadota > Betaproteobacteria > Burkholderiales > Oxalobacteraceae > Undibacterium > Undibacterium sp. Xuan67W. The sequence goes on from NZ_JBMPPN010000008.1 coordinate 33,787, forward strand.
AGCCAAATTCTGCCATCCGCGGGCCACCAATCCCATGCATCAAAGCATCAGGTATTTTTGGTCGTAAGCCAGATAGCATGCGGTTAGCCAGCATATCGCCGGAAGTTTCTCCGGCAACCATCGCGATAATAGGGTGAGTCGACACGTGCTGGATTTAGCGGACAATACCGCGCGTAGACGCATCAAGAAAGTCGCGCATCGATTTGACCTGCGCGGCAACCTCATCGGCCATGCCCACTTGTTGCTGTTCAAGAGCGGATTTTGCTTCTTCAAGTGTCAAACCTGACTTATAAATCAGTTTGTAGGACTGACGAATCGCATTGAGCTGCTCACGGTTAAAACCTCGACGTTTCAAGCCTTCCAGATTAACGCCATGCGCTTGTGCAGGATTACCGGACAGCAGTACGAACGGTGGCACATCCTGGGTCAGGCTGGTATTCATACCAACGAAAGCATGAGCACCAATTTTACAAAATTGATGCACGGCAGAAAAGCCGCTCATGATGACCCAGTCGCCGACCTCGACATGACCTGCTAAAGCGGCATTATTTGAAAAAATCGTATGGTTACCAACAGTGCAATCATGTGCGATGTGGACATAGGCGAGAAACCAGTTATCACTGCCAACCCGCGTAACAGCCTTGTCCTGCACCGTACCGCAATTAAAAGTACAAAACTCACGGATCAGGTTTCTGTCGCCAATTTCAAGGTAAGTGACCTCACCCGCATATTTCTTATCCTGAGGCGGTCCGCCGATCGAAGAATACGCATGAAAATGATTATCTTTGCCAATCGTCGTATGACCATCAATGACGACATGTGGCCCGATCCTGGTACCGGAGTCAATGCGGACATGCGGCCCGATAATGGAATAGGCACCAACCTCAACTGTACTGTCGAGTTGAGCCTTAGGATCAATCAGTGCGGTTGAATGGATAGACATTTTATGCCGCCGTTGTTGCGTCGGTTGCGGAACGCATCGTGCACATCAATTCGCCCTCTACGGCCAATTGACCATCGACTGTCGCTTTCGCCTGGTACTTCCAGATGCCACGTGCAATACGCAGAATTTCCACTTCAATTTTCAACTGGTCACCCGGCTCGACCGGACGCTTGAAGCGTGCGCCGTCAATACCCAGAAAATACACAATCGTGTTTTCATCCGGCTTTTGATCCATCGTCAGGAAAGAAAGAATCGCCGCAGTCTGCGCCATGGCTTCTATCATCAATACGCCCGGCATGACCGGTTTATTAGGAAAATGCCCGTTGAAGAACTCTTCATTCGCAGTTACGTTCTTGATTGCTGTAATGCGTTTACCGCTTTCCCAATCCAAAACGCGATCAACTAACAACATAGGATAACGATGCGGGAGGTACTGTTTAATCTGATTAATATCAAGGGTATTCATGATGACTTCTCTGTAAACGTTTTAATTATTTTTTCTAATTGTCGAATTTTTTCGCGCATGCTGCTTAAATTACGCACGATGGATGCTGTTTTTTCCCAATCCGCGTTTTTTGCCAACGGATAAAAACCGGTGTACTGACCAGGCTCTAAAATGGACCGGGTGACCAGGCTGCCGGAAGAGATATGGACATTATCAACAATATTCAAATGCCCCAATACCATCGCCGCGCCACCAAATGTGCAATGTTTGCCTATCCTGGCACTCCCTGCAACGCCGACGCAGCCAGCCATGGCTGTATGTGCACCGATATGGCAATTGTGACCGATCTGAATCTGATTATCGAGCTTTACACCTTCTTCGATAACCGTATCTGCCAGGGCACCGCGATCAATACTTGTATTGGCACCGATTTCGACATCATTGCCAATCAGAACCCGCCCCGTCTGCGGAATTTTGATCCAGTTACCACGTTCATTCGCAAAACCAAACCCATCCGCGCCGATCACTGCGCCTGAATGCACGATGGCGCGCAACCCGATACTACAATAATCGTAAATAGTGACATTAGGATGAATCAGGCTATGCGCATCAACACTGGCACCCCGACCGATAAAGCAACCGGCACCGATCACGGCATGTGCTCCGATTACTGCCTCTGCCTCAATAGTCGCATGAGAACCAATCGAGGCTGTCGGATCAACATGAGAATGCGGACTGACTGACGCACTAGGATGAATGCCGGTCTCAGGAGGAATCGCATGCAAACCGGCGAAATATTGCGCTACGCGGGCGAATTGGACATAGGGATTATCTACGATGACGAATGCGCCAGAATACGAGTCTGTCAGACCAGTATGATCTTGAGCAGACACAATCAGTGCGGCAGCCTTAGATAAAGCAACCTGTCCACGTAATTTTGAATTGGAAAGAAAACTGAGCTGATCTGAGCCAGCATCGCTAAGAGGGGCAATGCCTGTGACACAAAGATCGGGGGAACCAATTAATTGACCACCGAAGCGATCGACCAATTCCCCCAGCCGAATGCTAATGGTGGTCATTATTTATTTGGATAAGGCTTTGAGTACCTTGTCTGTGATGTCAACGCGTGGATTGAAGTAAACGGCATCTTGTAAAACGATATCGTATTTTTCCGCTTCAGCGATTTGCTTGACCGCTTTCACGGCACGATCAACCAGAGCAGCAATTTCTTCATTTTTACGCTGATTCAAGTCTTCGTTGAAGATACGCTGTTTACGCTTGAAATCCTGGTCCAGATCAGCTAGTTCACGCTGACGTTTGATACGATCAGCTTCAGAAATCACTGGCGCATCTTTTTCTAATTTTTCGGCTAAAGTTTTGATTTTATTGCCAAAATCATCCAGCTCCTTGCCGCGCTTGGAGAATTCCAGTTTGATTTTCTCTTCTGCTGCTTTAGCAGGACCCGATTCGCGCATGACCCGTTGCGAATCAAAAATTGCGACCTTTGAGTCCTGTGCATGAACTTGAGCAACGCTGACAAAACAAGCCGCACAAACCATCAGGCGTTGCAACAATTTGGACGGGGTAGTAAGTTGACTCAAAATATTCTCCGAAAAACAAACTAAAACAATTTAGAACAGATACAGAAAAGCAAGCATTACAATTAGAATCCAGTACCTAGCTGGAATTGGAAGCCCTGTTTTTTATCATCAGGTTTCGCATTCAAAGCACGGCCAATACTCAATTTTAACGGACCTACCGGAGAAATCCAGCTAATTCCCATACCTGCAGAGAATCTCAGATCACTGACACGTATTTTTTGACCTTCATCAAAGACATTGCCGCCATCAATAAAAGTAAACCATCTCAGAGACTTATCTGCTCCCGGAAATGGCAATTGTAATTCGATATTACCGATTAACCTAGTTGATCCACCTAAAGCATCATTGTTTGCATCTCTTGAGCCCAAAGATGAAGGCTCAAATCCACGTACCGAACCTATACCACCGGCATAGAAGTTTTTAAACAAAGGGTAAGGTTTGCCGCCAAGTCCGTGACCATAATCAAACTCACCATTCATCGCCAAAACGATAGAGCGGTAGACGGGTTTAAAGTATTGCTGATTATAAATTGCGCGGTAGTATTTAAAGTTACCAACTGCAGCCAACTCAATATTTGCTCGTTTGTATTCGCCAATTGAGGGGGTAATTGCACTATCGCGACTATCTCTTTGCCAAGCAGCCGTCAAAGGAAACGAGTTAGTGACCGCGTTACCTATACCATACAAAGCAGAATTTGCATCCTTAACACCATCACCATAATCTGCAACATATTTCAAGTAACGTGGAGGACTACCTATGTAGGTCTGAACATTTGTACGCTCAAATCCTAAGCCGAAGAATACTGTATCAATTTCCGAGAAAGGGACACCAAAACGAAGGTTACCGCCTGTGGTCTGGATCTTATAGTCACCATAGCTACCAATAATCGGACGTGTTGTACGCAAGTACAAGTCAAAACTACGACTCACGCCATCATCGGTAAAGTAAGGATCTGTATGCGACACCGCGATCGTACGATTTTGTCGGCTAGTATTGATATCTAAGCCTATCGTATCACCACTACCAAACGCATTTGCCTGCTGAATAGAACCAGTTAAGGTCAATTTTTCAGCATTGGAATAGCCCGCGCCCAACAAAATATTTCCGGTAGGTTTTTCAGTGATCGTCAGATTCACATCGACCTGATCAACACTGGTTGGCACTTCCGGCGTCTCGAGATTGACATCCTTAAAATAACCCAGATGATCTACGCGATCACGGGAAATTTTAATTTTTTCACCGTCATACCAGGAACCTTCAAATTGACGGAATTCACGACGAATCACCTCATCTCTCGTCCGGGTATTACCGGCCAGATTGATGCGGCGAACATAGACGCGCTTACCAGGATCAACAAAGATAGTGAAGGCAACTTCCTTCTTTTCTTTGTCCAGCAAAGGATTAGCGTTAACGTTCGCAAATGCGTAACCGAAATTACCCATACGCTCAGAAATACGCTTGGTGCTTTCCGTAAGGCGTGCCGCATTGTAAATATCGTTTTTCTTTAGCAGCAACAAGGACTTCAGCTCTTCTTCACGACCTAAGGTTTCACCTTCGAGTTTGATATCCGATACTGTGTATTTATCACCTTCGATAATATTGATGGTGATGTAAATGTCTTTTTTATCCGGAGTAATGGAAATTTGCGTCGATTCAATTTGCATTTCCAGATAACCACGATTTTGATAAAAAGACCGTAAGGTCTCAATATCACCGGATAATTTTTGCTTTGAATACTGATCAGCTTTGGTGTACCAGCTAAACCAGCCAGGTGTGGTTAAAGCAAGCAACTCGCGTAATTCGCTGTCCGAAAACGCCTTATTGCCGACCAGGTTGATCTGAGCAATGCGGGCAATATCGCCTTCTTCTACTGCAAATGTCACATTGACGCGATTACGCTCAATCGGCGTGATCGTGGTCGTTATTTTGACGCCGTATAAGCCTTTTGACAGATATTGACGTTTAAGCTCTTGCTCCGCGCGGTCAACCGTCGCTTTATCAAAGATCTTTGCTTCGCCAACGCCGATATCTTTCAACGCCTTGATCAGAGCATCTTTTTCAAATTCTTTGGTGCCGGTGAAATCAACACTAGCGATAGATGGCCGCTCCTCGAGCAAAACGACCAACACACCGTTTTGCACTTCAATTTGTACATCTTTGAAAAAACCAGTTGCATACAGGGATTTGATTGCGGTCACACTTTTGGCATCATCAAATACTTCACCCACGCGAACTGGCAAATAGGTAAAAACGGTTCCGGCTTCCGTTCTTTGTATCCCCTCGACACGGATGTCTTTCACTGTAAATGGCTCAATTGCCATCGCACTTCCTGAACACAGGGCCAAAGCAGCTAATGCCAATACATGGCGTCGTAAAGTAGGCAAAGAATTTGACAAAGTAAGGTGCTCGATATGTAATTTCATTGGGTGTTATTTAATCTTAAATTTCTACCGGAAAGATCGGCAACCAGCAGCATAGTTTGCTTTAACTGCGCATTATGACATTAGTCTTGTAATGTCATTAAAAAAAGCCACCGCCATCAAGGCCATCAACAAGGCCACGCCTGCACGCTGTGCTATCTCACCGAAGCGCTCTGATACAGGTTTCCCTGTCAAAACTTCCAGCGAATAATACAACAAATGCCCCCCATCCAACACAGGTATAGGGAGCAAATTCATGACGCCAAGACTGATACTAATTAATGCAATAAAACTTAAGTAGCTGACCACACCGGTGCGAGAGGTCTGCCCTGCGTAATCCGCGATGGTGATTGGTCCTGTAATATTCTTTAAAGAAACATCCCCAGTCAACATTTTACCCAGCATTTTAAAAGTCAGCATGCTGGTATCCCAGGTTTTTTTACTCCCTTTTACAATCGCCTCGGAAATACTGCTATCCACCTGCACGATTTCTGGCGACAGCATCATCTGAACTTTGATACGCCCTATCAGCATGCCGTTCAGTGTTTCTGCCTCTGGTGTGACACCGAGTTCAAAAATTCGTTCACCACGCTTCACCAGAAGCTGAAGACGCTTATTCGCAGAAGCATTCACTATCTCAGTAAATTCAAGTCCATCCAATAAGGGTTTACCGTCGATCTCCAGAATCTGGTCCTGCTCCTGCAATCCAGCGTGCATGGCCGGACCATCAGCGACGACCACATTTAAAATAGCAGGAGGCCGTGCGACTGAAAATCCCAGTTTGCCTAAAAAATCCCCTTCGAGATCCTTATTACTTAGTTGCGACAGCGGCAGCTCAAATACTCGTTTGTCTACCAGCGCACCTTTATCAGCACTCTCCCTGTTAATACCAATTTGGGCATTCTTTTTTTCTAAACCTAATTGCAATAACTTCCAGCGTAACTCCGAGTACGTCTGTATTGCATCACCATTCACACTAACGATAATATCGCCATGACGCAGGCCCGCCATATATGCTTGAGACTGAACTGACGGAACCCGGATTTTACTGACAGGCTCAGATACGCCGTGAATATAAAGTCCGGAAAAAAGTAATACCGCCAACAAGAAATTGGCGACCGGACCCGCAGCAACAATGGCAATCCGCTTCCAGACTGATTGACGACAAAATTCCCGCTTCAATTCCTGCTCAGATAAGGAACTAATATCCTGATCTCTGGCATCCAGCATTTTGACGTAACCGCCCAGAGGCAAAATAGAGATTGCCCATTCCGTTTGATCAGCTCCGAGCCGTCTGGAGTAAATCACCTTGCCCATACCGACAGAAAATCGCAGCACTTTCACTCCGCACAAACGGGCGACTGCATAGTGGCCAAACTCGTGAATGATGACCAGCAGGCCCAAAGCGAAACCAAACGCCAGCAAAGTTTGCAAGAAGCTAGGTAACTGGATCATGATGCGATCAGGGAGGAAGTCACTCTGCGCGTCACCCTATCGCACTCAAGGATGCTATCAATATCGTCTGCGACAGATAGCGCAATCTTATCCATAACACGAGCAATAATCTGATCAATCATTCTGAAGCCGATTTTGCTATCTAAAAATGCCTGCACAGCAATCTCATTACTCGCATTCAGAATAATCGAGGCGGTCTGCCCTGCCCTCAAGGCTGCATAGGCCAGGGAAAGACAAGGGAAGCGAGAAAAATCCGGCGCTTCAAAATTCAATTTCGCGATTTTGACCAGATCCAATGGTGCTACGCCTGAATTAATCCGCTCAGGATACGCCAGTCCATAGGCAATTGGCGTGCGCATATCAGGATTGCCAAGCTGCGCAATTACCGAACCATCTTCATATGACACCATGGAGTGAATCACACTTTGCGGATGTATCAGAACATCAATCTGGTCGGCTGGCGTTGCGAATAACCAATGAGCTTCGATGACTTCCAAGCCTTTGTTCATCATCGTTGCTGAATCGATAGAAATTTTTCTACCCATGACCCAGTTTGGATGAGCAACGGCCTCATCCGGCGTCACATCCGACAATGATTCAAGACTACGGTTCAAAAACGGCCCACCGGATGCGGTGAGTATCACTTTACTGATGCCATGAGCCTGTGCTTGCCGGCCATAATTAAACGGCAAACATTGAAAAATCGCATTGTGCTCGCTATCAATCGGCAACAATACGGCACCACTGTTCGTGACCGCGTTAATAAAGAGTTGACCAGACATGACCAGCGCCTCTTTATTGGCAAGTAAGACCTTTTTACCCGCCTTTGCCGCTGCCAGTGACGCTGGCAAACCTGCTGCGCCGACAATGGCCGCCATTACCGTATCGCACTCGCTGGCAGACGCAACATCACATAAGGCTTGCGGGCCATACAAGACCTGGGTCGTCAATTTTTTTTCTTTGAGCAGAACCTGTAATTCTGTTGCTGCCGCTGCAGAACCCACCACTACCACTTGGGGGCTGAATTGCTCACACTGCTGTGCGAGTTTCACTACCTGGCTATGCGCAGTCAGTGCAAAAACCTGATAGCGATCCGGGTGCCGCGCAATGACGTCTAACGTAGAAACCCCGATCGAGCCGGTAGAGCCAAGAACACAAATAGTCTGCAGGGATAACATTATCTGAACCAAATATTGAACAAGGCAGCGAGTGGCAGCACGGGGATAAGCGCATCAATACGATCTAGCACACCGCCATGCCCCGGCAATAAAGCGCTGCTATCCTTCATACCGGCACGGCGCTTTAATGAAGACTCAAATAAATCCCCGACCACACTACCCGCTGTCAATACCGTCATGATTCCGGCGAAACCAATCCAGCCGAAAGCTGCAAAAATCTTTACTGGCAAGGTGTCGTTCAGCAATGGTATCTGGGTTGCCGCAAATCCTGTCAAGAGTACTGCAATCCAGCCGCCGATTGCGCCCTCCCAGGATTTGCCTGGCGAAATGCTTGGTGCCAACTTATGCTTACCAAATGCCTTGCCAGAAAAATAGGCGCCGATATCTGCCACCCAGACGATCGCCATAGCAGACAGTAAAAAAAGAGGTGAGTGATTAAATAAACTGATAATCGCAATAAAACAGGCAAAAATAGAGGCGCTGTACATACCACTAATCAGAGCATTACCAAGCTTGTGATCGGGAACAGGAAGACCTAAAGCCAGCGACGGTACTAATTTCGCTATCCAGAATGCCGTGCACAAGGCGAACAGCATGAGCTCTGAGAATGCAACGCGGGAGATCAGTATGCCCGCGAATAAAGTGGTCCAGATTCCCGCCAGTACGATAGGAGCAGGCTTGCCAAACAAGCGGTGGTTTTCCCACATCGCTGCTGCAAAAAACAGTGTCACCACAATCGCAAATGCGACAAAATTTCCTAAGTACAGGATGGGCAACAATACTGCCAAGAGTAAAAGAGCCGTGATGACACGAGTTTTAAGCATGCATTTGCCTAGGAGTTATGACGATGTTTGTCCAGCCAATTGCGCACTGGTTCGGCCAAATCTACGTTCTCTTGTTTGATAGGAGGTAATCGCCGTATCCAGCGCTGAAGCATCAAAATCAGGCCAGTAGGTATCCGTGAAATACAGTTCGCTATATGCCAACTGCCAGAGTAAAAAATTCGATATTCTGGTTTCGCCTCCAGTGCGGATAAATAAATCCGGCTCTGGTGCATAAGCCATTGATAAATATGGCGCCAGTTGATCTTCGTCAATGGGACCGGCAACCGAGGTCTCTGCCGTCATGCGATTAAACGCCTGCACTACATCCCAGCGACCGCCATAATTTGCGCAGATTGTCACAGTCAATCCCGAATTGCCTGCTGTTTTGGTTTCGGCGACTTGTATCATTTTTTGCAACTGCGCATCAAAACGATTCAGGTCACCGACAACCTTCAGGCGAATATTATTCGCATGCATTTTTGCGACTTCTTTTTCCAATGCCGTGACAAACAAGCGCATCAGCAAAGAAACCTCATCGGCAGGGCGACGCCAATTTTCAGAGCTGAAAGCAAATAACGTCAAATAATCAACCCCACGATTAATACATGCTTCAACAATACCTCTGACGGCTTCTACGCCCTTCACATGACCTGCCACACGCGGCAAAAAGCGCTTAGTTGCCCAGCGACCATTACCATCCATAATGATGGCGATGTGCTTGGGAACATTACTGATCGCTGGAATTTCTTTTGTAGAACTGTGATGAGCCATGTATATCCAGAATGAAATAATTCTTATCCACATTACACCAAGATCATCAGTCTAATGTGGATCAGAGCAAGAAACTGCGAACCGATCTATACGGTCAACACTTCTTTTTCTTTTTCAGCAAGTAGTTTATCTACTTCACTGACGAATTTATCAGTCAATTTCTGTACATCATCTTGTGCACGACGCTCATCATCTTCAGAGCAAGCCTTATCTTTCAAGAGCTTTTTCAGAGACTCATTAGCGTCGCGGCGAATGTTACGGACAGCAATTTTCGCGTCCTCACCCTCTGTCTTGACCAGCTTCACCATCTCTTTACGACGCTCTTCCGTCAAAGGTGGTGTTGGTACACGAATCATGTCGCCCTGAGTCGATGGATTCAGGCCCAGATCTGCATCACGAATAGCCTTTTCGACTGCCGAGATCATTTTCTTTTCCCAAGGCTGGACACCAATCGTACGTGCATCGATTAAGGTGACATTTGCAACTTGGGTAATATGTGTTGCCGTACCATAGTAATCGACCTGAACATGATCAAGAATGCCCGTATGAGCACGGCCGGTACGAACTTTGGACAAATCAGATTTCAGTGTCTCGATCGACTTCTGCATTCTCTGCTCAGTATTTTTCTTTACATCTGCAACGGTCATGCCGTCCTCCTCAACATCAAGCTATCAACTTAGCACCGCCAATGCGTCATGCTAAACTAGAAATTATACGTGTACCAAGGTACCTTCGTCTGCACCCAGAATAACGTTTTTCAACGCACCTGGCTTAACGATAGAAAATACTTTAATCGGTAATTTTTGATCGCGGCACAAAGCGAAGGCGGTCGCATCCATCACCTGCAAATGACGAGAAATTGCTTCATCAAAAGAAATCGTTGAATAACGCGTTGCCAAAGGATCTTTCTTTGGATCTGCCGTGTATACGCCATCAACCTTAGTGGCCTTCAGGACGATTTCCGCGCCGATTTCTGACCCACGCAAAGCAGCAGCCGTGTCTGTCGTAAAGAAAGGATTGCCTGTACCGGCAGCAAACACGATTACCTTACCCTCTTCCAGATACTGCAAGGCTTTCGGGCGGACATAAGGTTCAACGACCTGATCAATTGCGATCGCGGACATGACGCGGGAAGTCAGTCCGACCTGACGCATTGCATCAGACAATGCCAGCGCATTCATGACGGTTGCCAGCATCCCCATATAGTCAGCAGTCGCTCTGTCCATGCCCTGCGCACCTGGCGCTACACCACGGAAAATATTACCGCCACCAATCACAATGGCCAGCTCGACACCCATGCGCGAAACTTCAGCGACGTCAGCAACCATGCGCTCTATTGTTGCGCGATTAATGCCGAAGGGATCATCTCCCATCAAGGCCTCACCAGAGAGTTTTAACAGGACACGTTTGTATGCTGGTTTAGTCACGTTCTGGACTCCTTCGGATGTGAGATCAATTAATAAAACTACTTACAAAAAATTTTGCTAACGGTTAGCGCTAAACAATATTTTCTATTATTGGCGCATACATAATGCCATTCCAATAATGCAATTCCTACAAGCCAAGACTTAAAAAAACGGGCCTTTCGGCCCGCTTTTTTGCTTACGCCTGTTTTGCTGCTGCGACCTGAGCGGCCACCTCTGCGGCAAAATCGTCCTGCTTCTTCTCGATACCCTCACCGACAACATACATCGTGAAAGATTTGACAGAAGCATTTGCTGCTTTCAACATTTGCTCGACAGTTTGCTTGTCGTTTTTAACGAATGTCTGATTCAACAAGGACACTTCTTTCAGGAATTTCTGTACAGAACCGTCGACCATTTTAGCAACGATATCTGCTGGCTTGCCAGATTCTGCCGCTTTTTGTGACGCTACAGAACGTTCTTTTTCGATCAGATCTGCTGGAACTTGTTCTGCGGACAAAGATACTGGCTTCATTGCAGCGATATGCATCGCTACATCTTTACCAACCTGGTCATCGGCAGCATTGAAATCAACGACAACACCGATACGGGTGCCGTGCAAATAGGCAGCCAGTTTTGATTCTGTATTGAAACGAACGAAACGGCGGATAGACATGTTTTCGCCGATTTTACCGATCAACGCAGCACGTACGGATTCAACTGTACCGCCTTCGAGTGGCAATGCTGACAATGCAGCAACGTCTGCCGGCTTATGTTCAGCAATCAATCTTGCGCATGTATTGACCAAAGCGATGAAGTCATCATTTTTTGTCACGAAATCTGTTTCGCAGTTAACTTCAACCATTGCACCAACGTTACCGATGATGTGTGTTGCTACTACGCCTTCTGCAGTAATACGTGATGCTGCTTTAGATGCTTTGCTGCCCAATTTAACGCGCAGCAACTCTTCCGCACGATCCATATCACCTTCAGCTTCTGTCAGTGCTTTTTTGCATTCCATCATTGGTGCATCTGTCTTCGCACGCAATTCGCCTACCATCGCTGCTGTAATCGCCGCCATGTTTTTCTCCTAATTCAGTAGCACCAAATGGGCGCTGTCATCAAAATTTATTTAAAAAAAGGGGCGAACGACTGTTGCCCCCTTTTACTTGCTTTACGCTTGTGAACTTAGCGAAGTATCCTGCAATTACGCCTGATCTTCTACTTCAACGAACTCATCAGAACTTGGCTTTACCGCTTCTAAGACTTCATTCACTGCATTCGCACGACCTTCCAAAATTGCATCAGCAACGCCACGGGCGTACAGAGCGATCGCTTTGGAGGAGTCATCATTACCAGGAATGACGTAAGTAACGCCTTCTGGGGAGTGGTTAGTATCAACCACGCCGATAACCGGGATACCCAATTTCGCAGCTTCAGTGATCGCACCTTTGTGGTAGCCAACGTCAACCACGAAAATTGCGTCAGGGATGCCGCCCATATCCTTGATACCGCCGATTGCTTTTTGCAATTTAACGATTTCACGCTGAAACATCAGCGCTTCTTTTTTGCTCAACTTTTCTACAGAACCATCTTCAACAGAAGCTTCCATGTCTTTCAGACGCTTGATCGAAGTTTTAACAGTTTTAAAGTTAGTCAGCATACCGCCCAACCAACGCTGATCAACATAAGGCATACCAGCGCGTTGCGCCTCAGCAGCCATGATATCGCGAGCCTGACGCTTAGTACCAACCAGCAGAATAGTGCCGCGATTAGCGGACAATTGACGGATGTACTTCATCGCCTCTTGGTACATACCCAGAGTTTTTTCTAGGTTGACGATATGAATCTTGTTGCGGTGACCGAAGATGAACGGTGCCATTTTTGGATTCCAAAAACGGGTTTGGTGACCAAAATGGACGCCAGCTTCCAGCATTTCACGCATTGTTACAGACATAATAACTCCAGGGTTAGGTCTTGAATCCAGCCAGTGATCCGAAAAATTTCAGACACCCTTGTCGGACAGATTCGTGCATTAATCAATATAAATTTAATAATTCTACTACCATCAACTTAGAACTCATCCAAGCTAACCATCTATTCTACTACGAAAATGCGACTTGATTCAAGGGTCAAATGAACTCCCAGCAAGCAAGACTTGCCTCGTCTATAATTGAGCTCTATCAGAAATCACCTTATTTGGCTCAGCATGACATCTATTTCTATCAAAACCCCTGAAGACATCGCCGGAATGCGCGTTGCAGGCCGCCTCGGCTCTGAGGTGCTCGACTACATCACACCTTTCGTGAAAGTCGGCGTCACTACGGGCGAACTCGACAGATTGTGTCATGAATACATGCTGAACGTACAAGGCTCCATTCCTGCGCCGCTGAATTACTGCCCTCCAGGCTATACCCCTTACCCTAAAGCCATCTGCACTTCAGTTAATGATGTCATTTGTCACGGCATTCCGGGCGACAAGGTATTGAAAAGCGGCGATGTGGTCAATCTTGATATTACCGTCATTAAAGATGGCTACCACGGTGACAATAGCCGTATGTTCTTGGTAGGAGAACCGTCAATTCTGGCAAAACGCCTCAACGAGATTACCTATGAATGTATGTGGCTTGGCATTTCAAAAGTCAAGCCAGGCAATCATCTTGGCGACATCGGCTTCATCATTCAGCAGCATGCTGAGAAAGCTGGCTACAGCGTGGTGCGCGAATTCTGTGGTCACGGCATCGGCAAGGTCTTTCATGAAGAGCCACAGGTATTGCACTATGGCCGCCCGGGCACATTAGAAGAACTAGTTCCAGGCATGATCTTCACGATTGAACCGATGATCAATGCCGGTCGTCGCGATATTCGTGAAATGGGTGACGGCTGGACAATTAAAACCAAAGACCGTAGCTTGTCAGCACAATGGGAACATACCGTTCTCGTTACTGAAACTGGTTATGAAGTTCTGACTTTATCCGCAGGCTCTCCTCCACCGCCAGATTTTATCCTGGCAGCTCAGGCTCAAGCCACACCTGCATGATGACAAGCGCAACAGCAGTTGCCAGCATCTCCGCTCTTGAGTTCAAAGAAGAGCTCAAAGCGGCTCAACAGGCAGTCATTGCCACTTTCAAAGAAAATCATAAAACCGAGGTCCTGTTGCGCGACTTGTGTCGCAACGTGGATCAGGTTTTAAGTAATATCTGGAAAAAATTCGCCTTCCCGGCCACCACCTCATTGGTTGCGGTTGGTGGTTATGGTCGCGGCGAGTTATTCCCCTACTCCGATGTCGATGTATTAATTCTGCTATCGGAACATCCAGACAAGCCTATGCGTGAGAAACTGGAGCATCTGGTGCAAATCTTCTGGGATATCGGACTCGATATCGGCCACAGCATACGTACTGTCGATGAGTGCATGGAGGAAGCCAGGGCTGATGTCACGGTAAAAACCAGTTTATTAGAAGCACGTCTCATCACAGGTAGCCGGAAACTGTTCCGAGAGATGCAGACCAATTACGCTGCGAATATGAATCCTCAGCATTTTTTTCAGGAAAAAATGCTGGAATTGCAGCAGCGCCATGCCAAATATGAGGACACCGCTTATAGCCTCGAACCCAATTGCAAAGAAAGTCCCGGCGGATTACGTGATCTGCAAGTGATTTTATGGGTGGCAAAAGCGGCCAATCTCGGCAACTCATGGCGAGAACTCGCCGAACGCGGCTTGCTGACTGCGACTGAAGCCCACCAATTAAAGCGCAATGAGCGCGCCTTCAAAGACATCCGCATCCGTCTGCACATCCACGCAGGTCGCCGCGAAGACCGCTTAATTTTTGACGTTCAGACAGCGATTGCTGAGACCTTCGGATTCAAGACAACAGAATCACGTCGTGCAAGTGAACATCTGATGCAGCGCTATTACTGGGCTGCCAAAACGGTCACACAGTTAAATACGATTCTGCTGCAAAATATTGAAGCAAACCTCTTTCCGCAGCCCTCCGTTCCACGACCAATCAATGAGCGCTTCAGCGAAGTCAACGGCCTGATCGATATCGCCAAAGACGACACCTTCCAGACCTCGCCCTCGGCGATTATGGAAATCTTTTTATTGATGGCGCAGCATCCCGAGCTAAAAGGCATGACAGCACGCACCACGCGAGCGTTGTGGCATGCACGTTTCGCGATTGATGCAGGGTTTCGACACGATATTTTTAATCGTGCAATGTTTTTGCAGATTCTGCAATCGCCGCAAGGCATTACTCACGCACTGCGTCGGATGAATCAGATGAGTGTATTGGGTCGCTATTTACCCAACTTCCGCCGCATCATCGGGCAGATGCAACATGATCTGTTTCACGCTTATACAGTCGACCAGCACATACTGATGGTCGTCCGCAATCTGCGTCGCTTTACGATGACGGAACATGCGCACGAATATCCGTTTTGCAGTCAGTTGATGGCAAATTTCAATCAGCACTGGATCCTGTATATCGCCGCCTTGTTTCATGATATTGCCAAGGGACGCGGTGGTGACCACTCCGTTTTAGGGATGAGCGATGCCAAGAAATTTTGCTTCGATCACGGCATTTCCAAAGCCAATTCCGAACTGATTATTTTCCTTGTTCAGCATCACTTAACGATGTCGCAAGTCGCACAAAAACAAGATTTGTCCGACCCGGATGTAGTACAGGCATTCGCTAAACTGGTCAAAGATGAACGCCATCTCACTGCGCTGTATTTGCTGACCGTATCCGATATCCGCGGCACCAGTCCGAAAGTCTGGAATGCGTGGAAAGGTAAGTTACTTGAGGACTTGTATCGCATCACTTTGCGCGTGCTAGGCGGCGAAGCGCCGTCCAAAGACCGGGAACTAAAAAATCGCCAGGAAGATGCGCTAAAAGCCTTGCGTCTGTATGGCTTACCGTCCGATGCGCACGAAGCCCTTTGGCAGCAGCTCGATATGGCCTATTTTTTACGGCATGATGCCTCAGATATTGCATGGCAAACCAGATCGCTGCATGACAAGATTCAAAGCCCCACGCCAGTGGTGAAATGCAGGCTTTCGCCAATCGGCGAAGGCTTGCAAGTCACGGTATACGTTCCTGATCAGGCTGATTTGTTTGCACGGATTTGCAATTACTTCGACAGCAAGAATTTTGGCATTCTTGATGCAAAAATTCACACGACAAAAGGTGGATATGCACTCGATACTTTCCTCGTGATTGAGCCCGCTTTTGCGAATAACTATCGCGATATCATCACGCTGATTGAGCATGAACTTGCCGCGGTATTGACGCAACAGACGCCGCTCTCACCGCCGAATCGCGGACGCGTATCGCGCATGTCACGCACCTTCCCTATTGTGCCTAGTGTCGATTTGCGTCCAGATGAAAAAGGCCGCTACTTTTTGCTCTCGATTTCCGCCAATGACCGCAACGGCCTGCTTTACACAATCGCCACGGTTCTGACCAAATATAAAATCAATTTATATACGGCTAAAATCATGACGTTGGGCGAAAGGGTTGAAGACGTTTTTCTGGTTGACGGTGCGGTGCTACAAAGCGCGAAAAATCAGTTGCAATTTGAGGCTGAGCTATTGGATGCGTTGCGAATTTAAGTGCGATTTTTAAGCGCCACTTATTTCTTGACATGAATTATTGTTTTTTTTATTTGATTTGATTGATTGTTTTTATGACTGAACTGGTACGACTCTCGAAACGCATGTCAGAACTGGGCATCTGCTCCCGCCGCGAAGCTGATGAATGGATTGCCCGTGGCTGGGTCAGGGTCGATGGCAAGGTTGTATCCGAACTCGGCAGCAAAGTTTTTCCTGAGCAGAAAGTATCGGTAGAACGTCAGGCGGCGGCAGAACAATCGAAGCGCGTGACGATTCTGATCAACAAGCCGGTCGGCTATGTCAGTGGTCAGGCCGAAGACGGCTACACACCGGCAGTCGCATTGATCAAAGCAGAAAACCGCTGGAGTGAATGCGCAGTAGATACGCAGTTTCACCCGACGCAACTACGTAGCCTCGTGCCCGCAGGTCGCCTCGATATTGATTCTGTTGGCCTGCTGATCCTGACGCAGGACGGTCGAGTCGCCAAGCACCTGATTGGTCAGGATACCGTCGTCGAAAAAGAATATCTGGTACGGGTTGAGTACACCAAACCAGGCGTCTTACCGGATGCTGAGTTAAGGCGGCTCAATTTTGGATTAACCCTCGATGGCAAAAAACTACTTCCTGCCAAAGTCACCTGGCAAAATGAAGATCAGCTCAAATTCATTTTACGCGAAGGGAAGAAGCGCCAGATTCGCCGCATGTGCGAGATGGTGGGATTAAAAGTGATTGGCTTAAAACGAGTGCGCATCGGTAAAGTCAGGTTAGGCAATTTACCGGAAGGACAATGGCGCTATCTACGGGATGACGAGCAGTTCTGATAAACTTCCTCGAATTGATTGCCTATACTCCCCCGTTATTTTTAAAAAATCACCTTAACCCGCACTGTTTTAAAGTGCGCTTTAAAAATACACCGTGGGAGTATGTTAATTCGTCAGAGTATAGCGATAGACAAACTTGTTTGCGTAACATTTGTGTATTATGTAAAAAAACTGCCACCCAGTCAGTCATCGTCATCGGGATCCAATTCAGGGAACAAGACTTCCGTAAAACCGAATTGACTCAGATCCTTGATACGCATCGGGTACAGAATGCCATTCAGATGATCACATTCATGCTGCACCACTCGCGCATGAAACCCATCGACGTCACGACTAATACGATTGCCAAACTGATCATAACCCTCATAGCGCAATTGACTCCAGCGCGGTACAAGGCCACGCATGCCAGGCACAGACAAGCAGCCTTCCCACGCATCATCCGTATCAACCGACAGTGGCGTCAAGATGGGATTCAGCAGCACCGTCTCCGGCACTTTAGGCGCATCTGGATAACGCGGATTATCTTTAAAACCGAAGATCACCAGCTGCAAGTTAATCCCTATCTGCGGCGCGGCCAGACCAGCACCGTTTGCGGCGATCATCGTTTCAAACATATCCTTGATCAAAGCATCCAGCTCTGGCGTATTGAATTGCTTTACCTGCTCGGCAACTCGCAGCAATCGCGGGTCACACATTTTTAAAATTGGATGAATCATTTTCCTTACTCCTGTATGGCAATTTAGCCAGCACTCATCTTATGTCACCATTATCTGGCAATAATATAGTACGTCGCCACCATCTTACTGCAATCAAATAAAAAGCCAAACGTCATCACAACGTTTGGCTTTATCTTCTAGTTTCCGGCGATGCCTGATTTCGTTATACGTTTTTCAGCGAACGTAGATACTCGAGGAATTCATCACGAGTTTCTGGGTGCTTCATACCCAAGGCAACGCTGGCTTTAAGGTAACCGAGTTTAGAACCACAGTCGTAGCGCGTTGCCGCAGCACGGTAGGCATAGACCGGATAATCCTTCAACATTGCGGCGATACCATCAGTCAATTGAATCTCACCACCCGAGCCTTTGCCCAGTTTTTCTAGGTAACTAAAAATACGTCCCGACAATACATATCGACCTACAACAGCCAGGTTTGACGGTGCGACATCTGGCATTGGTTTTTCTACTATGCCATGCATTTTCTCTACGCGATCCTTGTACGGGGTACCACTCACAATACCGTATTGACGGGTAAATTCGCGTGGCACGTCCTGGACTGCAATCACGCTACCGCCCTCTTCTTCGAACAGGTCCGTCATTTGCTTCATAACGGACGGATAACCCTCATCAGCATCCATCAAATCGTCCGCCAGCAACACGGCGAAAGGATCATCGCCAATCACCGGACGGGCGCATAACACGGCATGCCCAAGCCCCAGAGCGGCCTGCTGACGAATATAAATACAGTTAATATTTTTCGGGATCACATTGCGCACCAGATCGAGCAAAGCTTGTTTGCCTGCCGCTTCCAGTTCGCTTTCAAGTTCATAGGCTTTGTCAAAGTGATCTTCAATCGCACGTTTCGCACGTCCGGTAATGAATACCATCTCGGTGATACCAGCCTCGACGGCTTCTTCTACCGCGTACTGGATCAATGGCTTATCTACGATAGGCAACATCTCTTTTGGTTGCGCTTTGGTAGCAGGTAAAAACCGGCTACCTAGGCCAGCAACAGGGAATACCGCTTTTCTAATTTTTCTCATTTTTAGTTCCTGGAACAAAGTTGAAGCAATTCTGCTTCGGTCAGTAAAGGGATACCCAATTCCTGCGCTTTCACTAATTTACTACCTGCGTCATCACCGGCTACGACATAACTGGTTTTTTTCGATACAGAGCCAGCTACTTTACCGCCTGCACTTTCTATCATCGCACTCGCCTGATCGCGACTTAAACTTGGCAGAGTTCCCGTCAACACAAAAGTCGATCCCAACAAATGTTGCGACCCGCCCCCTTTCTGCTCAACGACTGGCCAATGTATGCCGGATGCCAGTAATTGCTGAACCAGCTCAACATTTAGCGAATCAGCGAAAAAAGCCAGTATCGACTTTGCCACCACTGGTCCCACATCGGATACTGCCAGCAACTGCTCTTCTGTCGCCGCAATCAGCGCATCGGCGTTTGCAAAAGTCGTTGCCAGATCTTTCGCCGTTGACTCACCGACATGGCGAATCCCCAGTGCATAAATAAAACGGGCAAAGCTCGTCTCTTTGGACACTTCCAGCGCAGCCAGAATATTTTGCGCCGACTTATCCGCCATCCTGTCCAGCGCAACCAAGGAAGTCAGTCCCAGTTTATATAAGTCCGCCGCCGTCGTCACAACCTGTTTATCAACCAACTGATCAATCAACTGCTCACCGACACCATCAATATTCATCGCCTTGCGGGAGGCAAAATGGAACAAACCACCTTTTCTTTGGGCAACACATTTTATCCAGCCACCAGAGCATCTGGCAATGGCTTCACCCTCGGGTTTAACAATTGTTGACCCGCAGACGGGGCATTGTAAGGGCATGACAAACGGTCGTGAGTCTGCCGAGCGTTTTTCCAATATGCTGGCGACGACTTCAGGTATAACATCGCCTGCGCGACGGACAAATACGGCGTCACCTAAGCGTATATCCTTGCGCTGAATTTCTTCTTCATTGTGCAACGTGGCGTTAGTTAATGTAACTCCTCCAACGAAGACTGGCACCAACCTTGCCACAGGTGTAATCGCACCAGTTCTACCCACCTGAACTTCTATATCCAGTAAAACTGTCTCTATTATTTCAGCAGGAAATTTATGCGCAATAGCGAATCTTGGTTCACGATCTCTATAACCGAGTTGGCGCTGCAAGGAAAAATCATTTAATTTATAAACTAATCCATCAATCTCGAAGTCCAAGTCATCTCTTACCGACTCGATTTCTTTATAGTAATTCAGTAATGCCAAAACGCCATTCACAACTTTTCTTTTGTCGCATACAGGTATGCGCATTTCTTTATACCACCTCAATAACTCATCATGTGTTTTTGGTACGTATTCATCCTCGATTGATCCTACGCCATACGCAAAAAATTTTAGATTTCGTTGAGCAGTAATTTTTGAGTCTAGTAGTCGCAAACTTCCTGCAGCCGCATTGCGTGGATTTACAAATTCTTTCGATTTAGATTTACGTTGTTTTTGGTTTAGTCTCTCAAAATCTTCCTTAAACATCACTACCTCCCCCCTAACTTCTAATATTTTAGGAGGAAAAAGAAGCCCTAATTGAAGTGGGATAGTTCTGATCGTTCTAATGTTCTCGGTAACATCCTCTCCGGTCTCCCCGTCTCCTCTAGTCGATGCTTGTACGAGTATCCCATCCTCATAACGTAAATTAACTGCCAATCCATCAAACTTCAAATCCGCCGCAATTTGGAATGATTCTGTATCTCCCAACTCCTTTTGTATACCTTTCACCCAATTTTTAAGCTGATCATTAGTTTGGGCTTTCCCCAGTGAAAGCATTGGAATTTTATGTTTTACTTGGGAAAATTCGGCTAAAGGTGCTCCGCCAACTCTTCGAGTAGGTGAGTCAAGAGTTCGTAAATCAGGGTGCTCAATTTCAAGTTTTTTTAATTCGTAGAAGAGTTTGTCATACTCAAAATCTGAGATGGTAGGGTTGTCCAATACATGATATGAATAATCATGGCGATTTACTTCCGTTCTCAAGTACTTTGCGCGAGAACTTGGATCATCCTCAACCGAGTTCATCGCGTTGCCAAGCAAGGGATTCAACATATAATTTTTAACTAAATAGTCTTTGAGCACGTATAGATCCTGCTGCAATATCCGCCTCTGCCATGGCGGCATAAAATTCGTTCACCTGTCCAGCGATTTCATCCAATGCGGTCTTAGAGATCGGTTGATTACCATCATCCACAACGGTGCCGCCAAGCCGTGTCGCCAGCGATTTGGCACAAGCTGCCATCGCACCAAAACCATCGCGCAAAGGTGCGACGCAAGGCACGTCCAGCAATAAGGTCAGGCGCGCAGTCACTGTTTCGCTGACGCTGACATTGGTCGACAAAGTGAACAGATTGCCACCATCACCGTCAGGCATCACCAGGCGACCATCTGGCCGCACATCAAATCCCTGTTTCTCCAATGCCGCCAGCAGCGTACTGACAGCCCAAGGCGCGCCGTTGCTCATGACATTCACACTGAGTTGCGCATCGTGCTCAGACACAAACTGATGCAAGTCACGCGCATTCGACATGACACGATTCATGTCAGGAATATCGGGATGCGCATTTAATCTGTCTGCAATCTCGCGTAATTTTGTGACGAATTCAGAGTATTCCAGTTCATTCAACGGGCCGCCGCGGCTGACCATCTGCACGCCAGCAAACAGCGTTGTGTAAATGCCGCCATGGGCAACTACATCACGTACGCCGTCGTGGCTGAGTCCGATAAAATGAACCGGTTTTTTACCTACGTATTTCAATCCCTGAATTTCTGCCAGCAATTTTTCACCGCGTACCGGTGCATCGAATTCGAGCGGAATAATGCAGTCGATGAGTTCATCGACGGGTAAGTCTTTTTCCGATGCATCGAATGGGCTAGCCTGAGAAGTCGTTCCCAGGATTGACGCTGGCGACTGCCGCCCGAAGTCAGAAATGTCCTCTGAAAAATCCGTATCCAGACTGGGCTCATGACGCGGCGTATCGTAGCCATCTTCTTGAAAGCGCGGCTCCGTTACTGCATTAGGATTCATCAGAACATCATCATGACCACTGCCAAAGGCCTGATCAACACTTCTCTTTGCTTTATATTCTTGCCATTTATTAAAAATCACAACACCGACAACGATGGTTCCACCGATTGCTAATAAGCTGATTTGTAGATCTGTCATGCTGCTTGCGCCTCAGATACGAAATGTGCTGCAGACTCCATGTCCACGGCAACGATACGAGAAACCCCCTGCTCTTGCATAGTGACGCCAATCAATTGCTGCGCCATTTCCATCGCAATTTTATTATGGGAGATGAACAAAAACTGTGTGTTAGCGGACATACGTTTCACCATATTACAGAAACGTTCCGTATTAGAATCATCGAGCGGCGCATCGACCTCATCGAGCAAGCAGAATGGTGCGGGGTTCAACTGGAACATCGAGAACACCAGTGCTGTCGCAGTCAGGGCTTTTTCACCACCTGATAACAAGTGAATCGTCGCATTTTTCTTACCCGGCGGCTGGGCCATGACCTGCACACCGGAATCGAGAATTTCGTCGCCAGTCATAATCAGTTTTGCCTGACCGCCACCGAATAAAATCGGGAACAGTTCGGCAAAATGATGATTCACTTTATTAAAAGTATCTTGGAGCAAATCACGTGTTTCTATGTCGATCTTATGAATCGCATCCTGCAAGGTCGTGATTGCCTCGTTCAGATCGGCATATTGTGCGTCGAGGAAAGTCTTGCGCTCTGTCGCTTGCGCCAGCTCGTCCAAAGCAGCCATATTCACCGCACCCAAGGCGGCGATTGCGTTGGTCAGTCGGGTCACTTCACCTTGCAGGTACGATGGTTTCATATCATCGTGCAATTTCTGCGCAAGAGCCTGCTCATCAACCTCAAAATTACGCAATTGCTCAGCAAATTGCTCTTGATTCAAACGAGCCGCCTGCTCCTTCAATTGCAACTCTACGATGCGATCCCGTTGTGGCTGAAGACTGCGCTCCACTTGCATCTTGCTTTCTTCGACCTGACGTAATTTTTGCGTCAATTGATCTAGTTCGTGACGCGCATCAGCCAGAGCGCGCTCCTGGTCGCTACGCTTTTCCAGTAAGGATTGCAAACCGGCTTGCGCCGTCTGATCATCCATTTCTTCCAACTCAAGACGACCTTGCTGCATATTGGCAAAAAGCTGTGCGGATTGTTCGAGCGCAGTGGCGATACTACGACGCAGCTCTTCCATCTTATTACGATGTGATTTCTCGGCAAAGGCAGCCTCTTGCGCTGCCAGCTCCAAGTCGCGCAAGCGTTGACGCGCATCGCTCAGATGCTGTTCTTTTTCCAGATAATTTGTCTGGCCTTGCTCATGATTTTCTTGCAGTTCCGCAAGCTCAATATCGAGCATTTCAAACTTTTCTTCCGACTCGACCCGCGCTTGTTGCTGTTCGCTTTCCTGCTCGGCAATTTCAGCCAGATCATTCATGATTTGTGTGCTGCGCTGATTAAAACGCTCCTGCACTTCGGCCAGCTTCATGAATTCAATTTGCAAGCTATGCACCGCTTGGGTCAGGCTACTCACCCGCTGACGTAAATCCTGTAAATTCTGCGATGCCTGCGTGTAGGCCGACTCCGCACGCACGGCGCGGGTCTTGGCCTCATCGGCCAGCATGTGCTGAGCGCGGGATTGCTTTGTAATATTGTCGATCTCTTGCTGACGGGCGAGCACGCCATCCTGCTCAGAATCCGCCGCATAAAAGCGCACACAGGTTTTGCTGATGACATGGCCTTGTCTGGTGATAAAGCAGGCACCGGCAGGTAGCTTATCGCGCTGCTGAAATGCGTTAACAACATCGTCGGCGGCATAAACCTGGTGCAACCAATCCTGCATCAGGCTACGCACGCCGGCATCATTGAGTTGCAGTAGGGAGAGCAAGGGCTGTAAGCCGGGAACCAGATCTATTGCGGGGGCAATTACTTGCGGCGTATATAAAGCAAGCTTGGCAGGCGGCGCATCGCTAAAGAAGGCTTTCGCCCAGTCGAGATTTGACATCTCCAGCGCTGACGTACGCTCGCGCAATACCGCTTCTAGTGCGGTTTCCCAGCCTGCCTGAATATGGAGTTTTTGCCAGAGCTTAGGCAATCCGCTCAGTTCATGCTTCTCTAACCAAGGCTGTACTTTGCCCTGACTTTGTACTTTTTCCTGTAACTGCTTGAGTGCCTGCAGACGTGCATCAAGCTGAGTCGATGCCGCAGTATCAAGATTCACTTGCTGCTGAGCGGCGCGGCGCTCCTCTTCCAGCAGAGGCAAACGCTCTTGCGCCTCTTCCAGTTGCATCGACGATTCTTCGAGCACCTGTTTTTTCTCTTCGAGTTGTAGCGAGAGATTTTCCAGATGCGCATTATCCGGCATGGTCAGACCTTGTTTTTCCTGCTGCAGACGTTCTTTACGGGTCGCCAGCGTGTTCAGGATATTCGATGCATTGCGCTGATGTGCGGACTCCAGCTCAATCTGCTGCTGCAACTGCATGATTTTGGCACGCGACTCGGTAGTCTTGAGCTGAGCCTCACGCCAGACCTGCTCTAATGCGGGAATTTTATCGTTATGTTGCTGCGCGATTTCCTGCGCCTGTTCGGAACGTTCGTTGAGCTCTTCAACATGGACTTCCGCCTCGGACAAATCGTCCTGAAATTGCTGCCCCTGACGTTGCCACTGATCTCGCTGCGCAGTCAGCGAATTTAACTGACTTTGCAAGCGGCTGCGAGATTCAATCACGAACTTGATTTGCGCTTCCAGGCTGCCGATTTCTGCATTGGTCTGGTACAAGTGACCTTGCGCCTGATGCATTTTGTCGCCGACCGCATAATGCGCCTGGCGCATCTGCTCCAGCTCCAGCTCAACGTGACGCAGCTTAGCAGTTTGTTCTTCCAGATCAAGCTGGGTTTTTTCTATTTCGGCAAAATGACGTGCCTGCTCGTCCGCGGCTTCATTTTTGCGCAACAACCATAGTAATTTTTGTTTTTCTTCCTGATCGCCTTGCAACTCATTATATTTATTCGCGACAATCGCTTGCGCTTCGAGTTTTTCTAGGTTGGTATTCAGTTCGCGCAAGATATCTTCCACCCGGACCAAATTTTCATGCGTGTCATGAATCCGATTTTCAGTTTCCCGGCGTCGCTCTTTGTAACGTGAGACGCCCGCAGCCTCTTCGAGGAAAATCCGCAACTCTTCAGGCCGCGCTTCGATAATCCGTGAAATCATACCCTGACCAATGATCGCGTATGCACGGGGACCGAGACCGGTTCCCATGAAAATATCCTGAATATCCCGGCGACGGACGGGTTGACCGTTGATGTAGTAGGTAGAGGTACCGTCGCGGGTCAGCGTACGCTTGACAGCGATCTCGGCATATTGGCTCCACTGACCGGCGGCTTTTCCCAGACTATTGTCGAAAACCAGCTCTACCGAGGAGCGTCCGGCGGGTTTGCGATGCGTAGAACCGTTAAAAATAACGTCCTGCATCGATTCGCCGCGCAGCTCTGATGCCTTGGACTCACCCAAAACCCAGCGCACTGCATCAATAATATTGGATTTTCCGCAACCGTTAGGGCCAACTACACCCACCAGCTGCCCTGGAACCTGAAAGTTAGTCGGATCAACAAAAGATTTGAATCCCGACAATTTAATGGAAGTTAAACGCACGTTATAAAATTTTGTTATCTTTTATGTTCAAATTCCGCTCCAGGAAACGACAAAATCGTGTCAAATTTGTCTGTATTTCTGTAAGCACCCGATCCTATCTGATCATCATAACATTTTGACGCCGCCGAAATCCGTTTTTGATACAGCATTCCACGACTGTTACTGTGCCGCAAGCCTGGTCTGAGCGCTATAATACGTTGCTTATGCGTCGACTATGTGCGGCTCATGTGTCGCTTATAGATCTCCTTATACGTCGTCGGTTAGTGCCGGTCAGCGTCGATAATATAGACGGCTTCATGCGCAGCTTAATCCGCTATCGGGTGTTTCACCTGGCTGCACCTAGTCGTATTTGCTTTACATGATGTTATGAGCCGCATTCTTCAACTTCAGTTCCACAACTAAATGTGAATTTCCAGTGAATCCTTTCCTGCAAAAACTTCAGCCCTACCCGTTTGAAAAACTAAAACGATTGTTTGCGGACGTCAAACCGAATCCTTCATACAAAGCGATCAGTCTCGGGATTGGGGAACCGAAGCATCCGACGCCGGCATTTATTCGCCAGGCAGTCACGGATCATCTGGATGGCTTGAGCGCCTATCCGTCCACCGCAGGCTCGGACGCATTGCGTCTTTCGATCGCACAATGGCTGGCACGTCGCTATGACATACCGGCGCTGGATGCTGCAAGCCAAATTTTGCCTGTCAACGGCTCCCGCGAGGCGCTCTTCGCGCTGGCGCAAACGGTCATTGACCCAAGTAATAATGAGCATGGCAAACCGATTATTCTGTGTCCGAATCCGTTTTATCAGATTTATGAAGGCGCCGCCTATCTCGCTGGCGCAGAGCCTTATTTTGCAAATGCCGATCCGGCACGTAATTTCGCCCCCGATTACAATAGCATTCCCGATGAGATCTGGAAGCGCGTCCAGCTACTCTATATCTGCTCGCCCGGCAATCCGACCGGTGCCGTGCTGACCATGCACGACTGGAAAGAATTGTTCGATCTCTCGGACAAATACGGCTTTGTGATCGCCGCGGATGAATGTTATTCCGAAATTTATTTCAAACCGGAGGCGCCATTAGGCAGCCTGCAAGCCGCACGCGCCTTTGGCCGCACTGATTATCGCCGCCTGATCACGTTATCGAGTTTGTCAAAACGCTCGAATGTGCCCGGCATGCGTTCCGGCTTCGTTGCAGGTGATGCAGAGATTATTAAAAACTTCCTGCTATACCGCACCTATCACGGCAGTGCCATGAGCCCCAGCATCCAGTCTGCATCGATCCTGGCCTGGAATGATGAAGCCCATGCGCAGGAAAACCGTGAGCAGTACTGTCAAAAATTTGCGCAAGTCACACCACTTTTACAAGAAGTTCTGGATGTAAATTTGCCTGATGCTGCCTTTTATCTATGGGCTAAGGTCGATAAATTAATTGCGATTTCCGACACCGACTTCGCCAAGCGTCTTTACCAAGAATATAATGTGACCGTTTTGCCAGGAAGCTATCTGGCACGTGATGCCCACGGCATCAATCCCGGTCAAAATCGCATCCGTATGGCACTGGTTGCCGAAGTCGAAGAATGCATGGAGGCAGCACAACGCATCGTCGCCTTCACCAAGAAACTTGCCGCTGAATCGTCCCAAACGCCGTCGTGACCGCCATGAGCAGGCTTTAAAATGATACCAAAGCGAGCAATACCTCATTCACTTACTTACTTAACTATTTTCTTCAAACTGACTGAACTAACATGACTCAACAATTACAGCAAATCATTGATCAAGCCTGGGAAGATCGCGCCAGTTTCTCACCAAAATCAGCGCCCGCAGAATTACGCGAGGCAGTTGCCCATGTATTGGCAGAACTCGATTCCGGCGCCCTGCGCGTGGCAGAAAAAATCAGCACCGGCAACTGGCAAGTCAATCAATGGATCAAAAAAGCCGTCCTGCTGTCCTTCCGCCTGGAAGACAATATCGTGATGCCATCTGGCGATCACATGCAGTTTTACGACAAAGTACCGACTAAATTTGCCAACTACACACAAGATGATTTCGTCAATGGCGGCTTCCGCGTGGTACCGCCTGCCGTGGCGCGTCGCGGCAGTTTTATCGCTAAAAACGTAGTCCTGATGCCGTCTTATGTCAATATCGGCGCCTACGTCGATGAAGGCGCCATGGTCGACACATGGGCAACCGTAGGTTCGTGCGCGCAAATCGGCAAGAACGTTCATCTGTCCGGCGGCGTCGGCATTGGCGGCGTTCTGGAACCGATGCAAGCCAATCCAACCATCATTGAAGACAACTGCTTCATCGGCGCGCGTTCTGAAGTTGTTGAAGGCGTCATCGTGGAAGAAAACTCCGTGATTTCCATGGGTGTCTACATCGGCCAGTCAACCAAAATCTACGATCGCGCTACAGGCGAAGTCACCTATGGTCGCATTCCTGCCGGTTCTGTTGTAGTCTCTGGAAATCTGCCGTCCGCAGATGGCAAATATAGCCTCTACTGCGCAGTGATTGTAAAGCGTGTCGATGCACAGACCCGCTCCAAAACGAGCATCAATGAATTGCTGCGCGGCGCGTAAATTTCCGTTTCACTCAGGGGAGCTGGACTCCTCTGACGGAAGATGTATTGTGAATGATCATTTTCGTTTTTGAATCGTTTTTGAATAGGGACACACCATGGCAATGGATCGCTTATTCCAGTTGATGAAAGAAAAACAGGCGTCTGATATGTTTTTCGCCATGAACTCGCCCATCCATCTAAAAATTAACGGCAACCTGCTGCCGATTAATCAGCAGAAAATGGATCAGGCGAATATCTTGTCACTGCTGAGTGAAGTGGTGGCCCCGGAGCACATGCAGCAACTCGAACGCGAAAATGAACTGAACATCGGTATCGGCGCACCAGGGATTGGCCGCTTCCGCTTGTCGGCGTTCCGTCAGCGCGGATCGGTATCGGCCGTATTGCGTTTTGTTCCCGGACATATTCCTGCGCTGAACACACTGCACTTGCCGCCGGTGTTATCCGATCTGATTATGGAAAAACGCGGCTTGATCCTCGTCGTCGGTGCAACAGGATCAGGTAAATCAACCACCATCGCATCCATGCTCGATCATCGCAATGAGCTGCGTACCGGGCATATTCTGACGCTGGAAGATCCGATCGAATATCTGTTCCGCAGTAAAAAATCGATTGTGAATCAGCGCGAAATCGGCACCGACTCCGATAGTCTGAAAACCGCACTGAAAAACTCTCTGCGTCAAGCACCAGACTGCATCTTGATCGGTGAGATCCGTGATCTGGAAACCATGCTGGCAGCGATTGCCTATGCGCAGTCCGGCCATCTGGTTCTTGCGACACTGCATGCGAATAATAGTTATCAGGCATTGAACCGGATTATCAGCTTTTTCCCGATGGAAAACCGCAATGCGCTGTTACTAGATTTGTCCTCATCGATCCGTGCCATTATTTCGCAACGCCTGATTCGCTCCATCGATGGCGGCCGCTGCCCGGCAGTCGAGATCATGCTCAATACCCGCTATGTCGCAGAGTTGATTGAGCAAGGCGACATCTTTCAGATTAAAGAAGCGATTGAAAAAAGTCTGTCACCAGGCTCGCAAACCTTCGAGCGTGCATTAATGCATTTGATCCGGGAAGGCCTGATCAGTCAGGAAGAAGGTCTGGCCAATGCAGACTCTGCCAATAACCTGTTGTGGCTGCTGAACAATGAAATGGATCAGACACAGTCCGCACCAGAACCCGAACCGGAAAAGAAAGAAGAAGCGTCTTTCACCGAGTTCACACTGAATATGTAAAGAGAAGAATGCACTCACTCGTTTTATATGGCATCCCGAA
The DNA here is from genome assembly GCF_049340165.1 of Undibacterium sp. Xuan67W. NCBI lineage: Bacteria > Pseudomonadati > Pseudomonadota > Betaproteobacteria > Burkholderiales > Oxalobacteraceae > Undibacterium > Undibacterium sp. Xuan67W. The sequence continues at coordinate 63,565 of NZ_JBMPPN010000008.1, forward strand.
TTGCGATACCGTCAAAAAAGCCCGCACCTGGTTGCAGGAGCAAGGTATCGCGTTCACCTTCCATGACTTTAAAAAAAATGGACTGGATCGCGCAACCATTCAAGACTGGTTACAACACAAAGATCTCGACATTCTGATCAATCGCAAAGGTACGACATGGCGCGCATTGACTGATGAACAAAAAGCCTCCGTCAGCGACGTCGATGCCGCCATCGCATTGATAATCGCATCACCATCCGTGATCAAACGTCCGGTTTTACAGATGCAAACAAGCTCTGCCGCATCAGCAACAACGTCGCATATCGAAGTCGGATTTTCGGCTCAACAATACCAACCTCTTTTCAAGTAATCGCCATGAGCAAAACACTCGCGCTGACAGAAAAACTGATCGCGCTCTCTTCCGTCACACCGGAAGATAAAGGCTGCCAGGACGAATTAATTTCCCTGCTGAGCCCACTCGGTTTTACCTGCGAAACCATCCAATCTGGCGACGTCACGAATCTGTGGGCACGTCGTGGTACAGCACAGCCTTTACTCGTATTTGCCGGCCATACCGACGTCGTCCCGACGGGTCCGGTCGATCAATGGCAATCGCTGCCGTTCACACCAACACATCGCGACGGCAAGCTATATGGCCGTGGCGCCGCCGATATGAAAACCTCGATTGCGGCCTTCGTCGTCGCCTGTGAAGAATTTATCGCGGCAAATCCCGACCACAAAGGCTCCATCGGCTTTTTGATCACTAGTGATGAAGAAGGTCCGGCAACTGACGGTACCGTCGTCGTCTGCAATCAGCTCAAAGCACGCGGTGAACAACTCGATTACTGCATTGTTGGCGAGCCGACGTCGGTTGATCAACTGGGCGACACCATCAAAAATGGTCGCCGTGGCACGATGTCAGGCAAGCTGACCGTCAAAGGCATACAGGGTCACATCGCCTATCCGCAGCTCGCCAAAAATCCTATTCACCTGGCAGCACCGGCATTGGCTGAAATGGTCGCCGAAGTCTGGGATGAAGGTAACGAATATTACCTGCCGACCTCATGGCAAATATCGAACATCCATGCGGGCACTGGCGCATCGAACGTCATTCCCGGTTCGATTGTGATCGATTTCAATTTCCGGTTTTCTACCGCCAGCACAGCCGAAGGATTGCAGCAACGTGTGCATGCGATTCTGGATAAAAACAGCATGGATTACGACCTCAAATGGACCATCGGCGGCCATCCTTTCCTCACACCAAAAGGCGAGTTAAGCGATGCCTTAGGTGCAGCGATTCACGCAGAAACCGGCGTCACCACAGAATTATCGACCACCGGTGGAACGTCGGATGGCCGCTTCATCGCCAAAATCTGCCCGCAAGTCGTTGAGTTTGGCCCCCCGAATGCCAGCATCCACAAGATTGATGAGCACATCGAAGTGCGTTACATCGACCCGCTCAAAAACATTTATCGCCGTACTTTAGAAAATCTACTGACATGAGCAACCTGCCCGCCTCCATCTTCCTAACCATCCGCGATTTATTGCGTCATGCCGTCACACGCTTTAACACCGAAAAATTATTTTTCGGCCACGGCAGCGCCAACGCGCTCGATGAAGCCGCCTATCTACTGCTACATACACTGAAACTGCCACTGGACAAGATTGATCCTTTTCTGGATGCCCGTCTGTTACCGCATGAAATCGAAGCCGCTTTAGCTGTCATCGAACGCCGGGCGATCGGCCGGGTACCAGCGTCCTACATCACTAATGAAGCTTGGCTAGGCACCTACAATTTCTACGTCGATGAGCGAGTCATTGTGCCGCGTTCGTTCATTGCAGAATTGATCCCCGAACATTTTTCACCTTGGGTTCAGGACCCGGATGCAATTACCAGCATTCTTGAATTGTGCACCGGCTCCGGCTGCCTGCCCATCATGCTGGCAGATGCCTTCCCCGACGCACAGGTTGATGCGGTCGATATCTCCAGGGATGCATTGGCGGTTGCACAGCGCAACGTCGACACCTATGAGTTGCAAAACCGAATTACCCTGATCGAATCCGATCTCTATGCCAATGTACCGGACAAAAAATACGACCTGATTATCACGAATCCGCCTTATGTCAATTCCGGCTCGATGAGCAAGCTCCCGCAAGAATATTTGCATGAGCCGCAAATCGCACTGGCAGGCGGCGAAGACGGCATGGATCTGGTGCGCAAAATCGTTGCAGGTGCAGCGCAGCGACTGAACAAGAACGGGATTCTGATGGTAGAAATCGGCAACGAACGGGCGTTTGCAGAACAGGCATTTGGCGATCTGGGTCTGACCTGGCTCACCACTAGTGCTGGTGATGACATGGTATTTTTGCTCCATGCAGACCAATTGACCGGATAAAACGTCGTCCCGTAGCTGAATCCGCCACACGGCGCACAGCCACAAAAAAACAGATACTAGGTACCAGTATCAACTAGCAGCAACCAAAGCCGCACAACTGATGTGCGGCTTATGCATTTTTAAACAGATACTCCCCATTTTTTAAGTTAGTACACAATGATACGTCTTCAACAAGTCATCCTGGCGCGCGGCACCAAGCCTTTATTCGATAGCGTCGATGTCACGCTCAATCCCGGCGACAAGATAGGCTTGATCGGCTCCAACGGCGCGGGCAAATCCAGCCTGTTCGCCATGTTGCGCGGCGAGCTGCATCCTGATCAGGGCAGCATCGAATTCCCCGCCAAATGGCAACTCGCCCACGTCGCCCAAGAAACACCGCCACTGGAACGCAGTGCGATTGATTACGCGATTGACGGCGATACCGCGTTACGCAAACTCGAAGCCCAGTTAGCCGAACTCGAAGCCCAGCCCGACACACCGGAGAATGGTCTCGCCATCGGTGAGATGTATGGCGCACTGGCCGATGCCGACGCCTACACTGTGCGCTCACGCGGTGAACAATTATTGATCGGCCTCGGCTTCACGCTGGCTCAAATGGAGCAATCCGTCGCCAGCTTCTCCGGTGGCTGGCGGATGCGCCTGAATCTGGCGCAAGCACTGATGTGCAAATCCGACTTACTACTGCTCGATGAACCGACCAACCATCTGGATCTGGACGCGATTATCTGGCTGGAAGACTGGCTCAAACGGTATACCGGCACTTTGTTGATCATTTCCCATGACCGCGATTTCCTCGATGGAGTAGTCAACGTCGTCGTACATATTGACGAGCGCAAACTCAAGCGTTATTCGGGCAACTACTCCGCTTTCGAGCGCCAGCGTGCTGCACAGCTGATTCTGGCCCAAGGTACCATCCTCAAACAAAACCGCAAACGCGCCCACCTGCAATCCTTCATTGACCGCTTTGCCGCCAAAGCCTCCAAAGCCAAGCAAGCACAAAGCCGTATCAAAGCACTGGAGAAAATGGAAGAGCTCGCACCACTGCGCGAAGCGGCTGAATTCTCATTTGAATTCCGCGAACCGCTCAGCGCACCGAACCCGATGCTGGTCATGGAAGACGTCAATTGCGGCTACCGCGTTGAGTCCAAAACCGATCACAGCTTTACCGAGAGAACGATCGTCTCCGACGTCAAATTCTCCCTACAAATCGGCCAGCGTATCGGCCTGCTCGGTGTCAATGGTGCAGGTAAATCCACCCTGATCAAAACCATCGTCGGCGACATCGCCCCGCTGTCCGGCACTATGCAGACAGGTAAGGGCCTGTCCATCGGCTACTTTGCCCAGCATCAGGTCGAAATGCTGCGCCATGACGAATCACCACTCTGGCATCTGGCCCATATAGCACCGAATGTCCGCGAACAAGAATTGCGTAACTTCCTGGGCGGTTTCAACTTCCCCGGTAGCATGGTCACTAGCCCGATCGCCCCGTTCTCCGGTGGCGAAAAAGCCCGTCTCGCCTTGGCCATGATCGTCTGGCAGCGCCCCAACCTACTGCTACTGGATGAACCAACCAACCATCTGGATCTGGAAACCCGCGAAGCACTGACCGAAGCACTCGCCCAGTTCGAAGGCACACTGGTCGTCGTCTCCCATGATCGCCATCTGCTGCGCGCCACCACGGATCAATTCATCATCGTTGCCGACGGAGAGTTATTGCCATTCGACGGTGATCTGGACGACTACAAAGACTGGCTGTTCAAAAACAAACTCGCCAAAGAATCCGCCCCGTCAGTACCAGCAAAAACCAAAGAAAAACAAGACGCTTTGCCACAAGCAAAACCAGTCCCCGTGGCCGAACAAATCGACGACAAAGAAAAGAAGCGCCGTGACGCCGAGCAACGACAAAAACTCGCCGCACAACGCAAACCCATCGAATCCAAGATCAAACGGCTAGAAGAACAAATGGCCAAACTCAACGCCAAGAAACAAGACATCGCAGCCCAGCTCGAAGGCAGCGACATCTACAGCGATGCCAACAAAGAGAAGCTAAAAGGTCTCTTACTGGATCAGGCGTATCTGGTGAAAGAGCTGGAGCAAACAGAAGCAGACTGGCTGGAGCAGCAGGAGTTTTTGGAGGCAGTGTCGTAAGAAATCCAGCGTCGTTGCATTAGGATGGTGCGAATGGCTTTGCGCAATCGCACCCATTATGGCCGCCCTCCCCTATAAGTTTGGACGAATTTTTTCTTTGGCATCCCACAAAACGTCGAATGCATCTCCGTAACCAAAAAAACAAACATTTTTTGAGTTATCGTCAAAAGCATAGCGCCACGTTTCAAATGCACGCGATGAACACAATAAAAGATTTGTTAGATTTAACTTTAGTTCATGGCCAAGAATTTCCTTTGCATGTCTTTTAATTTCTTTAAAGTCCTTATTTGCATCACATAATTTTTTAAAGGAATCATTTGCTTCTCGCTTAACAGGAGTGCTGATATTTTCATATAACTTAACTAAATTATGACCTGTCTCCCAAACTTTTGTTTCATAGTAAATAATTGCCTTTAAAAGTATTTCCAAACTAAAAGTAGCATTGACAATGTAAGGTGTATAAAAATCAGAATCTGGCTCTCCAATAGAAGAAGTGGCTACTAGAATATTTGGGGTTTTCCCAATGATAATAGGAAAATATTTCATCTGGTCTATTTGAGAGTTTGACGCTTTTTCAGCAAGGACAACTGTAGCTTTATGAAAGCGTCGAATTTGGGCTTCTAAATGAGCAACATTTACGTTCATATATAAATTCCCAAGAATTACATTATGGCCTTTAAGCAAATGTAAACAACATTTCCTCATCGCAATACGATATCTAACAATCCTTACCTAGCACTTTCATTAAACCCTCACAAAACCAATCCGCAGGATAAATCCTCATACCAACAGCTCGGTAAAGAGTTGAACATGGTCAATTAGCAACAAGCTGAACAAAGTCATATCTCAAAAGGTTGGCGCGTACATATTCCACATACCGACCACCGATAATCCATTTAATCACGAATTGGGCGCGCCCAAAAATGTCGTTTCCATCTACCCCGCCTGCCTCCCTGCATGCATCAAAGATGCGAGTGATACGGCTCTAGGAAAATCTCGCGAAAAACACGTTTTATCAGACGACATCCTGAACTGAAATCGCTGTCGCTTGGAGGTAAGCAAAAAACAAAAGTATATGTTCAGGTAAAACTACCCACTAACAATATTAAGTGATGCACAATGTCTGACAAGCTTCAACACGTCTCACAGCAATGCAAACTTGCGCACCAGAAAATCATTGCCATGTCTTAGGAGAGGGATAATGGTAGAGAATGATGTTCCTCTAGATACGAATACACATTAATAATTCGACATAAATTAGGCGATCATTTCAGCGATAAACCGTTTACTTGAAACTGCGTAATAGCACTAATGCTAACTGCAAACGGCATCAACCACAAACACTACGCAATATGAACATATACTCCTACTCAGTACATTTAATAAACCAGACGATCATTGGGCGATAGAGCCTATTTTGATAAAAACAGGTGGAGTATATTAAAATCAGTGCTACTTCAATCATTCATGTAATTTAGGCTTTGGATAACTATAGCGCTACCGGCAACCTTACGACCGTCACCATGCCCGTCATCATCACACCTGCAAGCAGCACACACACCGATGCCGTGCTCGATTTTGAGATGCAGAATCGCGCCTATTTCGAGCAATGGGTACATAGTCGTACCGACGCTTACTATCAGCCAGCGCGTGTGCGTGCCTCATTGCATGCGGCCGAGACTGAGCGTGAGCAGGATAAGTCGTTTCAATATCTGATCTGGACGACGGCATCAGATACGATTCAAGCAGAATTAATCGGCAGGATTAATCTGACGAATATCGTCCGTCCGCATTACAACAAGGCGACGCTCGGCTATCGCATGGCGCAGCATGCAACTGGCAAGGGGCAAGCCAGCGCGGCGGTACGACTGATCGTGCAAGAAGCCTTCGGCCCGCTCAAACTTTGGCGTCTCGAAGCTGTGGTGCGACCATCCAATATCGGGTCAACGAAGGTGCTGGAAAAAAATGGCTTTAGCGTCTTTGGCAAGTCGCGGCGCAGCGTTGAGTTACACGGCGAATGGCATGATCTTTTGCACTTCGAGCGACGGACCGAATAATCGATTAAGCTAGCTGTTCCTATTTTGCAGTTAGCCTAAGGAACGCGTATGCCACTCATTACACTTACTGTTCGCAAACCCAAATCCAGTGAATTCAAATCTGCCGTACTGGATGCCATTCATTCTGCATTAGTCACGTCCGGCGTACCCGACACGGACAAATTCCAGCGGGTATTGGAATTGGATGCTGACGACTTTCGGTACGATAGTCATTACCCGGATCTTAGCTCCGCACGCACAGACGATTTTGTGTTGGTCGAAATTCTCTGGTCGGCTGGTCGCAGCGTCAAAGTCAAGAAAAAACTCTTAGAAGATCTGATGCAAAAACTGACTCTGGCGGGGTTGCAACCCGAGAATGTGATGGTCTGCTTTAAAGAAACGACCTGGGAAAACTGGTCATTCGGCGGAGGCCGCCTGATTCATACTTAGCACCAACTTCAGTAATGAATCTGATCGCCTAGATCTTGTGACACTGATCACTAGCAATTGAGTATCGGTCATCGATCGTTGTATATCGATCACCACATCCTGTTGTATTCGTAAATACAGAAAGAATATCTATGAGCGCCCTTTTTACGCCAGTCTCTATCGGCACACTTGAGTTAAAAAATCGCATCATCATCGCACCGATGTGTCAGTACTCTGCAGATGACGGACAGGCGACTGACTGGCATATGTTCCATCTCGGCAGTCTCGCTTTGTCCGGTGCCGGCATGTTAATTATCGAGGCAACTGCCGTGGAGCCGGAAGGCCGTATCACACCAGCTGATTTAGGTTTATGGTCGGATGCGGCTGAAGCTGCATTAGCGCGTGTGCTGAAGGCATTGCGGACTTATTCGGCAATGCCGATTGCAATTCAGCTCGCGCATGCAGGACGCAAAGCATCGAGCCAGACGCCATGGGATGGCGGGCAATTGATCCCGGTTGCCCAAGGCGGCTGGCAGACCTCATCGGCATCGGCAGTACCCCATAGCGAACACGAAACTCCGCCACTGGCGCTGGATCAGGCAGGATTAACAAGGGTAAAAAATGCCTTCGTTGCAGCCGCAATACGCAGCCACAAACTAGGTCTTGATGCGATAGAAGTACATGCAGCCCATGGCTATCTGCTGCATCAATTTTTATCGCCCATATCGAATCAACGTAGTGACCGATACGGCGGCAGCTTGGAAAACCGCTTGCGTTTTCCGCTGGAGGTATTCGAGGCCATGCGAGCCGCGATACCCGCAGACACCCCTGTCGGCATACGAATTTCAGCAAGCGACTGGGTTGATGGCGGATGGAACGTAGAACAGAGCACCGTCTTTGTGAAAGCCTTAGAAGAACGTGGCTGCGCTTTCGTCCATGTCTCTAGCGGAGGTATTTCGCCACATCAAAAAATTCCGGTCGAACCGGGCTATCAGGTCGGTTTCGCCGCACAGATCCGCCAGCACACAAAGATGCCTGTCATCGCCGTTGGCCTAATCACAGAAGCAGAGCACGCCGAGTCGATTATCGCCGGCGGACAAGCCGACATGGTTGCCCTCGCCCGCGGCATACTCTACGATCCACACTGGCCTTGGCATGCTGCAGCAAAATTAGGCGGCACGGTAGACGCCCCGCGCCAATACTGGCGCTCACAGCCACGTGAATTAAAAGCCTTGTTTGGTGCGACGTCGATTGGTCAGCGTTAAAATTAGTTTCTAATACAATCGACCAACATAAAAAATGAGTGCGTTAAACGCACCCATTTTTAAAATATCAGAAACAACGTTACAAAAATTATTTTTGTAACTCAGGTGCTTCTAACAGGATTTTTTGCATTTTCACCAGGACATCCTCGGTCGCTCTTTTACCACTTAACGAATGATCTCTCTTAAATTCGTCAAATTCAGCTGACCCGTCACCTGATGCTTTTTTCACTAAAATCGTTTTCCCGGCAGCATCGCTGATACTACAGGTAAGTTCTGCATTGAACTTAGTCGGAGGCCATGTAAATGGACTTGGGGAAGATGAATTTGTCACTAAGCTAGGAGTGATGATGTAACTGATGCTATTTTTACTAATAGCATCGGCGTCATTTAAACTCTTTAGCTTTGTAACGCTGCCAAATGTATTGGATAACATTCTGTAAAATCCATTTTCAATATCACGATATGGCATATAGCTGACTTTATCTCCACCACCCCCAGGCGTAATCACTTCTTTACGTAAAATATCGTCTGCTATGTAATAGGCGACATTTTTATTGATTTTCTGAGCGGTAGCACTAGGTGCAATTTTATCTACCGCTGGAGAAATGACAATCGGGTGAGCGCAGGCACTTAGTAGTAGTGCAGTAAAGACGGCTGAACATAAACTTAAAACACGCATGTGAATTTCTTTCTAAAAATTAAATAAATACCCTATTTGAGCGAGTCAATAAACGCTTTATCGGCATACAAAGAAGCCAATAATTTTTGAACCGTTGGAGAATATTCCTGCACTGCACGAGGTATAGCTACAGCACCGGCAAAAGAAGAAGGGAATTCGCTGTTAATTGATTTCACCTGGTCGTATGTAGTTTTCCCGTCCTTCTTCACGATGAAACGCGCCTCTACAATGACAGTGCCGACACTAAATCCCGACGCATCAATGTCATTTTTCAGTAAAGTTCCTGTGATCTCCAGATTTGCATTTGGCGTAAATTTTCCCGCCAAGGTTAACTCTTGCTTGATAGCTTCTGACAGATAAATTGCATAGGAGGCTTGATAAGGTGAAGCGAGACTGGATCCACGAATGCTAATAGGATTCGCATTTTTAGGATCATTTTTTGACGCAAATTCACCTATCTTTGCGGAATAATTTCCAGCATCTTTTAAAGCCTGAATATTATTTTGTGAAGGGTCATACTTAGGCGCCATCATTGAGCAACCTGTACTTGCGACAACAATGGCGAGTCCTGCAAATGCGGTAATAATTCGAGACATTTTCTTCCCTTGATTTATGATTTTTATCGTTTAATTTCTTTAATAAATAACCAAAACATGTGAATGGATTGGTTATCGCTTGAATTGACAGGCCACAAAAATACACTTTATTGATCATTATTATTGAAACCAATACTGCTAAAAAAATGTTAACAACATTTTTCAATAAAGCAACATATTATGCATGTAGCAATAAGAGTTTGACAAGATAAAGAGCTCAAAAAAAACGGTATTCGCATCCTCCTTAAGCCAAGGAAGTTGGATTTACTATTACATTGCATGATTAACGCCAGGCTAGGACTAAGTAGCAAACTCGCGACTACCCGGATTTTGTTACTCGACCCAGCACCCAACCAATCGACAGCACATAGCGACTTCCGCCAGCAACGCGGGTGACGCTGTGTTCGCAGGTGTCGGGGCGAAATAGCTTGATTCTTTTTGAGCTGTAAATTGGTGTCGCACAGATAAAGTCGCCACCGGAACGCGGTGATTTCAGGATGAGATTGAGCCGGTAATGACGTCCATTTTGTACAGGATCGGTATGCGGCGGGATTTCGGTACCGTCGGGATAGCGGATGATGTAGCTGTCGAACGGAAGCGGCCAGGGTGCCGTGAGCAAAAGCATTTTGTCATACCCTGTGCCCTGCCTGCCTCGTTGCCAGCGAAAAGCTTTGGATAGATACATGCCCAGGGATGTGAGTGCCATAGCGGTGTGGTGGTTTGGTATTAGTGATGAATGTAGACGGCGAAGATGAACGATGTATTTTCGTGATGTCTATGCCCGATTCCGATGTGCAGGTCGTGGTCAGAGTTTATGTAAATTCTTACTGGTCTCGCGCACGCTCAATCCCGATAATTGTTCTTGGTGTGCCTGTAAAAACTGACGGATAAAATCAGGATCGTGCCAGGCATAATCGCGTAAAGCCCAGCCAATCGCTTTGCGAATAAAAAATTCTTTTTCTTCTGCGCAGAGTAATGCATAGCGGCTGAGCCGATCGACATCAGTCGCCTCACGCCAGCCAAGTTGATGCAACAAAGCGATGCGTCTCACCCAAAAATCAGGATGCTGAATTGCCGTATCCATCAAGGCTTGCACTCGCCTGTCTGGCGTGAGATGCGCTCTCAGCACATCACCAGTTATACCAGCCAAGCCATCAACGGTATCCCACCATGATTTGGATTGCGCCAGCGTGAGTAGCTGCGCAATCGTATTTGCCAGGGTTGCCGCTGTCAGAACAGGAATATATTTCGCCAGCAGATCAATCGCGACATACTGGTACTCACGTTCGGGTAAAGACCAGAGCTGATCTGCCATTTCAAAAAGTTGAGCGACAGTTGACGGCGTGAGCGCACGGATCAACGGCATGACAGCTTGACGACGCACCGGAGCAGCAATGCCAAGATAATCGAAGCGATCTTTCATGTAAGCGCGCATACCTAGAGCGCGCTGCGGATCGGCGAATGGGATCAAGGCTTGCTGAAAGTCAGGAATGATGGAGCTTTGGGTGATTCTGTCTGCCATGCAATACAATTCCTAAAACTCAATCCGCAATATCGGTGAGGCTTAGCGAGCAAAAACCGTCTGAAAGGCGCATCAACATTGCGCAATCTGTTTCGGAAGTTTCTAAAAACCTCCAAATTAAAAAATCCCATTGACAGGACTTACGCCAAAACCAAGACCTCTCAACACAGAGGCACGGAGTACGGAGCACATAGCGGAGAAAAGCAGGAGTAAGCGGTACGGAGTGTTTTCAGAAATCCCCTTTGCTGATACGCAACAGTCAATGTCATCCCTCGCCTGCTACGCTCGCTCACTACTCACTGGGTCTGCTGCGCAAAAAACTCGCAAACTTAGGCAACCCCGTCGAAGTCAGATCACGATAGCGATAAGTGACTGTGCTGCCGATCGCCGGCGGATCGCGGCGCTGTGCGTCACTCAATCCGGTTCCCAGGCGGAAGCGCTGCCCATCGGGAGTTTGCACGACCAGTGCACCTAACAAACCCTGATATTTACCATGCCCTGCTTCATGAGCGACGACAACGGCTTCGGCATCGAGCTGCGGTTTTAGCTTCAGCAATAACTCGGATCGCCCTGTCTGCCAGGTCGCATCCGCCTTGTGCAGCATCAAGCCTTCACCACCGCCATGAACAACTTGCGCAAGTTGTTGCTTGAGGCTTGCTTTGTCTGCGATACGTGTCTGCGCTAATACCTGCAACCAAGCGACATTCGCTTTCGCCACGCTTGCCTCTATGCTAGCAATCCGTTGCGAAAAGTCGCCCTCGTCGTTTGGCAGTTCATACAGTTGATAGCTAATTGACTTCCACTCGGTATCATCGGGCTCCTGGCGGCGTACCGCAGCGGACACCTGATCAAAGCGGCGGCGTCCCATCCACAGTTCGCCATCCAGAGCATGCTTTGGTAATGCCGCAGTAAACCAGGCTGGCGCGTGGATTAATTTGCCGCTGCGAAAACGCAAGTGCTGTCCATCCCAATATGCCCGCACGCCATCAAGCTTTTCACTCACCAGATAGCGTGCAACATCAAATTTATCTGTGTAATTTTGCGCTAGTAATAAAGGCGGCGCAGTAATTTCACTTTGAGCACTCGCAGACTGTGCTGCGTAGACAGAAACGGCAGGATGCAAGACGCCGCTGAGCAATAGTAGCGCAACTATTTTTCGCAATGGTGGGAGCTGAGGTGTTTTCATCAAAAATCCAATCGCATGAAGATTTTTAGTAAATTCGCTACAAAGGATACAAAGGGACGGACACAACCTGAATCAAGCAATACATAACGGCGACATAGAATGGTAATGCCGTTCAGTTCAGCCATAAAAACCTGAAGTCTTCATCTCTGGACAGCCAGAGACGCCAATAGATTCCGGCCTTCGCCGGAACGAGAAAACTAAGGCTAGGCTAGGCTTAACTGGACTGCATCACTCAAGAGGACTAATTTAACCCAGTTCGATTTAATTCAATTCAATTTTTTTAAAGCTTCTTTTACCGCCGCTGCGCTCGGGCTATTTGGCGCAAGTTGCAAGAAATTGTTGTAAGCGACTTTAGCCTTCTCATTTTCGTTCAGGCGAACGCGGGCATCACCAAGGTTCAAATACGCAACGGCTCTCGACGGATCGATCTGTAGAGTATTTTCAAACCAGCGAGCGGCCTCGGCGTATTTCTCTTGTTTGAAATAGACAAAGCCCAGGTTATTCGCCGCCAGACCGAAGTCAGGCCGGTATTTCAATGCCTCGGTAAATGCCACCTCCGCCTGCGCATATTGCTTCTCACGATAATGTTGCAAACCTTGATCATTAGCGCGCTGCGCTAGCTGACGAGACGAGGCATCGACGGGTTTGGGTGAGGCAATTTTTTGCTCGCCACCGTTCAGGTTCTTGATGACGATTGCAGTATCGTTACCTGCCTTAACACGTGCGCCATCGAGTTTGCTGTTGAGCGCAATTGCGTCGGCCGATAACTGATCCGTTTTTGCATTCAAAAATTCTGCTTCACTACGCACCTCGAACACAAATTCACCCCCCTCTGATCCGGGCAAACTGCCGAACGCTGGCGTTTGTTGTGAGACGCTGGAGACAGCAGGAGCGATGTAGGCGGCGAGCTCTGTCGCGGTGATCATACCGTCACCATTCAGATCCGCCTTGCCCGATAAGGCTTGCAACAGCGTCCAGGTAAAGACTGAGTGTCCGTTCGGACCGCCGTCGGCGACCAGCTGATCGGCACCGCCGGCCGTTAACATCTGGCGACCAAGTCGCTTCGCATTCTCACGCAAGAACGAACTGCTGCTACTGCCGCGCGTCAATCCCAGTCCGCTGTAACAGGCATCCATGACAAACAAGACGTGCTTGGCATTCAGGTTCTCGGCAATGTTCTGTAAGTCCGTCATGGGGATCGCATCAACAGAAACCTGCTCAGGATCAGAATCGACCGGAATAATGTAGCCAAGGTTACGACCTGAACTCAGTTTGCGCGTGGCGCCATGACCGGCGAAGAAGACAAAGACACGATCGTCTTTTTTCAATTGGCCGTGCCCCAGCTTATCGTGAAACACCGCAAGAATATTATTTCTGGTGGCATCAGCATTGGTCAGCGTGATTACCTTATCACCCGCAAAACCCATGCGATTGACCAGTGTGTCGCGGATCGCATTGGCATCTTGAACTGCGTATTGCAGTTTCGGCCATTTGGCATAGTCGTTAATCCCGATGACAACAGCCCAACTGTTTTGATAATCGGTCGTGACATTGAGTTTTTCTACCGGTGCCTTGTTATCTTTGCCGATCTTAAATTCATTACCATCCCATCCTGCAAAACGATAACCGTCCGCGATCAGCCTGCCTAATACCAGCGGCAAAGCCTTGACAGTACGTTCATGAATGTCATGGAACAAAATGATGCCGCGCTGCTCTTTATCGACCGTGGCGAGCACACGATTGGCAATCGAGTTCGGCACCGGATCGGCCCAATCTAAGGAGTCGATATTCCACATCACCGAGCGCAATCCCAGGCTAGACAAAATCTCCATGCCCTCTTTATTTTTCGCGCCGTAAGGGAAGCGGAACAATGACGAGCGCGCGGGATCGATTGCTTTCAGGAGCTGATCGGTTTGTGCAATCTCTGCATGCAGGCTATCGCCATTTTGTTTGGACAATAAGGCATGACTGAAACTATGGTTTGCTAATGTGTATCCTGCAGCGAGTAATTTTTTGCTGGTATCCGCATTCTTATTCAGTTTTTCTTTGCCTTGCGCATCAATGCTGCCGACATTGCGCCCCACCTGAAAAAAGACTGCAGGTACATTGTATTGCTTCAAAATCGCTGCGATTTCTTCGGTGTAGGTTGAGTGTGGACCATCATCGAAGGTCAGTACGACAGTTTTGGCTGGTAGGCCTGTTCCGAAAATTTCTTTCTCTTTTGCTGAGTTGCCAGCGACTTCTGGCATTTCCGGATAAGGCAAAATCACGCCGTAATCTTTCAGAATTTGTTCACGCGGATATAGTTTGCGCAATTTGGTCAGGTAGTCATCCCAGCGCTCGCGCTTGAGCTCAATCGAGCGCGATTCAAAACGGGAAAAGATATCCTTGAGTTCCTTGTCGTATTCTTTCTCGATCTCGTTTAAAGCTGCAAGATCCTCAGTGACCCGCTTGTGCAGTTTGATCGCGGGTAAAGTCTGTTCACTGGCAATGGCTTTTTGTAATTTGAGCAAAACTTCCTGGAACGCCAGACGGTCAGCATCGTATAAACCATCACCAGATTCGATGAAGCTTAGCATCGCATCAAATGCTGCTTCACGCTCAGTGGTTTTGTACGCTTGTACTGTTTTTAAATATGCATCAACATTCTCCAGCCGCACAAGATTCTCATGAAACAAGGCTTGACCTATGCGGTTCGCAGCGGCTTTCTCTTTGACCGACAACGTTTTTTCATCTGCCAGCAATACAATGACTTTGCGATACGCAGCAAGAATATCGTTGAATTCTTTGGGTAATCCGTTTGCCGCCCGATCAACTCCGGGTAGGGCTGCAACTCCGTCAACACTGTCAATGGACTTCTTGGGGGTCGGTTGAACAAAAAAATAAGCGGTAATTGCTACCGCTATTGTGATCATAACTGCGACAAGCGCTAGAAGAATTCGACGAGATTTCATCATGAAGATATTTGACTAAGGGAATGACGTATCTTAATTCAAATTAGCTCAGGCATGAAAAAAACATAACGATTTGACATTCAATGGTGTTTGATGCCGAACATCAGATGATAGAAATGATTTAGCCAGTCACCGCATCAGTAATTACATCACTCACTACAAGCGCACTTGCCTTACCCCCCCCCTCTCCCGCAGACAGGAGAGGGTTGTGTCTACAATCGTTTCTGCAATAGTTGCTACTTTTGTTTTTGCGTTTATATGAGAAGAGCTTACGACGCAATCACAACTTCTTTTTTCTCACTCTTATTCAACAAGTCTTTTGCAGCCAGCGCGAGAAAAGCATCGACCGCTGAGGCGCTGCCGCTACCCCCAGTTTGTATGCTTGGCACCATCGCAATATGGCCTTTCTCTATCGCCTCGGCAAAGCGCAGCAGCACAGTTTGCTGGAATTGCAGCTCTGGTCCACCGTAGGCTTCGACGTTCAGGCGAGTGGCCTTGGCCTGCGCTTCGCCCACTTGTTGCAGTTGATAGGCCTCGGCGTTCGCGAGCGTACGTTTGGCATCGGCCGCACCCGATGCTGCCTGGCGTGCTTCTTCGGCAGACTTGATTGCTTTCTGTACCGCTGCACTACCTTGGTTTTCAGCGATTTTGACAGCAAGCTCAGACTCGGTAATCGCGGTCTGTTGTTTGGCTTTAGCTTCGGCCTCGCGCAAAATACGTTCTTGTACTGCGGCTGTCTCTTTGGTTTTATAAGTTTCTAACTGTTCTCTGGAGACCTGACGCTCACGCAATTGTTTGAGGATGACTTCAATTTGTGTGTCACCCGCTTTAGCCCGCGGCGTGCCTATCAGAACCTCATTCAGAGTCAGGTTATATCCTTCAAAATTCTTGCGCATTTCGGCTTTGGCGCGCTCTTGAATGTCGGAACGTTCCTGCAATAATTCAATCAGGGTTTTGCCCTGACCAATATTTTTAAAATAAGCAGCAACCATCGGGTCCAGCGTTTGTTCGACCAATTTTTGAATATCGCCAAAACGCTGTATCACGAGCGGCGCCATTTTGTAATCGATGTTGACGACGACAGACAAAGGCAGATCGGGCTCGAATGCGTCCTTGGTAATCAGTGACACTTCGCTTAGATGTTTGTCGAGCTCATGCGAGCCGACCGCGCCTGATTGCCACTTCAGAATAAAATTCGTGGTCGGCACATCAATCACGCGCTTGGCATATGGATTTAATGCGTATTTACCCGGTAAAAGAGGTGTGACCTGCACGCCTTTTTCATCACTACTGACCAATTCACCATGACGATAGGCGTCACCAGTCACATCGTTACCAGCTTTGCCGGTATAGGACACGACGACACCGACGTAACCAACCGGAACCACGCGTTTTTCAACGATTTCATATGTGGCGAAACGGGCGTTCAGATAATACGTACCTTCGACCAGCACTTGCAGTTGACGGCCTTTGTAGCCACCGGACTCAATGAATACCTCGGGATTCTGGAAGTCGTGATGATAACTACTGCTTTCGTGCGGATCTGCACCGACAACAGGTGCGACGATCGTACCTTCAGGCAAAGACTGACCTTCATGAGTCGTGATCACAGCGAGCTTATCGTCACGTATCACTAAAGGCTGGAAGCCATTGCGGGTACGCAGTTCACCCAGCATCTCGGCCAACTGCCCGACTACTTCGCCGTCGGTACTGACGTTGCCATCACCCGGCAAAGGCAAGGCGCATACCTTATCTGTCGTCAGTACCACAAATTGAGCGAGATTGATCGCGTAAGTACCTTCACGCAAAATTTTTCTCTGCAAGCCTTTTTGACCGCCGCTGGTCAGAAACCCGCGCACATCGGTGAAGTCATTCGCGGTCTTGTTGCATGCCAGATTCTGCGTCGGTGCCATTGCCTGACCATCACGGGCAAACACGTACGCCAATGTCCCCTGCTGTATGGTCACCAGATCATGCCGGTGAATCGCATACTGGAATGGAAAGAACACATGAAAACCGCCGCGCAGCACTTCGGGTTGAAAACCGGCCTCCCCGTTCAGTGCGATAAAACCGTGTTCTAGAGAACCGGAAGTAGACCATTTCTTTTCAACGATACCGATTTTTTCATTCGATATATAGACCAGTATATTGCTGGTGTAGAGAAGGATCATCACTATAAAGACGATGATGCCTAAAATAATTTCAAACATGAGAATATCTCTTTCAAGTTAACTCCGATGGTTCGGAAATGCAGCAGCCCGACTGGCACTTTGTGAGCGCCTGCCTTACTGCTTTGCTGGGTATTGTTACTACGGGGCAGCGCTGAGTCTGTCACACTCCTCGCTGAATCAGGACATCAGGACGGTCGTCGCGGTGCAGCCACTTCGCTAGCGATGACTTTTTGGGATTTGGCTACTTGCATGGCGGTCGCAATCAGACCGCTCATATCGCCGAGATTAGCCGGGACGATAATTGAATTATTGGTTTTTGCTAAATTCGCAAAGGCGCTGACGTATTGTTCTGCGACTTTCAGATTGACCGCATCTGCGCCGCCGGGGGATTGAATCGCTGCCGCGGTTTTACGAATCGCTTCGGAACTTGCCTCTGCGATTGCGAGAATCGCAGCGGCCTGACCTTGGGCACGATTAATGGAAGCCTGTTTTTCGCCCTCGGATTTTGCGATCGATGCTTCGCGCTCACCCGTCGCAATATTGATCTGCTCTTGCTTACGCCCTTCGGACGCGGCGATCAGCGCACGCTTCTCCCGCTCTGCCGTAATCTGCGCCTGCATTGCATGCAGAATTTCTTTTGGTGGCGTTAGATCCTTGATTTCATAGCGCAGGACTTTGACACCCCAGTTAGCGGCAGACTCATCAATCGCGTTCACGATGGTAGTGTTGATGTGATCGCGCTCTTCGAAGGTTTTATCAAGTTCCATCTTACCGATGACAGAGCGCAAGGTCGTTTGTGCTAATTGCGTAATCGCAGCGATGTAATTCGATGAGCCGTAAGAAGCACGCATCGCATCCGTGATCTGAAAATACAAAATACCATCGACCTGTAACTGCGTATTGTCTTTGGTAATACAAACTTGCGGCGGTACGTCGAGCGGGATTTCTTTTAATACGTGTTTGTAGGCGATGCGGTCAATAAACGGCACCACGATATTTAAGCCTGGCCCAAGAGTCGCATGATATTTACCCAGTCGCTCGACGACCCAGGCATGCTGTTGAGGTACGACATTGATCGTTTTAACGACGAATACGATCGCCAGTACGAAGAGCACCAGAGCGACGCTTCCTATATTTTCCATATTCTTACCTTTATTGTTTTAAGTGATGATACGTAATTCTGCTGTTGGTCTTTGTGAAGACATTGATCAGATCAATTTATTTACGAAGGCCTTACAATCAAACGGCTACCTTGTATTTCTTCGATAATGAAAGCACCGGGATAGCCAGCCGAGTGCTGCAATTCCACATCCCACATTGCTCCGCGATACATGGTTCGTGCGGTGTATTTGCCGTTACCCTGATCCTGCCACTCCTTCACCTGAACACTCATACCGATATCCATATTGACGTTAGGATCGCGAGCCGAATCCTGATTCTTGGACCAGCCATACTTGCTGTTATGCAGAGCCAGAGTAGCGGCACTGCCGACGACGGCAACCGTGATCAACTGCATCGCAGGACTTAAACTCAATATCGCAGCCAGAGCACCCGCTACCAGACCAACTGCGATCATTAGTAAATAAAAGGTACCAGTAAATAACTCAAGTATCACTACTACGCCTGCCAGCACCAGCCATGTCATCCATGCATTCATATGATTAACTTCTCCTTATTTCTATTTATTGTGCTTGTTATGATTGTCGTGATTTTTATGATTATTTTATTAAATTCATTTCATCATTCTCTACGATGATATCGAAACAATCATCGGTAATCGTTATCAAAATTTACCCACAAAAAAGCCCCCGTTACCGGATGGTAGCGAGGGCTTTTCTTGGAATGCTGAGGAAGTTTTGATTTTCTTTTTATTACTGTTTCGACACGAGTAGTCTAGTCCAAATTTTAAAAATCACAAGCTTTATCTATCCCGTTTAGTGCAATTTTGTTGCGGCGCACCAACAAGAAAAAAGCGCGACTTATTGTCAGATGTCCTGATTAAAGTCGCGCTTTTTATAGCTACACCATTACTGTCGGGCGGTGCGGCGAGTCACTGCTCTACCTCGTTGGATCAGGCCGTATTACTTAGCTACTGCTGCCAGCTTCTGCCAGGTATCAATCACCGAGTCAGGGTTCAGGGAAATGGATTCGATTCCCTCTCTCATCAGCCATTCTGCAAAGTCGGGATGATCCGATGGTCCCTGGCCACAAATACCGACGTACTTATTGAGCTTGCGGCAAGCAGCAATTGCTTTGGATAGCAAGGCACGCACCGCAGGGTCGCGTTCGTCAAAATCAGCTGCTAGCAATTCCATACCCGAGTCACGATCCAAGCCCAGCGTGAGCTGAGTCAGATCGTTGGAACCGATCGAGAAGCCATCAAAGAATTGCAAGAACTCTTCAGCCAGAATCGCATTCGATGGGACTTCACACATCATGATCAGGCGCAGGCCGTTTTCGCCGCGTTTCAGACCGTTCTTGCCAAGCAAATTAACTACTTTTTCTGCCTGACCCAAGGTGCGGACAAACGGCACCATGATTTCGACATTGGTCAATCCCATGTCATTGCGAACACGTTTCATGGCGAGACATTCCATCTCGAATGATTCGGCAAAATCACTCGCCAGGTAACGGGCTGCACCACGGAAGCCGAGCATAGGATTTTCTTCATCCGGTTCGTAGCGTGAGCCGCCGATGAGTTTTTTATACTCATTCGATTTGAAATCCGATAAACGCACAATCACTTTTTTAGGCCAGAACGCTGCGGCAATCGTTGCCACGCCTTCGGCCAGTTTATCGACATAAAACGCTTTTGGGGATGCATGTCCACGCGCCACAGACTCAACTGCCTTCTTCAGGTCTGCATCAATGTTCGGGTATTCCAGAATCGCTTTGGGATGTACACCTATATTATTGTTGATGATGAATTCCAGACGCGCCAGACCAACACCTTCGTTCGGGACGGATTGAAAATCGAATGCCAGTTGCGGATTGCCGACGTTCAGCATGATTTTTAATGGCAGCTTAGGCAATTCGCCACGCAATTCCTCGGTCACTTCAGTTTCCAGCAAACCGTCGTAGATTTTACCTTCGTCACCTTCAGCGCAAGAAACCGTTACCAGCGTGCCGTCTTTGAGTATGTCGGTTGCATCGCCACAGCCAACCACGGCAGGTACACCGAGTTCGCGCGCGATAATCGCTGCGTGGCAAGTACGGCCACCGCGATTCGTGACAATCGCTGCAGCGCGCTTCATCACAGGTTCCCAGTTTGGATCTGTCATATCGGCAACCAAAACGTCACCTGGTTGTACACGCTCCATCTCGGATGGATCATGAATCACACGGACACGTCCTGCGCCGATCTTCTGACCGATGGCACGACCGGATACTAATACAGTACCAGTGCCTTTGAGTTTAAAACGTTGTTGTGCGTCGGTCGCTTTTTGCTGCGACTTCACGGTCTCCGGACGCGCCTGCAAAATATAGAGTTTGCCATCACGACCATCTTTGCCCCACTCGATGTCCATAGGACGACCATAGTGTTTTTCAATGATGACTGCGTATTTTGCCAGCTCAACAACTTCAGTATCGTTCAGCGAATAGCGATTACGCATTTCGACCGGCACATCGACAGTCTTCACAGAGCGGCCTGCTTTGGCTTCGCCGGTAAATTCCATCTTGATCAGCTTGGAGCCGATATTGCGGCGAATCACTGGTAACTTGCCGAGTTCCAGCATCGGTTTGTGAACATAAAATTCGTCAGGATTTACTGCACCCTGCACCACTGTTTCACCAAGACCGTAGCTAGAAGTAATAAAGACGACATCCTTGAAGCCAGACTCCGTGTCAATCGTGAACATCACGCCAGCCGCTCCCAAATCGGAGCGCACCATGCGCTGAACACCGGCAGACAGAGCAACTTCTGCATGGGTAAAGCCTTTGTGCACGCGATAGGAAATTGCACGATCGTTATACAACGAGGCAAAAACATGCTTCATTGCTTCCAGCACGTTGTCGATGCCGACGACATTCAGGAAAGTCTCTTGTTGACCGGCAAATGACGCATCGGGCAAATCTTCAGCAGTTGCGGAAGAACGCACTGCAAATGACATTTCCGCAGTTGACTCCGCAACGAGACGGTTATAGAACTCTTCGATTTCTTGTTGCAGGCGCGGCTGGAACGGTGTGTCGATAATCCATTGACGGATCTCCGCACCGGCTCTTGCCAGCTCTTTGACATCATCAATATCCAGATTGGCCAGGCGGTCGGCAATGCGCTGCGCCAGTGGTGCGCCGCCATTTTCGCTGTAAGACAAAAAATCGCGGAAAGCCTGTGCTGTGGTGGCAAATCCACCTGGCACACGGACACCAGCTGTTGCAAGCTGGCTGATCATTTCGCCTAAAGATGCATTTTTTCCGCCGACGGATTCAACATCCGTCATGCGTAAATGCTCAAACGAAGCGACGTAAGTTGCCCCGGTATTTGCTGCGTTGGACATAACAACCTCTTTTTTATGGTAAGAAATCTTTGCTGTTTTCCATACAAACTGCACCGTGTTGCTTCGTCCATCGCTGTTTTTTTGTTATTCTTAACGCTAATAGACTAAATAGACTCAGACACTAATACATAGACGAGAAAACCTATCGCCAGCCATTTTACATGGTGTCCTGCAAAATTTGCCCATGCGTCATGAGAATTTAGCGTCTTTTTTGTTATATGCATAGAAAGAGTTTTATTGTGCATTTCCTTCACAACATAGACAAAGCGCCCCATGCCTGATCCACAACACACCCCTATGCCTGCCGCCAACCGTACGGTATTTTTTGTTTCCGATGGTACGGGGATCACCGCAGAGACTTTTGGCCACTCAGTTTTGACCCAATTTGACCTGAAATTCAAACAGGTCAGACTGCCATTCATCGATACTGTAGATAAAGCCCATGATGCAGTGCGTCGCATCAATGAAGCCCTGGTCACTGACGGCAACCGTCCGATTGTATTTTCCACACTGGTTAAAACCGATCTGGCTGACGTCGTCTTTAAGTCCAAAGGTATGCACATGGATTTGATTCAGACTTTTGTTGCCCCTTTGGAGCAGGAACTCGGTGTCAAATCAACACATACCATCGGCCGCAGTCACAATATGACCGATTCGGAAGAGTACAAAAACCGGATTGAGGCAATTAACTTCTCTCTGGCCCATGATGACGGACAGTCACACAAAAATTTATCTGCGGCTGATGTGATTCTGGTAGGAGTGTCACGCTCGGGCAAAACACCGACCAGTTTATATCTGGCGATGCAATACGGGATCAAGGCGGCAAATTATCCGTTGATTCCCGATGACTTTGAGCGCGGCAAACTGCCATCGAATCTGCCGCCGTTTAAAGCGAAAATTTTTGGTCTCAGTATTGCGCCTGAACGCTTGTCCGAAATACGTAATGAACGCCGGCCGGGAAGCAAATACGCCTCGCTGGAAAACTGCCGCTATGAAATTAATGAGGCCGAAGCCATGATGCGTCGCGAGGGAATACGCTGGTTATCGTCTACGGCAAAATCGATTGAAGAAATCTCTACGACGATACTGCAAGAAATTAAGTCGGATGTCCGTGTTTACTGATGTAGTCTCCACATAACACCCCTATAAAAACACTCAAGAGAGGCGACAATGAAACTCCGTACCCGCATCATTTTATTGTGTATCAGCACTTTGCTAGGCATCACGGTCATCGCGTCCGTGTCGCTGTATACGTTGCATCAGACCATGATGTCCGAGAGAGTAGCGCAAATCTCAAACATGGTAGAGATGGCAAGCGGTGCGATTGATAAAGCCTATGCGCTGGAACAGTCAGGCAAACTCAGCAAAGAAGAGGCGCAGAAACAAGCCAAACTCGCAATCGGTAGCCTGCATAAAGATGACCTGTACTTTTTTGTCCGTGACTACACAACGGATCTGCTATACGTCCATCCCAATGCATCCCGCATCGGTGTGCCGCAGAAGGATATGAAGACATCAGGCGATCGTTATCGAGCAGCATTGGCAAAAGATAGAGTCGGTATCGTCAGAGCGGATGGCACCAGACCAGGAGTCAAAGAGCCGGTGGCAAAAATGTATGCCGTCATCAAATTTGCTCCATGGGATTGGCTGGTCGGAACGGGTACCTACATTGACGATATCAATGACGAATTCTGGAAACAGGCATTTACTCTTCTAGCTATTGGCGCAGCATTAATGATTATCGTCGCTAGTCTGGCATGGCATATGTTGCGCAAAATTCTCGGCCAACTCGGTGGCGAGCCGGATTATGCCGCAGGTATTGTAGAGCAAATTGCGGCTGGTGATCTCACCGTCGAGATTGATACCAGCGCATCCGATCAGCATAGCCTCCTATTTGCGATCAAGACGATGCGAGACAATCTTGCCAGCATTGTGAGTCAGGTACGCACTGGAGCAGAGTCGGTCACGACGGCATCGAGCGAAATCGCCGCTGGCAATCTGGACTTATCCTCCAGGACAGAACAACAGGCCGGATCACTAGAGGAAACCGCTTCGACGATGGAAGAACTCACGTCGACAGTAAGACAAAATGCTGACAACGCGAAACAAGCAAATCAGCTGGCCATTTCTGCCTCTGAAGTAGCGTCTCAAGGCGGTACCGTGGTCGGTCAGGTTGTCGACACTATGGGTTCCATCAATGAATCGTCCAGAAAAATTGTCGACATCATCAGCGTGATTGACGGCATCGCATTCCAGACCAATATTCTGGCGCTCAATGCGGCGGTCGAAGCCGCCCGTGCTGGCGAACAGGGACGTGGTTTCGCAGTCGTTGCAAGTGAGGTCCGTAACCTCGCACAACGCTCCGCGGCAGCAGCGAAAGAGATCAAGGTACTAATCGACAACTCGGCAGAGAAAGTCGACGCCGGAGGAAAATTAGTCGAAATGGCGGGCGCCACAATGCAAAAAGTAGTCGCCAGCGTCAAACAAGTGACGGATATTGTTGCCGAGATCTCAGCGGCAAGTCAGGAGCAAAGTTCCGGCATAGAGCAGGTAAATAATGCGATTGTCGAGATGGACAATATGACGCAGCAAAACTCAGCACTGGTAGAGCAAGCATCGGCAGCAGCACAGGCACTGAACGATCAGGCCGCGGGACTGGCCGGTATTGTAAGTGTGTTTAAACTCAATCACGGAGAAACACAGGCAGCAAACAAAAAAACACCAATACGCGCTAACCCGAGCTTGCATATGCTGCGCTGACCTTGGATAAGCACCTGAGTTGATGATGGCCTATTAAGAATTGCGCTACGTAAAACAAGCTAGTCTGAATTAGATCGCTAAATTAATTAAGTTAATTAAATTAATTAAGTTAATTAAGTCAGCAACCTCAACTAATCAGCGAAGTAACTGAAAAATAAAAAGGACATGGAAATTCATGTCCTTTTTTAATTTGCTTACTATAAATAATTGCTACAAATTATTTCGCCTAAAGCGATTGCCGCACTTGCTCAAAAAAACAGATCGCAGCACTGGCCGCCACATTCAGTGACTCAATCTCCGGGCGCTGCGGTATGGTCACAGAGTCCGTCGCAAGCGCCATTAAGTCTTCCGCTACGCCCTGCCCCTCATGGCCGAACAACCAGGCAACAGGGCGATTGAGCTGCGCCTGATAAATCGTTTGTATATTGTGCGAACTTGTTGCCAGAACCGGGATTGCCGCATGACTGATCAGATGATGCAGATCGGCATTTTCAACGATATTCAATAAAAAATGAGCGCCCATACCCGCTCGCATGACTTTGGGTGACCAGGCAAAAGCGGTGCCCGGACTGCAAAATACATGACGGATACCTGCGGCGGCGGCGCTACGCAAAATCGATCCTAAATTACCGGGGTCTTGCAGATTGTCGAGCATGACAGCCGACTCTTGCAGCACGTCTGGTGTCATTGCTTGCGGTGTCGCGACGACAAACATAATACCGACGCCGTGCTCAACCTGGCTTAAAGCGTTATACAAAGCATCCGGCAAACAAATACATTGCACTTCAGTAGTTTCAGCAGATTTAGCAGATGCACATAGGGCAAGTATCGAAGACACCTCGTGATGCTGGACACTGGATTCAGCGACGATACACATGTGCGGCGCACCAAGATGGTGCCAGTAAGCTTCGCATAGATGGACGCCATCAAGCAAAGTGCGCCCGGATTTACGACGAACCTGAGAACTGGTGGCGAGTTGCTTTAATTCTTTGTAGAGCGGATTATCGCGCGAAGTAATGGATTTCATATCAGCGTAGTTCAGCCATGGTTAACGTTGGATCAGCAGTGCTTTGACAGGCGCATAAGATTTGCGATGTATCGGCGAAACACCATGTTCACGCAAGAGCTCAAGGTGCAGCGCAGTCGGATAACCCTTGTGCTGATCGAGTGCATATTTCGGATATTGCAGATGCAGTTGTGCCAGTGCGTGATCTCGTGCCGTTTTTGCCAAAATCGATGCGGCGGAAATAGCCTGCACTTTATCATCTCCCTTCACAATGGCTTCAGACCGCACGGACATGACAGGACACCGGTTGCCGTCGATCAGTGCCAGCGTCGGCTGGATTTTTAATGCTTCGACAGCACGCCGCATCGCTAGCATGGTGGCCTGCAAAATATTCAGTCGGTCGATTTCTTCCTCAGAGCATTCGGCGATTGCCCAGGCCAAGGCATGTTGTTTGATCTCGATAGCGAGCTGATCACGTTTTTGCTCGCTCAGCTTTTTAGAGTCGCGCAGACCGGCAATCGGATGAAGCGGATCAAGAATAACGGCAGCGGCCATTACCGGTCCAGCCAAAGGGCCGCGACCTGCTTCATCGACACCACAAATTACTTCGCCCGCATAATCAAATAGCGAAAATGTCGCTGTATCACCCATGTAAAAACGCTTCCAATTTTGTTTGATCTAAAAAGTAATGACAAATCTGTTGTGCCGTCTGATGTTCTTTTTTCCCGATCAATACCGGCACCAGCTCATCATAGAGTGCCAGCAACGCCTCATCTGCATCGACATCCAGAACCTTAACAGCAAAGGCAGGACAATCCGGATAGGAATCGAGATATGCCTGCAATTGCTCAAGCATGTCGTCACAGAGATGGCAATAACTACGGGAATATAGAGTGAACTGTATCATCGGGTGGTTGCTGACAGAGGACATATACGGATACTCCCCATTATTTTTAAAAAAATAGGCATTAATCCGCTTATTTTATGAAGGGCATGAAAACATACTACTCCAGAGTATCTTAAAAATTCACACGCCACATCAGGCAAAAAGCAATCAACCTGGAATGTCGGCGCGATACACAACATAAACTAAAACCACTGAATACTGCGTTAAATGACAGCACCAGGAGACATTAAGAACGAATTAAGTAGATTAAGGCAGCATTATAGTCGGCGATGACATCAGGCGTAACGTTTGAGTGAGTTTGCACAATCGGGATTTTTGAAGCACCTCGTTTGCTGACAAATATCACGCAGCGAATAAAAAACTGCCCGCAGTTTTGCGGGCAGTTTTGATCGAATTACACTCTTAAGCTAAATCGATTCTTTGAGTACGGTTATTGTGACGTCGGACGTATCAGGATAAATTGAGAAAAATTATCACGGCGTACCAAGAGTGATGCCGCTTTTTTCGGATCTAGTTTGGACACCATCGCTGCGAATTGCTTGGCATCTTTGATGTCAATCTGATTCAGCATGAGGATAATATCGCCCTGATTTAAGCCTGCCTGTACTGCAGGCCCTTCAACCGACTCAATCACAACACCTGTTACGCCAGGCAGTTCTTTCTTTTGCGCGGCGCTCATATCGGCAACGTAGATACCGAGCGCATTGGTGGCCTGATCACGCTTCGGTTTTTTATCGGTTTTTTGCGCGGCTTTGGTATCCGGCTCTGCCTCAGAAACGGTGATAGCCAGATCGCGGGCCGCGCCTTTGCGCCAGACGGTAATCGTCGCCTTGCTGCCTGGCTTCGTCATACCGACAATACGCGGCAGATCCGCTCTCTTTTCAACAGTGATGCCATTGAACTTCAAGATTACGTCACCATCCTGAACGCCTGCTTTTTCTGCCGGTGCGCCAGGCTCCACTCGAGTGACCAAGGCTCCCTGAGCTTTTGGCAGGCCAATCGACTCTGCAACCTCTTTCGATAAATCATCAATCGCTACACCGATACGACCACGAGTCACGCGCCCTGCGGATTTCAATTGCTCAACGACACGCATCGCCTCATCAATAGGAATCGCAAACGAGATCCCCATATAACCACCTGAGCGGCTGTAGATTTGCGAATTAATACCGATAACTTCACCGCGCATATTAATCAGCGGACCGCCCGAGTTACCAGGATTAACTGCGACGTCTGTCTGAATTAAAGGCAGGAAGTCGCCTGTATCACGCGCCTTGGCGGAGATGATCCCTGCGGTCACCGTATTATCAAGATCAAATGGGGAGCCGATCGCCAGCACCCATTCACCCGCTCTGATCTTATCGGAATCACCCACTGTCAGGCGCGGAAGTTTGCTACCGTCGATTTTCAATACCGCGACATCCGTACGCTTATCCGTGCCGATCACTTTCGCTTTGAATTCACGCTTGTCCGTCAGCTTGACGTAGACCTCAGACGCGCCCTCAACCACATGGGTATTGGTCAGCACGTAACCGTCTTGTGAAATAATAAAACCCGACCCTACGCCACGCGGCACTTCCTCTTCTTGCTGCTGAGGAGCTTGCTTACGACCTTTTGGCGCCGGTGCTGGTTGTTGTTTCGGTATAGGCATGCCGAAGAAGCGACGGAAAAATTCCTGCATCTGCTCATCATCACCACCCATGCCTAGCTGGCCTTGCTGGATTTTCTCTGTCGTGCGGATGTTCACTACGGCGGGACTTGATTTTTCTACCAGATCGGTAAAATCCGGCAAACCGCCGACAACAGCGGGAGCCGCCTCAACTGGTGCAGCCCCAATGATTGGGGGAGTAATAAAGCCGAAACAGGTAGTAAGTAATAAAGTAGAAACGACTTTGTCGACAGAAATAAATGTAGATTTTTTCATGGCGTCATCATTTAGGTTTAAATTCAATAGAGTTCATGACTTGCTTAATTGCAGCTAAAGGCACTTCTCCTACTACCGTCAACCAATACTCACCCTGGCGCTTTCCCATAATAGTCACCGCCCCTTGCTGCAAACTACCTTCGGTCCGACCCTGAGTGTCCGGCTCGATAAACACGGAGATGGCAGCGAGTCCATCAGAAAAAATCATTTGTATGACCTGATGGGGCTTGGCTTGGCTGGCATCGGATGATGCCGCTGCATTATTGATTGGGATCAGACGCTTCATCTCACGAGTCTTTTTAAACCCCGCAGGCAAAGCCTTGACTACCCAACCGGAGTTAATGTTGGGTTGCACCGTCAGATTTTCAATATGCCATTGCGCCGTGTTTTGAAAACTTGGTTTGACGCGATTTTTATCGACTTCACCAACTAAAATCTGGGTGAAAGCGATCTGCTCGATCACTTCATTTTTTGCATTTACCGTCTGGGCACGTAACAGCAAACCAGTGGATTTATCCATGCAGAGACGATAGCCATAACGATACATATCCTTAGGCTCAAAGCTCAGTATCTGGCATTCCGCACCGGCAACGCGACTCTGCTCTGCTTTTTTAATCAGATAGGACTCAGGTAATGATTGTGCATTACTGGTCAATAAGGCCGGGAAAATTTCCTGGGTGACGTGCTTCTCGACTTGAATGGTTTTGCTCTCAGGTAGATAGCAACTGACCTCATCATTGCGCCGGATATATTCACGGGGTTTGCCATCCAGAATTTCTAATTTTTCCAGCTCTACGTTACCGTCCAGAAGATGCGTAATCCGTGAGGTACGCATCTGGTTCGCTTGCTGATAAACAAAAGTGCCGGTGTAATTTAATTTTTGTGCAGCAGTCTGCACTTTGCGCAGCATCGTCTGCACATCTTGTGCGTCCTGGCTTTGCGCGCACAAGATCGGCGATGCTACCAGTCCTGTCGTCAGCACAAAGAGAGAAAAAGATAAACGCTTAAACAACATAGAGTCTACTTTTCCGGAACAAATGAAGCGGATGAGGCGGAGGCCGCAGCTGGAACTGGAGCTGCTGCGTTTTCAATACCGTTGCTAACCCCACTGCCCACCGCGCTACCGGCTATGTGATTGGCCAATTGCGAACCACTGACAATAGACGGAGAAAATTTTTGATGCGCCTGTAAATAACTATCCAGCCGTGGATCGCGCAACATCTCGATTTCATCTGGCGCTTTATTTTTTGATTCCATTGCTGGCGCTGTAATAGCGTCGGCAACTAATTGCACAGGACTATTTGGAGCTTCAGTCGCTTTACTCATCTGAACTGAAGATGCACTGTTGCCGTGAATATAAGGTGTAATTTGTGGAACAAGCATAAAAGCCAGCACGGCCATTGCAGCAACGCTGAGCATGGCGGTATAACGGGTGAAACGAGATTTATCAGCATTCTGGCTTAGATTTGTCGCAAGATGTGCGATAGGTTTCGGCGCCAGGATTACCGGCTCGGCATCCAGCAATGCGCTCATTTTGGAGGAAAATCCAGGACTGACATTTATTGCTAAATCATCTGAACGCAAGACATCGCCGATCTGGTGGTAGATATTCCAGGCTTGTCGCTCGTCCACATCGGCATGCTGACTCAAACTGGCGAGCATCGCGTCCAGTTGTGCATTACTTAACTCATTATCGAGCAAAGCTGAAATGCTTTCTTTTTTGGTGTGATCTATGTTCATGATTTTATCCACATTTTTTACTGCCTGTTCTTTTGATCTGTTTTGCTGCTCATCTGAGAGCTTTCAGCTTACAGCTTACAGCTAGGGTCAGGTCACCATCGCTGATCCAGACTGGTGCCGAGCACCGGTCGTAATTTTTCGGCAATTGCCTCACGCGCCCTAAAAATCCGGCTTCTCACTGTGCCGATCGGACACAACATCACTTCCGCAATTTCATCGTAACTAAGTCCTTCAATTTCTCGCAGAGTAATCGCGTTACGTAGTTCTTCTGGCAAAGCCTGCATCGCGCTATTGACGGTATCGGCAATCTGTTTGCTGGCCAGCAGGGACTCCGGAGTATTAATGTCTCTTAGTCCCTCGGCGTCGGCAAAAGTTTCTGCTTCTTCGATATCTGAGTCCGTTGAGGTCGGGGCACGACGTCCCTGAGTGACCAGATAGTTTTTGGCAGTGTTGACGCCGATTCTGTATAGCCATGTGTAAAACGCAGAATCGCCTCTGAAATTCGCGAGTGCACGATAGGCTTTAATGAAGGCCTCTTGCACGACATCCTCCGCTTCTGCCTGATCATGGACGAGCCTAGAGACGAGCCGCATTAGTTTCCTTTGATATTTGGAAACCAGAAGCTCAAATGCCTTTTTGTCACCGCGCTGCACACGCTCAACAAGGAGTTGATCAATCTCGCGCTCTGTCGTCACTCACTCTTTCCTAGGTTCGGGGTAATCTCAACGCGATTATATGTAGATAGATGCATAGCGAGGCTTAAAAGTTCCCCATCGTCAGCGATGTATTTTTCTGATTACGTTCATGAACGGCAAGCCAGCGTAACGACACACTCAAAGCGCGCCAGGCAGATGCATCAACACTATCACGCAAAACCGGCACAATCTGCACAACACCCTGCTCCGGACGTAAATGCAACATCATGAGGCATGGCCAAAGTGTCGTTTCCCGGCACAGTTGAACCACCATCACCGTGGCATCTTTACCATTACCAGGAAATTTTCTGATTATCATACGGCCTGAAGCAGCGATATCCAGACTATATGCTGAGCGCCTTTTGATCAGTAGTATAAAACGCGCCACCATTAGCGTGCTCAGCACAAACAGCAAAGCAAATTGCAAGATGTTATTAAGCTGCAGCATGAAAATACTATATGCCGCCGCCACCATTGCAATGAGCAACATGGCACAGCTAGCTAAAAGTAATCCGCGCGATGGCAAAATACGGACAGAGACAGCAATTGACATGGCAGCACCAAAAGAAAACGGCACTTTAATCCAAAGAATCAAAGTGCCGGCAAAACTTACGCGTTAGTTATAACAGCAGCCAATCAAATTTTACTAAAAATCAATGTACCGTTAGTACCACCAAAGCCAAAAGAATTTTTCATCGCAAAATTTATGGTCATATCTCTGGCTGTGTTCGCACAATAATCGAGATCGCATTCCGGATCCTGATTAATGATATTGATCGTTGGAGGAGATACTTGGTTATGCAATGCAAGCACGGTAAATACAGACTCCAGGCCACCAGCACCACCCAACAAGTGACCTGTCATCGACTTGGTCGAATTAACTGTCATTTTGTAGGCATGATCTGCGAAAGTCGCTTTGATCGCATCCGTTTCATTTTTATCACCCAAAGGCGTGGAAGTACCATGCGCATTCAGATAATCAATTTGTTCCGGATTGATCTCGGCATTTTTCATCGCATTCAACATACTGCGACGCGGGCCGTCCATTGAGGGCGATGTAATGTGATACGCATCACCGCTCATGCCAAAGCCTAAAACTTCCGCATAAATTTTGGCACCGCGAGCTTTCGCATGTTCATACTCTTCCAGCACCATGACACCAGCACCTTCGCCAAGAACAAAACCATCACGGTCTTTATCCCAGGGACGAGACGCTGTCGCAGGATCATCATTACGAGAAGACAATGCACGGGCAGAGGCAAAACCACCGAGCCCCAACGGAGAAATCGTTGATTCAGCGCCACCGGCAATCATGACATCGGCATCACCATATTCAATCATGCGGGCAGCGGAACCGATGCAATGCAGGCCCGTAGTACAAGCTGTCACAATCGCCAGATTTGGCCCTTTCAAGCCAAACTTAATCGATAAATGACCAGAAATCATATTGATGATTGAGGCTGGAACAAAGAATGGACTGATACGACGGGGACCGCGTTCAGTCAACACCTCTTTGGTTTCCTCAATCAAAGGCAAACCGCCAATACCAGAGCCTACGATGACACCGATACGATCGGCATTTTCTTCCGTCACGGTAATGTCACTATCCCGGAAAGCCTGCATCCCGGCAGCGATACCAAAATGAATGAAGGTATCCATATTGCGGGCTTCTTTAGCCGGGAGATAATCCTCGACGTTGAAACCTTTTACCTCTCCAGCAAAATGCGTAGAAAAAGGCGTTGCATCAAATTTGGTAATCGTGGCGATACCGGATTTACCTGCCGTCACGGCTCCCCATGCGTCAGCAATAGTATTGCCAACTGGCGAAACGCAACCGAGACCGGTGACCACGACACGACGTTTAAGCGTACGGCTCAAGCGTTTCTCCTGGACTTGAAAACTGGTTATGCTTGGATTCTGGGCAGCACATCAAAAGCACTGCAGCGCTGCTGAATTAGGCCTTGACGTGCGCAGTAGCGTAGTCAATTGCTTGCTGAACAGTAGTGATTTTCTCAGCTTGTTCATCAGGGATTTCCATTTCGAATTCGTCTTCGAGTGCCATGACCAGTTCTACTGTATCGAGGGAGTCAGCACCGAGATCGTCCACGAAGGAAGATTCAATTTTGATGTCTGCTTCTGCGACGCCCAGTTGCTCGGCGACGATCTTCTTAACGCGTTGTTCGATATCTGACATATGGTTCTCCATGAGTGGTTACAGAAAGTGCGCGCATTTTAGCAGGTTTGTGCGCAAAAAAAGCAAGTAAGGATTTTACCAGCACATCTCCGTCTAATTTCGGCGATTGTTGTGATAAATATCAATAAAATCATTTTAACCTAAATACATACCACCATTCACATGGAGCGTTGTACCGGTAATATAGCCAGCATCAGGCGACGCAAGGAACAAAGTTGCAGCGGCAATATCCTCCGGCTGTCCCAATCTTGCCAGCGGAATTTGTTGCAAAATCGCCGCTTTTTGATCCTCAGTTAACGCCTTTGTCATATCAGTATCGATAAAACCCGGTGCCACGCAATTGACAGTAATATTGCGGCTACCAATTTCACGCGCCAGAGCGCGGCTCATTCCAGCAACACCTGCCTTGGCAGCGGCATAATTCATTTGACCCGGATTACCGGAGGAACCAACGACCGAAGTAATATTAATGATGCGGCCATGCTTGGCTTTCATCATGCCGCGCAAAACGGCACGTGACAGACGTCCGACAGCGCTCAGATTAGTAGAGATAACATTATCCCACTCCTCCTCTTTCATGCGCATCGCCAGCTGATCTTGCGTGATACCCGCATTGTTAACCAGTATAGATAAGCTACCAAATTCTTTTTGAATTTCTTCCACCAAAGAAGAACAGCGCGCGACGTCATTGACGTTGAAGGCCACGCCTTTACCTGCGTCCGGCCCAACTGCCGCCAGATACTCAGAAATAGCCAAAGCGCCCGATTCAGAGGTTGCCGTACCGATTACACGGGAACCCGCTTTAGCCAGCGCAATTGCGATGGCCTTCCCAATACCGCGTGAAGCGCCAGTGACCAGCGCAACCTGATTTGCTAATTGTTGAGTCATTTCAGAATTTCCATTACTTTGTCTAAAGACGCCTGATCAAATAAAGCGTCACCAATTAATTCGCCGTGAATTCGTTTGGTCAAACCAGCTAATACTTTGCCTGGACCGCATTCAATTACATGCGTAATGCCGCTGCTGCCAATTTTTTGCACGGTTTCTACCCAGCGCACCGGATTAGCTGCCTGGCGCACTAAAGCATCTTTAATCGCAACAATCTCAGTCACGATTGCAACGTCGACATTATTAATCAAAGGAATGGCAGGGGCATTAAAAGTCAATCCAGCCATGTAGTCACGCAATTTATCTGATGCAGGCTTTAACAGAGATGAGTGGAATGGCGCGGATACCGGCAACGCCAAAGCGCGCTTCGCCCCTTTGGCTTTAGCAATCTCACAAGCACGCTCAACTGCGGCCTTAGAACCGGCAATCACGACTTGCGCAGGCGCATTGAAGTTGACGGCCTCAACCACCTCGCCAGCATGCCCCGCAATAGCCTCGGCACAGGCGGCAATCACATCCTCATCAGACAGGCCGAGAATTGCCGCCATTCCGCCCTGCCCTACAGGCACAGCACTTTGCATCGCTTGCGCGCGGAAGCGCACCAGTGGCACTGCATCTTTAAAATTAATCACACCAGCAGCAACCAGTGCCGAATACTCGCCCAGACTATGTCCTGCCACCAAGGCTGGCAAAGCGCCTCCAGCTGCAATCCATGCGCGGTAACAGGCAACCGCCGCCGTCAACATCACTGGCTGCGTATTGGTCGTTAAATCCAGGGATTCTTTCGGCCCTTCAGCAATCAATTTAGCGAGATCGAACTGCAACGCATCGGATGCTTCTGCTACGGTTTGCTGGACGATACTGTTATCGGCAAAGCCATTCAACATACCAATAGCCTGCGAACCCTGACCGGGGAAAACAAATGCAAATTGAGTCATAAATCTTGGTTAATAAAGAAGTTAATGAAGGAAATGACAAAAATTTAGATGCCGTTGAGAAAAACCAGCCGTGCAAGACAACAATCATCTCAACGAGGTTCCATCTCACATCTTGATAATCGCAGCACCCCAGGTAAAACCACCACCTACGCCTTCGATCATAATTGTCTGACCCGGCTTAACCCGGCCATCCCTGACGGCAACATCCAAAGCCAGCGGAATCGACGCGGCCGAGGTATTACCGTGCTGATCGACGGTAACGACCACCTTTTCCATCGGCATACGCATCTTTTTGGCCGTGCTTTGCATGATGCGGATATTCGCCTGATGCGGTATCAGCCAGTCTATCTGCGAGGCATCCATGCCGGCGATTTCCAACGCTTCGTTCGCGACTTTTTCCAGCAATGAGACCGCAAGCTTAAAGACCGCCTGGCCGTCCATATACAAAAATGCATTACCGGTAATCGCACCAGAACTCACGTTGCCCGGTACGCATAAGATATTCGCGTAACTACCATCAGCATGCAATTTCGTTGCCAATACACCAGGCTCAGACGAGCGCGACAGAACAACGGCACCAGCACCATCACCGAAGAGGACGCAAGTAGTACGATCTTCAAAATTTAAAATACGGGAAAAAACTTCCGCACCAATCACCAGCACATTCTTGTGTGCACCAGATTTAATCATGCTGTCAGCCATGGCAATAGCGTACATAAAGCCACTACAAACCGCCTGCACATCAACCGCTGCGGCTCCGTTTGTAATGCCCAGCTTATTTTGTACAACGCAGGCAGTGCTCGGAAAGCCACCGAGAAAATCCGGCGTTGAGGTCGCCAGAATAATCAGATCGATATCGTTAGCCTGCATATCAGCGGCGTCCAGCGCACGCTTCGACGCCTCTACCGCCAGATCACTGGAAGTCACATCGGCAGCAGCATAATGGCGCGCAGAAATACCGCTACGCGAAAAAATCCATTCGTCTGAAGTTTCTATCCCTTTTGCAGCCAGTTGATCCGTTAATTGCTGATTGCTTACCTTGTTGGGTGGCAGATAGCTGCCAGTACCGATAATTTTACTGAAAAAAGTCATGCGGTTTTCTGTGCCATGGGTTCATTAAGTTCCTCCGACATCGCGTCCGTCGCTGGCATCAGTTCTGCCATGGATGTGGAGATACGAGACAATACATCATTTTTTGCCGCATCGAATGCGCGCTGTATCGCCCATTCGTAACTGTACTTATCGGCGCTGCCGTGACTCTTAAACACCAGGCCACGCAGACCCAGCAAGCTGCCGCCGTTGTAGTTAGATGGGTTCATTGTGCGGGAAATAGACTTCAGCGCACTACGCGCAATCAAAGCGCCCAGCATATTCAAAGGACTACTCTTAAAAGCATCAGTCAATGTACTCTTGACAAACCGCCCCATACCTTCGGCAGCTTTTAGCGTCACGTTACCGACGAAACCGTCACAGACGACGATGTCGGTTGTACCTTTGAAAATATCATTGCCTTCGACATTGCCATAAAAATTCAGCAATCCACGCTCATGATCCGCACGCAGCAGCTGTGCGGTTTTTTTTACGACGTCATTACCTTTAATATCCTCTTCGCCGACATTCAACAGACCAATCGTTGGCTTCGACTTGCCTTCCAGGGCCGACACCAGCGCCGAACCCATAATAGCAAACTGATGCAAATGCAAAGGTTCGCAGTCAACATTAGCCCCGAGATCCAGCATGTAAGTTGGTTTATTTTTTTGATTAGGCAACATACTGCAAATCGCTGGCCGGTCCACACCTTGCATTGTCTTTAGCACATAACGCGATACCGCCATCAGTGCGCCGGTATTGCCAGCAGAGACGCAGGCTTGCGCCTGACCATCCTTGACCAGGCTCACTGCAACGCGCATGGATGAATCTTTTTTACGGCGCAGAGCGATCTCGATAGGATCATCCATCTCCACCACTTCTGTGGCATTGAGAATCGAGAGACGGGGATGATTGAGTGCGCGATTTTTTTTCAGTTCTGCCTGAATATGTGATTCAAGCCCTACCAGAATAAATTCAGCATCGGGTTCGCGGTTCGCAAACGATACTGCCGCTGCAACTGTGACTGCCGGTCCGTGATCTCCGCCCATGCAGTCAATGGAAATTTTTATTGTCATGTAGTGATACTAAACTTCATCCCGAAGCAGCTATCTTATCAAGATTGAGATAGTCAGGTCGCACTATTTCTTTCTGGGATTAATAAAAACGCACCAAAAAGAGGGATTTTATGAGGGCAAAACAAGAGAAAATTTCTAATAAAGAATATTTCTCCCATAAAAAAAGCGGCGCCAAGTACGAGACTCGTTACGCCGCTTTACTATCTAAGAAGAGATTACTCGTCGTTCTTAGTTTTCAATACTTTACGACCACGGTAAAAGCCGTTTGGGCTGATGTGGTGACGCATATGTGTTTCACCAGTTGTTGGCTCGATACCTAATTGCGGAGCAACCAGGAAATCGTGTGAACGGTGCATACCGCGCTTGGATGGTGATTTTTTGTTTTGCTGAACGGCCATGATAACTCCTAATACTTCAAAAAATGTTTCTAAAATTTAACACACTTGTTTGTACGAATTAATTAACAAACAAGAATCCCTAACAATACTTCGACCTGAGTGTTTTTTCAGAATAATGCCACTAGGTACGCCCATTTATCTTCTTCAGCACAGCGAATGGCGACGCTTTTTTACTCGCTTCTGCATCAATCGGTGCCGCTGACGAATCTAATGAATCATCTGGACATACTGCATGTTTGGGCGATTGGGGTATTTCTAACAGCGCCTCATCTTCAATCAAATCGATGATATTCAATGTTTTACTGCCTACAACTACATCAACCTCGTCATTATCCAATAATGCATCTATTTCATCTGCACTACCTTCATCTTTGGCGAGAATTAATACTGATTCCGAATCCAACTCATACACAAAAGGAGTCAAGCAACGCTGACACATCAATTGAATCTGACCACGCACAGCCAGTGTAAGCTGAGGGTGGCCAAGCTGATCCTTGGCGCCTGTCAATGACCATGTGAGAGCACCGTCCTGCGTAGCACTTTCTTCGGAAAGACGAGGCAAATCCGCAATTAAAACACTGCCTTCACGGTGCTCGTTAAGCTGGCAAAACGAGAACGCGTCGATCACAATTGCTTGCATAGGATTATTTGAACCCAGAAAACCTGCGATAATACCAGAATTGCCCCATGCAAGTCAAAGCCCACAAGCAATTATTGTGATTTTGTCGGCAATGTTTTATGAATGGACTGCATTTTACGCCATACTCTTGCCAAATTCATTATCAAATTCCAAATACATGCCCATCAACCCGACTAAAGTGCGCTTGATTTTAGCATCCAGCTCCGTTTATCGCCGCGAATTATTGTCTAGATTGCAACTACCATTTGAATCAATCTCGCCCGATATTGTTGAACAGGCATTTGCCGGTGAACTTCCGGAACAGACCGCGCTGAGACTGGCAAAGCAAAAAGCCATGGCAATCACCGAATCCGCACCCGGCGCGCTGGTGATCGGCTCCGACCAAGTTGCCACGCTCGACGGACAGCAGATCGGCAAGCCCGGCAACCACGCCAACGCCCTGCAACAATTGCAAACTATGCGTGGCCGGGAAGTCGTATTCCACACTGCACTGTGCTTACTGGACGCCCGCGTTCCTGGCAAATGGACAACGCAACTCGAAGACATCACAACAACTGTGCGATTTCGCGACCTCAGCGACGCAGAACTGGATGCGTATCTGCACATCGAACAGCCTTATGATTGCGCTGGTAGCGCCAAAAATGAGGGGTTGGGCATCGCGATTATTGAAAAAATCGACAGCAGCGACCCGACCGCGTTGACAGGTCTACCACTGATCGCCCTGACTGGCATGTTACGGCAAGCAGGCGTCAGTTTTTTTACCCAACCCTGATTATCATCTAGGCAAAACAAGCATCCCTTGATAAAACAGGGGAGTATTCTTAGCAAATATTGATAATCCGCATATCTTATGCGGGCAATCAACAATCAAATTCATATACCCTACCCAGTATACTTATGTCCGGCACACTTTATCTGATTCCCAATACCTTAGGTTGCGCAGAAGACCAGCAACAGACATTACTACAAAGCATCATCCCCGACACCGTCCAGCAGATGAGCGCAGGGCTGACACATTTCGTCGTTGAAAATGCCAAGACCACCCGTGCTTACCTAAAAATGCTGAGTCAGCAGCACCCTCTTGCGATGCCCTTGCAAGAAATTGTCATGAGCGAACTCAATGTCAATACTCCGCCTGCCGCACTCGAAGGCCTGCTTACACCATTACTGGCCGGCCACGATCTTGGCTTGATTTCAGAAGCTGGCGTACCCGCCGTCGCAGATCCGGGTGCCAACTTAGTCCGCCTCGCACATCAACGCGGCATCAGAGTGCGTCCATTAGTCGGCCCATCGTCCCTGCTGCTCGCCTTAATGGCCAGCGGTTTAAATGGCCAGAGCTTCGCCTTTCATGGCTATTTGCCCACCGATGCAGCGCAACGCGCCAAGCGGATTAAAGAGCTTGAAGACCGCTCCCGCAAAGAAAAGCAAACCCAGCTATTGATAGAAACACCATACCGTAATGCGGCAATGCTTGAGGCACTGGCGAATTCCTGCCATCCAGGTACCCTGATTTGCGTAGCGACCGACCTGAGCCTGAGTAGCGAAATCATCAACACCAGAACCGCCGCCGAATGGAAGGCAAAAATTCAGGCAAACAAGGCACCCGACTTTCATAAAAAGCCCAGCGTGTTTTTATTCCTCGCGCAAATACACATCAAAAAAAAGAACGACCGATCACAAAATCTGAAATTGCGCTAGGATAGCGACCAGATCTGTTATTTACATATTCACCTATCTGTCGCTTAGCCGCTTTACGGATAACGCAATTAAGTTATCCGGATAATGAGCACAAAAGCGAAGTCAGGCCATATCAACTCAAGGAGACGCTCATGTTGAATTTCGATTTTTACAATCCTACCCAAATCATGTTTGGCAAAGGCCGCATTGCCGACCTCGATAAAGTCATTCCCGCAGACGCCAAGGTACTAGTGCTCTATGGCGGCGGCAGCATCAAGCAAAATGGCGTATTCGACCAGGTCATGAACGCACTCGGCTCACGTAGCATCACTGAATTCAGCGGCATCGAACCGAATCCCAGCTACGAAACACTGATGCAAGCCGTCGACTCTGTAAAGAAAAACAAGATCGACTTCCTGCTCGCCGTGGGCGGCGGCTCAGTGATTGATGGCACCAAATTCATCGCCGCAGCGACATTGTTCGACGGAGAAGATCCATGGGCGATTCTCGAAAAAGGCGGCCGCAATGTCACGCAGGCATTGGCTTTTGGCAGCGTACTGACCTTACCGGCAACCGGATCAGAAATGAATAGCGGCGGCGTCGTCACCCGCAAATCCATTAAAGCGAAAATGGCATTTTCCAGTCGCCATTGCTTTCCAAAATTTTCCATCCTCGATCCGACAACAACCTTCACGCTACCAATCCGTCAGGTCGGCAATGGCGCGGTCGATGCATACGTCCATGTGATGGAGCAATACATGACCTATCCGGTCAATTCGCCGGTACAGGATCGCTTCGCAGAAGGTTTATTGAAAACCCTGATCGAAGAAGGTCCAAAAGCCTTGGCGGCTCCGGAAGACTATGATGTCCGTGCGAATCTGATGTGGTGCGCAACCATGGCGCTGAACGGCGTGATTTCTACCGGCGTGCCGCAAGATTGGTCCACCCATATGATAGGTCACGAACTGACGGCATTACATGGCATCGATCACGCCCAGACACTGGCAATCGTCTTGCCTAGCATGCTAAGAATCCGTAAAGAAAGTAAGCGCGCCAAGCTGCTGCAATATGCGGAACGCGTCTGGGATCTGCGTGACGGTAGCGAAGACAGTCGCATTGATCGAGCGATCACGATGACACAAGATTTCTTCGAGCAAATGGGCGTTAAAACCCGTCTGGCAGATTATCAATTAAATGCCGACAACATCCCGCCAATTCTGGCTGCGCTTGAAACTCATCGCATGGTGACGCTTGGCGAAAAACGTGATGTGACATTGGACGTAAGTCGTCAGGTGCTGGAACTTAGTCTGTAATTTGGTAGGAACTGCTACCGGCTGCTCAACTCAGAGCAGGTCATGAAAAAGCCCGCAATAACGCGGGCTTTTTTTATTCGGATCGGCATGATACTCATACATGCACTCTGGCATGTGGCTGTGCTACACGCCGATTTTTTCTAGCATGCCGCCCAGTTCTCGCAAGACCGGCTCCAGCTTCGGATGCTGTGCCGCGAATTGTGCTGACAAAGCTTGAGAGCGCTCACTCAATGCAGTAAAAATTGGATCACCGGCTGTGTCATCGCGACTCAAGACTTGCACAATATCTTTATCGAGCGCCTCCAGCAAGGAACGCAGTTCGACATCCACCGTATCCGCTTCCTGCAAACTGTCGTGCAATTGCTTTAACAGGTCTTTTAAATTTTGCTTATCCATCATTGTGCTCCTTGGTATTAAACATCTTCAGTGTAGCCCTGTCATACGCGAAACACCAGCACCACCGCCTCGGCGGCAATCCCCTCCTCCCGACCAAGATAGCCAAGACGTTCGTTGGTTTTAGCCTTGACATTAATTTGTCCGGTATCCACTTGCAGATCGGCGGCGATATTCGCCACCATGCCCGCAATATGCGGTGCCATTTTCGGCGCTTGCGCAATGATGGTGGCATCCAGATTGCCAACTCTAAAATCAGCCAGATGCAACCGCGCTACTGCCTCGCGCAACAAAACACGTGAATCAGCACCAGCAAATCGCTTATCCGTATCCGGAAAATGTCGCCCGATATCACCGAGAGCTGCTGAGCCAAACAAGGCGTCCGTAATTGCATGTAACAACACATCAGCATCCGAATGCCCCAGCAATCCCGTAGTGTGAGGAATATCAACGCCCCCGATAATCAGTTTGCGCCCCGTCACCAGCGCGTGACAGTCATAGCCCTGCCCGATACGAAATGGCGGAAAACGAGGATCAGGAGTTGCTGATACGCTGCTCTCAGCAGATATATTAGTAGTCATAAGTAATTAACAAAAATAATAGTGAGGGTGAATTTGACGAAGATTTGACGAAGATTACGCTTTGCTCACAAGTCGGTTCACCATTCAACCCGGATTCCCCATCAGACCGCGAACACTTCGTAAAAACGCCGATGATCTGCGGTCATTCAATGCATTAGTGCTCTGGCGATGTGAATATGAACGCTTCAGCGAGAATACATCTCCATCAACAACAACCGCCAGCAGGTTTTTCAGAATTAATGGGGAGTATAGTCAATAACAGGCATTCATCCGCAGATTTTATCTAGGAAAAATTTAATACTCCACTCCAGTATAGCCACGGCAGTAATATTATTCAGGCGTACCCGCCAAATACGACTGCACCAGCGCAAGGTCACTTGGTAGAGTTACTTTAAGATTGCGCGGATGACCTTTCACCATCATGGGCACATGTCCCGCAGCCTCCATCGCACTTGATTCATCCGTCACCTCCCCCGCCGCATCCAGCGCGGCACTCAATGCAGCATGACGAAACATCTGCGGCGTCTGAGCCAGCCACAAGCCTTCGCGTGAAATGGTAGCAAGCTTACCGTCCTGCAGTCGCTTCACAGTATCGACCACCGGTAACGCCAGCAGACCACCACTGACATGATCACCCACGCGAGTGATCAGCTCTTCAATCAATGCAGGCGTCAATCCAGGCCGTGCCGCATCATGTACCAGCACCCAGTCGTCCGGATCAAGCTTGGACTGAATTGCCTGCAACCCATTACGTACCGTCTCACGCCGGGTCGCGCTACCACAGCGTAAAACACTGACTTTGTAACTTGCCGCATCAAGTCCACGCAATGCGTCATCCACGTAGGCGTCATACGCGCTGACAACGACATAGACATGCTCAATCAAGGGCGCCGCCAGAAATGCCTCTACGGTGTAACGGAGAATCGGCACGTCATGAATCATCAAATATTGTTTCGGCACAGCCCCCCCCATTCGCGCGCCAACACCCGCGGCGGGAATCAGGGCAACATATTTTTTGCGGGTCAGATCGGTTTGTAAAGAGCTGGTCATCAAAGCACTGGGTTCCTCAAAAGCAAAGGCTGCATCGTTTATAATTGGGGATTAAGGTAGTTATTAATTTGCAGCCATTTTAACCGCCAATTCATGGCAGCGAAGTTCTTTGAAGTGCTTTCGCATGCGTTGTTGAAACCGGTTTTACGGGCGGGTAAGCGATATGGCCCGGACGAATGTGCGGCTCCATCGCGACTCAACTGCAATACAACAGCAACTCAAGCGCAGCTCAACCGCAATCCAACAGATACCCGACCACTCAGCAATGGCATTTGATCTCGTAAAAGCCTTACCCAAACCTGGCAACCGCTTCGTCCTTCCTGCTTTACATGGCTCTGCCGATGCATATGCTTTATCGCAGGCAGCTACCGCGCTGAAAGCTCAGCAGCGCATGCTCAGCATCGTTGTTGCAAATCCAGCAGATGCACAACGCTTGCTCGACGAAATTCCGTGGTTTGCTCCCGAATTGCGTTGCCATTTGCTGCCGGATTGGGAAACCTTGCCCTATGACGCGTTCTCACCGCATCAGGATCTGGTATCGGAACGTTTATCCACGCTGCATGAGATACAAAACGGCAATTGCGATGTATTGCTGGTACCCGCCACCACGGCGCTGGTACGCATGGCCCCGCCGTCGTTTTTGGCTGCCTACACGTTTTTCTTCAAGCAAGGCGAAACGCTGGATGAGTCAAAACTTAAATCGCAATTAACGCTGGCTGGTTACACTCACGTATCACAAGTCATGTCACCTGGAGAATATTCCGTACGTGGCGGCCTGATCGATTTATTCCCGATGGGATCGGTGCTGCCATACCGTCTGGATCTGTTCGGTGACAGTATCGAAACCATCCGCACCTTTGATGCCGATACGCAGCGCTCGCTGTATCCGGTCAGAGAAGTGCGCCTCTTGCCGGGGCGCGAGTTCCCGATGGATGAGGCGGCGCGGACTGCATTTCGCGGCCGCTGGCGTGAGACTTTTGAAGGCGATCCGTCGCGCTCCATGGTGTATAAAGATATTGGCGGCGGGATTGCCTCTGCCGGGATTGAATACTACCTGCCGCTATTTTTTGACGAGAGCGCAACCCTATTCGACTATTTGCCAGACCATACACACTTCACTCTGATCGGCGATATCGAAGAAGCGATTCAACGGTTTTGGGTAGATACCCGATCACGCTATCAGTTCTTAAAATCGGATCGTGAACGGCCGGTATTACCGCCGGAATCCATCTTCTTGCGGGATGAAGATTTTTTTACTGAACTCAAATCTCTATCTCGCTGGGTTATTCAAAAAGATCCAGCCGCATCGGAGCTCTCCAGCAGTCTGCCCGACGTCGCCGTCAATCGTCGTGCCGATGATCCGCTGACAAATTTACGGTCGTTCCTGTTGCAATCCAAACAGCGCATCCTGATCTGCGCAGAAACGCTGGGACGACGCGAGACGCTGCAACAGTACTTTAACGAATACAACATCACACTGGCGCTGTGCGAAGGCTATGGCGATTTCATCACCGCCAGCGACAAGCTGATGCTGGGCGTCGCACCGCTACATGCCGGATGCGTACTGGCTGACGGCATTGTGTTTATCACCGAAGCCGAGTTATACGCAGGTTCCGGCAAACGCATAGGACGCAAGAAGCAGGAAGCAGTCACTCAGGTCGAGCACATGGTGCGCGATTTGTCTGAACTCAAGATCGGCGATCCTGTCGTGCATACCAATCACGGCATCGGGCGCTACATGGGACTGATCAGCATGGATCTGGGCGAAGGAGAAACCGAGTTTCTGCATCTCGAATATGCCAAAGATACCAAGCTGTATGTGCCGGTATCACAA
Source organism: Undibacterium sp. Xuan67W (assembly GCF_049340165.1). Lineage (NCBI taxonomy): Bacteria > Pseudomonadati > Pseudomonadota > Betaproteobacteria > Burkholderiales > Oxalobacteraceae > Undibacterium > Undibacterium sp. Xuan67W. Next base: position 108,528 of record NZ_JBMPPN010000008.1, read on the forward strand.
CTACATGTGATCTCACGTTACTCCGGCGCGTCGCCAGATGATGCGCCTTTGCACAGCCTGGGTTCCGGGCAATGGGAAAAAGCCAAGCGCAAAGCCGCCCAGCAAATTCGCGATACCGCTGCCGAACTCCTGAACCTGTATGCCCGTCGCGCCTTGCGTCAGGGACATGCGTTTGAATATTCGAATAAAGATTACGAAACCTTTGCCGATAGCTTCGGCTTTGAAGAAACCGCCGATCAGGCCGCCGCCATTACCGCCGTCATCGGCGATATGACATCAGGCAAACCAATGGACAGGCTGATCTGCGGCGATGTTGGCTTCGGCAAGACAGAAGTCGCCTTACGTGCCGCCTTCGTTGCTGTCATGGGCGGCAAACAGGTAGCAATTCTCGCACCGACTACCTTGCTGGCGGAGCAGCATGCGCAGACCTTTGCCGATCGCTTTGCTAACTGGCCGGTCAAGATCGCCGAGTTGTCTCGTTTCCGCTCTGGTAAAGAAATTGCACAAGCTATCAAAGGCATGGGGGACGGTACGCTGGATATCGTGATCGGCACTCATAAATTATTGTCTGAAGATGTCAAATTTTCACGCCTCGGTCTGGTCATTATCGACGAAGAACATCGTTTCGGTGTTCGCCAGAAAGAAGCTTTAAAATCCCTACGCGCCGAAGTCGATGTTCTGACGCTGACAGCAACGCCGATCCCGCGTACTCTGGGCATGGCGCTGGAAGGTTTGCGTGATTTTTCCATCATTGCTACTGCACCGCAAAAACGACTGGCGATCAAAACCTTTGTCCGCAGCGAAAATGATTCAGTGATCCGCGAAGCCTGCTTACGCGAATTGAAACGCGGCGGCCAGGTCTATTTCCTGCATAACGAAGTCGATACCATACAAAACCGTAAAGCGATGCTGGAAGCATTATTACCAGAAGCACGCATCGTCGTCGCTCATGGTCAGATGCATGAGCGGGATCTGGAAAAAGTCATGCGTGATTTCGTCGCGCAACGTCACAATATTTTGTTGTGCACGACAATTATCGAAACCGGTATTGACGTTCCCACGGCCAATACCATCATCATGCACCGGGCCGATAAATTTGGTCTGGCCCAGCTACATCAATTACGTGGCCGCGTCGGCCGCTCGCATCATCAGGCCTATGCATACTTGCTGGTAAACGATGTGCAAACCCTGACCAAACAAGCGGATCGTCGCCTGGAAGCGATTCAGCAAATGGAAGAATTGGGCAGCGGATTTTATCTGGCAATGCACGATCTGGAGATTCGCGGTGCCGGTGAAGTACTGGGTGACAATCAATCCGGCGAGATGCACGAAATAGGCTTTCAGCTCTACTCAGATATGTTGAATGAGGCGGTGCGCTCACTCAAGAACGGCAAAGAACCCGATCTCGCAGCGCCTTTGTCCAGTACAACAGAAATTAATTTGCACATCCCTGCACTGCTGCCGAACGATTTCTGCGGTGACGTACATGAGCGGCTATCCATCTACAAGCGTCTGGCCAATTGCAGCAAACAGGATGCGATTGATGATTTGCAAGAAGAAATGATTGACCGCTTTGGCAAACTGCCTGAGCCAGTCAAGACGTTGCTGGAAACACACCGTCTGCGCGTAGCAGCCAAGCCTCTGGGCATCATCAAGATTGATGCGCATGCCGAAGCAGCGACTTTACAGTTCGAGCCAAAACCACCCATTGACGCAATGCGCATCATCGAACTGGTACAAAAAAATAAACATATCAAACTCAATGGTCAGGATAAGCTGCGGATTACCGCAAACATGCCAGATCTGGCAACCAGAGTCACACAAATTAAAACAGCACTGCGTGCGCTGCACTAAGCTCTATTCCATCTACACATATTTCAAAAAAAATGCACTTAACCATACAAGGCCTGAGACAAATTCTGACGACAGACCTGGCGCTGATCAAGCACATCGCAGGCCTGACCCATGCAGAAAAAATTATTGCCATTACGCCGCAAGCAGTTCGCCTTGAAAATCTGCGTTGTGAAAAAGAGTTAGCCGTACTCAAAGCACAGATCGAAGCAGATTGTTTAGCAGCGCATCTGGACGCGACACTCAGTGAATCGACACAAACTTTAGTCGATTTCAAATTAGTTGCGATGGACATGGACTCGACCCTGATCACCATCGAATGCATCGATGAAATCGCCGATATGCAAGGCCTGAAACCGCAAGTTTCAGAAATCACCGAAGCGGCAATGCGCGGTGAGATCGAGTTTCAGGAAAGCCTCACCCGTCGTGTCGCCTTGCTAAAAGGTCTGAATGCAAACGCTCTGCAAAAAGTGTATGACGAGCGTGTGCGCCTGTCTCCTGGCGCAGAAAACATGCTACAGACAGTGCAGCAGGCCGGCTTGAAAACCCTACTGGTATCGGGTGGTTTTACCTTCTTTACCGATCGCATGAAAACCCGTTGCAATCTCGACTATACGCACGCCAATGTTCTCGAAATCGATCAGGGAAAACTGACCGGAAAAGTTATTGGCGGCATCGTTGACGCATTAGAAAAGCAACGCACCGTTGAACGCATCGCAGCAGAACTAGGCATCTCAGCCAAAGAAGTCATTGTCATGGGCGACGGCGCGAACGACCTCAAGATGATGAGCATTTCCGGCCTGTCAGTCGCCTTCCGCGCCAAGCCTGTCGTCAGAGCGCAGGCTGATGTAGCATTGAATTTTGTCGGGCTAGATGGGGTGTTGAATATCCTGCACTCCTAGAACGCTACCGAAAAAATTGATTATTAATTAGCAAACCCATCCGCATTTGCCGATGGGTTTTTTTATAAATACTAGAAAGTTTCACTGCAGTTAAAAAATAGTACGGACGTACGATTTTTTGAGATAGAATAGTTTGATACCATGTTTGAGAGATGTTCTAAGTGCTACACCTAGGTGTATCGTGGCAGCTACTCAAACAGACCAAAATCACTCTAAAGCGATCAACAGGAGACACGATGTTTGAAGAATTCATGGGCACCATGCCGGTAGCTGACCGTCAAAAGTTTGAAGTGGGTGCGCTTGCCGAGTATATGCGCCAGCATGTCGAGGGTTTTGATGCGAAAACGGCTGATAAGCTGACTGTTGAACAGTTTAAAGGCGGCCAGTCAAACCCTACCTTCAAAATCACTGCTGGTAATCAACGCTACGTCATGCGCGCCAAACCAGGGCCTGTTGCCAAGCTACTGCCTTCTGCGCATGCAATAGAACGTGAATTTAAAGTCATGGATGCGCTGAATAAAGCAGGCTTTCCAGCAGCGAAGCAATATGCTTTGTGTGCTGATGAAGACGTCATTGGACGCGCCTTCTACATCATGGAATTTGTTGATGGTCGTGTACTCTGGGACCAGTCTCTACCAGGAATGACACCTGCTCAGCGCGCCGATATCTACGATGAAATGAATCGCGTCATTTCGCAATTGCATACGATTGATTACGCGGCGATTGGCCTGGCTGATTACGGCAGACCCGGCAATTATTTTGCAAGGCAGATCGACCGCTGGACCAAGCAATACAAAGCGTCGGAAACTGAAAAAATCGAGGCGATGGATAATCTGATTGCCTGGTTACCGAATAATATTCCCGCCGGAGATGACACCAGCATTGTGCATGGCGATTACCGCCTCGACAATACGATGTTTCACCCGACAGAGCCACGTATTCTGGCGGTGCTGGATTGGGAATTATCGACACTCGGTCACCCGCTTGCAGATTTTTCCTACCACTGCATGAGCTGGCATGTGACTGCGGGTCAATTCCGTGGCATTAAAGGTCTGGATCATAAAGCGCTTGGGATTCCTAGCGAGCAAGATTACATCGCCAAATATTGCGAGCGCACTGGCAAAACAATTCGCCAGGAAGATTTTAGCTTCTATCTTGCTTATAACATGTTCCGCATGGCCGGTATTTTGCAAGGCATCATGAAGCGCTACGTCGATGGCACAGCATCCAGCGCACAAGCGAAAAAATCCGGTGAGGCAGCACGGCCAATGGCAGAGCTCGGCTGGAGTTACGTTAATAAATAACACATATTTTATAGAACAAATTTTATCGATGTTTCAATATCGCAACCAAAAAACAAAACCCTAAAACAGCAGGCTAACCCATCAGGAGACAAGCATGGAATTCGACTATTCGGATCGTTGCAAGGAATTGCAAGGTAAATTACTCAAGTTCATGGATGAGCATATTTATCCAAATGAAAAAGCCTACAAAGAAGAAATTGACCGCAATGGGCTTGAAAAAGGTAACCGCTGGATCGCGACCAAAATCATTGAAGACCTGAAGCCAAAAGCCCGAGCACAAGGTTTGTGGAATTTATTTCTGCCAAAGTCGGCACGTGCTCCAGAGGGTTTATCCAACCTCGATTACGCTCCCTTGTGCGAAATCATGGGTAGAGTCGGCTGGGCGCCGGAGGTATTTAACTGCTCAGCGCCCGATACCGGCAACATGGAAACCATCGAACGCTACGGCACCGAAGAACACAAAAAACAATGGCTGGAACCCTTACTACGCGGTGAAATCCGCTCCGCGTTTGCGATGACAGAGCCAAACGTCGCCTCATCCGACGCCACCAATATCGAAACACGGATTGATCGTGATGGCGATCACTATGTCATCAATGGACATAAATGGTGGATTTCCGGCGCAGGCGATCCGCGCTGTGCCGTCTACATCTTGATGGGTAAAACCGACATCAACGCCGCACGTCACTCGCAACAATCAATGATATTGGTCGATGCAAAAACGCCGGGCATTACCGTCGTGCGCCCTCTTCCGGTATTCGGCTATGACGACGCACCGCATGGTCATTGCGAAATTTTATTTGAAAACGTTCGCGTTCCCGCCTCCAACCTGCTGCTAGGCGAAGGGCGTGGATTTGAAATCGCTCAGGGCCGTCTTGGCCCTGGTCGTATTCACCATTGTATGCGTGCGATCGGCGTCGCAGAGCGGGCACTGGAACTCATGTGCAAACGTCTGAACAGCCGCGTCGCCTTCGGTAAAAAAGTATCCGAACAAAGTATCTGGCGCGAGCGCATTGCCGAGTCACGCATTCAGATCGATACAGCACGTTTGTTGACGCTGAAAGCCGCTTATATGATGGATACTGTCGGCAATAAGTTTGCGCAAGCAGAGATCGCCATGATCAAAGTGCTGGCACCGAACGTCACGCAACAAGTGCTGGACTGGGCAATTCAGGCGCATGGCGCAGGCGGTGTTTCAGGCGACTTCCCGCTGGCAGCACAATGGGCAGGCAACCGTACATTACGCCTGGCAGATGGTCCGGATGAAGTCCACCGCAATGCAATCGCCAAACTCGAACTGGCGAAACATATCCATTTGACGGAAGACTTGGGTTTGCCAATTACCCGTTCGTAAACCAGAGAATCACAAAAATTAAACGGCGAAGAATTTCTTCGCCGTTTTTGCATTTTTAAGTAAATTTTTAGTGCAAATACAGTGGCCTATTGCAAACAAAAATCTCTCATTGGCTTTTACGAGCATGCAAATATGTCGCCATCGACGTCGCTAGCAGTACAATGCCGCAACCGGCGATTACTCTTTGTGATGGTGACTCGTGCAAAACAAAATAGGCTAATACGATCCCATAAACGGGTTCCAATGAGGTCAATAGACTCGCCAGTCTGGTTGACACATGACGCAAACCAAACATAAACAGGCCGTGCGACAACGCTGTAAAGACAACACCCAACAACGCAAGTCCTAACCAGCCGTTTATCGCAATTCCTGACAATGCCTTATTAAACAAAACAAACGGCAACAGGCTTAGGCAAGCAACACCATTCTGATAAAAAGCAAGCGTAAACGGCGCCACAATAGCGCCTTGCCAGCGATTGAGCAACGCTAGTAACGCAAAGCTAAATCCTGACACCACGCCCAGTGACAATCCGAGTAACGCGCCTTTTTCACTCATTTGATCTGGTCGTTCATCGCTCATCATAATTACCATACCGACAAGCACTACAAGGGCTGAAATCCAGTCGTGCGTGTGTCGGGGCTCTTTAAATAACCATGGTTCCAGCCAAGCGACAAATAAAGGGAAGCTGGCAAATCCCATTAATCCATATGCTACTGGCGCCACCTTAAGGGCGGCAAAAAAAGTAAGCCAATGGATTGCCAGCAGAATCCCGCAGATGAATACACTTTTAGGCAGTTCAAGTATAGAACGCCAGGTAACTTGACCCTGTATTAATAGTACTGGGAGCAATCCTAAAGATGCAAACAAAGTTCTACCAAATACTAAAGCCAAAGAGGTAACAGCCAGTGTCTTCCCTAATACTCCTGCGCTTCCAAACAACAATACGGCTCCATGTATAGCTAAAAAAGGCCAAATACGCTTATTTTTCATATGATTGCTGATAGGATATTAGCGGGGTAATTTACTAAGACTATTAAAAACAAAGTTTTGCTTAATCGAATGGTAAAAATCCAACGTCAAAATGTGACCGGCAAATCCGCCACCAAGTAAGGGCGTATAGTCGGTTTAATCTGCACGACAACAATAGGGTTTGTATGATTGCTTACATTCTACGAAGTATCAAAGCGATCAACGATGCCACTCATGATAAATATTTTCTTACCTGGTTTATTCCCCTAGTCATTTTCGCCGTTATTATTACCGCTGGACTATTTGATCTATTTGGTTTTGATAAGACTTTTAAGATAGCGCATCAATACACTATTCATTGCCGCAATCTCACGGATAAAGAAGCATTAGCGATGTTGCTTTGCGTTTTTATTTCTGCTTTTACTTGCATCCTAGTAATTGGTGAGCTCATTAATTTTGCAGAAAACAGAAAACAGAATCGTCCTATCAATCACTTTAGTTTCATGCTCAGCACATGCGTATGCATGATTGCAGTATCAACGACTTATGTTCTGTCACATAAATGGTGCGCCTAAAATAAAAAACACACTCTTCTATATTGATTATCCATATCGGATCGCCGCGACAGCCATACGCAATCAAAAGTAGCTATCAAGTTACAACGCCAGCCGACTCAAGATAAGAACGGATAATTAGTCGGCAAAAAATAATTATCTATTCAAAAAAATTCAAATCACTGCGTGCAAACGGAAACCTCTGCATAATAGGGTTCTTTGTTTGAATTGTTAATTTTTTACTGCGCAATAATCTCCTGGAGACCCTGATGATTGATGTTTATTCCTGGCCTACCCCTAATGGTCACAAAGTTCATATCATGCTGGAAGAATGTGGCTTGGCATATCGTGCGATTCCTGTGGATATCGGTGCTGGCGATCAGTTTAAAGAATCGTTCCTGGCAATCTCGCCGAATAATAAAATCCCAGCCATCGTTGATGCTGATGGTCCTGACGGCAAGCCGATTTCTTTGTTTGAATCTGGTGCCATTCTGTTGTATCTGGCTGGCAAAACAGGCAAATTATTGGGCAAAACCGATCGTGAAAAATACAATACCTTGCAATGGTTGATGTTTCAGATGGGCGGACTAGGTCCCATGCTCGGTCAGGCGCATCACTTCCGCATCTACGCACCGACAAAAATTGACTACGCCGTGGATCGTTATACCAACGAGGCCAAGCGCTTATACGGTGTGCTGGATAAGCAATTGGCTGAGACAGAATATCTGGCTGGCGATACCTATACGATTGCTGACATCGCCAGCTTCCCGTGGACGCGATCAGCAGCAAACCAAGGCATAGACTGGGCTGACTATCCCCATGCAAAGCGTTGGTTTGATGCAATTAATGCTCGTCCTGCGGTGCAACGCGGTGTCGAGGTATTAGCAAATTTGCGTAAGCCTCTGGTTGATGACAAGGCAAAAGAAGTTCTTTTTGGTAAAACGCAATACAGTAAAAAATAAGGTTCACATGCGTCGTCCCCCGCAAAACAAAAGTACCAAGCTCTCGCAGGAAAGTCTTCGTCTGGTCAATCTGGCGGTAGCAGTATCGCAGTCTGCCAGCCGGATTGAGGATGGCGCGTGGCAAAAACAGCTTGATGCTTTAGTGAGGAAAAATCTCAAAGCACATCACGCCCTGCTCGACAACGCTGCCGAGCATGTGTTTAAACATCACCCCGAAGCTTATGAGGTGATGATTGAGACGCTAGAATCATTGAGCACATCTCAAGCGTTTGAGCATGATGGTCAGTGGTTCGATGCGCTGCTGATCACGGCGCCGGTGCTTGCATGGACGCGTTTTGAAATCTCTGCCGGGCAAATTGCAACAGATCATGCCCAGTTACTCGCGACGCAATTGCAATCTTGTCTATTAACATCGCAAGCAAGATTGCATTTGCTGCCCACCCTGTATTCGCTCGATCAGTTGCCACGCAATCATAGCGAGACTGCGGTGCTACTGGAGCGCCTGGCGCAGGCGGAATTAAAAGGGCTTACACCGCAACACTCACAAGACTTACTGCCAGTGATTCCATTTTTGGCCGATATCCGTTTTATGCTGGCGGTCGTGATTGTGCCGCAAGCTCAGCCACTTTTTCAATGGCAGGAGATTGCGGCTCCGTTCGATTGTGCACAAGCAAAAACGGTTGCACTGGAAAAATGGACTGAGCAAGCAACACCCACACTGAGCCGCCTGCTGCCGGGCTGTCATATCGACCTGTTAATGCCGGAGGCTTTTTATACCGCCTGCCGCGAAGCTGATATCAAAATACGGCCTGCGTTACTGCGCTCTGCCGTGTTCTATCTGACACAGCACCTTGATGTCGACGCCAGTGAACTACAGACCATCGTCGCAGGGTTTGGTGATGAAGATTCGCCAGGTCAGATTGAAGAATACCGGATCAGTTTTTTATTAAAATCAGCACCTGAAGTGTTGTACGGTGTGGTCTGGCCTTTGTATCAGCCTGACGATCAGGTCAATGCCATCGATAACCCTACTGAGAATATCTGTGTTGGTGAAATTCCTGCAATCCTCAATGATTGCGGCGTATCGGACATACGTAAAATCGACGATGTATTTTCGATGGAATTTTGCGATGACTGTCATGCGCCGCTCTTCCCCGATGCAGATGCTGACCTGGTCCATGCAGAGATGCCCGCCGATACGCCCGCACAAGGCTCGGAGCATTTTCATTAAGATCGCAGTCGGAATCTATCAAAAAAGCGGAAATCTTTGTTCCGCTTTTTTTTGCTTTTTTTTAAAGTATTTCCCGGTTACCACCCATGCATTGCCCGTTATGGACTGGCTCAGAATAATCCAATTATTTGCTTGCCACCGTTATATAAATCCGTTGTACAATTAGTTTTGAACGGTCGTGCTTTTTTATTTATGATGTAGATATCGTTCTTTTTCCGGATACTCCATACCTAATGTCAGCACTTCTTACATTGACTTATATAAAGGCCGAATACGGTATGAGGACTCAGCGGACAATGGACTGACAGGCCGATCAGAGTACAGCGACCAATAACAAAGGAGACAACATGGATTTGAATTACACGGCGGAAGATCTGGCTTTTCGCGATGAGGTACGAGCCTACCTTGAGGATAATTTACCGGCCGACCTCAAACAAAAAGTATTGAACCACAAACGCATGGCACGCGAAGATTTTGTCCACTGGCATAAGATTCTCGCCAAACAAGGCTGGGTTGCTACAGGCTGGCCCAAGGAGTATGGAGGTACCGGTTGGACGGCAACGCAGCGTCATATTTTTGAAGAAGAATGCGCCCGCGCTGGTACGCCAGCCATCTTGCCATTCGGTGTCAATATGGTCGCTCCCGTCATTATGGCCTTCGGCAATCAGGCACAAAAAGACTACTACCTGCCGCGCATCCTGAATTGCGATGACTGGTGGTGTCAGGGTTACTCCGAGCCGGGCTCTGGTTCTGATCTCGCTTCGCTGAAAACCCGCGCCGAGCGCGATGGCGACTATTACATCGTGAATGGTCAAAAAACCTGGACAACGCTAGCGCAACATGCCGACATGATATTTTGCCTGGTGCGTACAGAATCCGGCGGACGCAAGCAAGAAGGTATTTCCTTCCTGTTGATCGATATGAAAACGCCTGGTATTACCGTACGCCCTATCATCATGCTTGATGAAGATCATGAAGTGAATGAGGTGTTCTTCGATAACGTCAAAGTACCGGTACAAAACCTGATTGGCGAAGAAAACAAAGGCTGGACTTACGCCAAATATCTGCTCGGTCACGAACGTACCAATATCGCGGCAGTCGGTCGCGCCAAGCGTGAGCTGGAGTTTCTCAAACGTGTGGCCAATGAACATCAGAAAAACGGTAAACCGCTGATTGATGATCCGGTCTATGCCAGCAAAGTCGCGAGCCTCGAAGTCGAATTGATGGCGCTGGAAATTACTGTTCTCCGTGTGATCTCGCAAGACAGTGGCCGTCCGGGACCGGAAGCGTCTTTGCTCAAAATTAAAGGCACAGAAATCCAGCAGCGCCTGACCGAATTGATGATAGAAGCGGTCGGCCCTTACAGCCTGCCATTTGATCCGTCTTTCATGCATGGTGACACTGAGCATAGTGTGATGGGCGACGACGATGCCGCTCCGCTCGCATCTTATTACTTCAACTTCCGCAAGACGTCTATCTATGGCGGCTCTAACGAGATACAAAAAAATATCATCACCCAAATGATTTTGGGTCTGTGAGGAGAACACAATGGATTTCAGCTTAACTCAAGAACAGCAGCAATTTGCCGATGCGATCAAACGCTGGGTCGCCAAAGATTATAATTTTGAGTACCGTAAAAAAATCATCGAATCACCAGAAGGCGTATCCGATAGCGCTTGGGCTGCGCTGGCAGAATTAGGCGCCATGGCGCTGCCGATCCCTGAAGATCAGGGAGGCTTTAACGGCAATGCGATTGACATGATGATCGTGATGCAGGAACTTGGTCGCGGCATCGTCATCGAACCGTATTTTGCGACGGTGTTCGGGGCAGAATTTTTGAAGCTGGCTGGGGCACACACCGGCGTCCTGGAACAGGTCGCTGGCGGAGAAATCAAACTCGCCGCAGCCCTGGCAGAAAAACAATCCCGCCACGACCTGTTTGATATCGCAACAACCGCAACAAAAAATGCTGACGGATTTATTCTGAACGGGACTAAGACCGTCGTTCTGCATGGTGCGCAAGCGGATCAGTTGATCCTATCGGCACGCAGCAATGGCGCTCAGCGTGACACAGCAGGAATCAGTCTGTTCCTCGTAGCTGCCAATAGCGCGGGCATCAGCCGTCGCGACTATCGCACGATTGATGGTTACCGTGCTGCGGATATTGGTTTCAATCAAGTTCAGGTACCGGCCAGTGCACTCATCGGTGCTGAGTCTGCGGGATGGGAGATACTCGATGCAGCATCCGACTATGGTGTGACCTTGTTATGTGCTGAAGCGGTTGGCGTGATCGAGGCAATTACCAACGCGACCCTGGAATATCTAAAAACCCGTCAGCAATTCGGCGTGCCGATTGGTAAATTCCAGGTCTTACAACATCGCATGGCAGAAATGTTTATGGAGATGGAACAGGCGCGCTCGATGGCAACATTGGCGGCTGTTAAGGTCTCATCCAGTGATGCAGAAGAACGTCGCCGCACTGTCTCAGCAGCCAAAGCACGGGTCGGTCAAGCTGCACGTTTTGTCGGTCAAAATGCGGTGCAGCTACATGGTGGCATGGGTGTGACGAACGAATTGCCAGCTGCGCATATGTTTAAACGATTGACCATTATCGAGCTGTCACTGGGCGATACGGATCATCATCTGGCACGTTTTGTAGCGCAGCCAGGCTTCAAAAAAGCGGCATAAACAGCAAGAAGTAAGTAGTAAAAACTCTGAGTACCGGCCATCAACAAGCACGCACTGCCCCTTGCGAACCTGCATTGTTGATGACCGTTGCAACCTATGCTTGCATCCAGTTTTTGTAATTACCCTCGCACTATCTCGTAACATCCTTCGCAACATCTCTTGCAGTATCAAACGAGGAGACGCACATGACAGTAAAAACCTATCAATGGTATTTCGAAGATTTTATTCCTGGTAGCGTCATTGAATTAGGCCAGCGCACACTTGGCGAAGCCGAGATCATCGACTTCGCAGAACAATTTGATCCCCAGCCTTTTCACATCGATAAAGAAGCCGCCGCTCATTCTATTTTTGGCGGCGTGATCGCCAGCGGCTGGCACACCTGCGGCATCATTATGCGTATGGTCGTTGATGGGTTTCTCAACGACTCGGCTAGTATGGGATCGCCGGGCTTAGAAGAAGTACGCTGGATATTGCCGGTAAGACCAGGAGATACTCTGACCGTCAGTGCAGAAACATTGGAAAGTCGTCCATCGACGTCCAAGCCAGACCGCGGTGTAGTCGTCACTTTGTGGAAAGCCATCAATCAAGATGGCAAACTGGTCTGCACCATCAAAGGCATGGGCATGTTTGGCCGTCGTCCTGCAGCATAAACTAATCATTATCACGGAGACAAAATGCGTGAAATACACAATTTAACAGAACTCAAATCCCTGGTCGGTCAGGATGTTGCGACCTCAGACTGGGTAGAAATAAGCCAGCAAAGAATTAATACGTTTGCCGAGGCGACCGGCGACTTGCAGTGGATTCATATTGATGTAGAACGCAGCAAACGCGAATCACCGTTCGGCGGCCCGATTGCACATGGGTTCCTGACTTTATCCCTGCTACCGATGCTGATGCAAAACGCAATCACGATGAGCGACGTCAAGATGGGCGTGAACTACGGCCTGAATAAAGTACGCTTCGCATCCCCCGTCCCGGCAGGCAGCAGAGTCCGTGCCAAAATGCATTTGCTCAGTGTAGAAGATATCAAAGACGGCGCCCAAATGACTTGGGAAGTCACAATAGAACGCGAAGGCAGTGATAAACCAGCCTGCGTTGCCGAATCAATTTCGCGCCGGTATTGAGCCGATGTCGACAATCCCAGGCCCGCAATACTGACGTATTGCTAGGCCGAGGTTACCAACTCTGCCTGGAGTACCATCTTGATTAAAGGATTTTTATCAATTCCCTAAAAGAATACGCAGAATTCGTAGCATCCGCACTATCCATGCGCCTTACAGAGCATTAATGGCTTGAAAGGCTCATGGATAGTGCGGATTCAATTTCAAAAGCGTCTAAAATTCTTTAATCGACATTTTATGAACCGCCTACTTCAGGCACCTAGGTAAACCGACTGAGCTGTTGAGTGAAAACCAATTTAGCCATGATTAGATTAAGATTTAGGCCACAGGCAAAACGGATACTTCAGAAGATTCGCATTAGCATAGCGATGGTCGTGACTGACCTCTGCGCCAAGCCATGCCGGACGCGCAAATTCCTGGGTCTCGAATTGCAGCTCAACTTCAGCGACAACCAATCCGGCATTATCGCCAAGGAACTCATCAACCTCCCAGATCAAACCATCGTAAGCGATACGGTAGCGGAATTTTTCGATCAAAGGTTGTGCGCACAATCCGACCAATAATTCTTTTGCGTCAGCGACGGGGATAGGATATTCCCATTCTCCGCGGGAAAAACCTTCTGTCTTGCCCTTGATCGTCATCACAGCATGTTCACCCTCGATGCGCACACGCACAATGCGCCCGGGGTCGGAGCAAATATAGCCCTGGCATAAATGAACGCCCTGCCCTTGCTGCTTCCAGTCCTGATCCACTACCAGAAACTTACGTTCTATCTCTATGCCCATGCTGTGCGTCACCAGTTTGCTTAGTACGTGTAGGTTATTAATTGATCTGGTTAAGTGAGGTCAAGATAGGCTGCAACATCGCCTCCCCCAGCTTCATGCTGCGCGCGCCATCCCAGCCGACTTCCATATCCGGCAAGTTAGCATTGTCTTTAAACGGCAATTCCAAAGTGAGTGACACACACTTGAAAGTATGGCCGATGTACTTGGATGCCAGCTTCAGGACATCTTCATTGTACTTGCTTGCTTCATAGCCAAACTTAGTTTGAAAATCCGGACTTGCCGCGACAAAACTATCCACAAACGCCTGTTGTTCGGTAGCCTGTTTTTCGCTGAAGCCATCAAGCATTTCACTACCGGCAACGAAGACATAAGGCAAAGCCTCGTCGCCATGAATATCCAGAAACAGATCGCAGCCAACTTCATGGATTTTATTCTTCACATGAAAAACTTCAGGGCTTGTCTCCAGCGATGGCGTCATCCATTCACGATTCAGGTTGGCACCCGCAGCATTAGTGCGCAAATTGCCGCGTACGGAACCATCAGGATTCATATTTGGCACAATATATAACACTGCCTGATCCAGAATACGGCGGGCGATTGGATTTGCCACATCAATCAATGCGTTCAGTGTACCTTCGACCAGCCATTCCGCCATCGTTTCACCAGGATGCTGGCGCGCAATGATCCAGACTTTTTTCCTGGCAGCAGGATCGCCGACAACCACCATATTCAGATCGCGACCATCGACTGTGCTACCGAGATCCTCAACCCGCACCAGCGGCGACTGCTCAACACTACCCAGCACAGCCAGATGACGTTCCCAGCTATACGGCTCGAAGTACGCGTAGTAGACACTATCAAATTCTGGCGAATGACTGATGGTCATTACCTTGCCGTCAAACTCAGTATCGACACGGAACCAATTCTCACGATCATAGCTCGCTAACGCCTGGTAGTTTTTCCAGCCGGCAGGATAAGTTGATTCGCCAGCGTTCAGAATATGCATCACCACATCCTGATCACGTGCGCCTTGTAAACGAAAATAAAACCATTGTGCAATATCAGCATGAGAATCTTTACGCAACTTCAATTCAATCGCATCTGCTTGCATCGCTTTAACAACCTCAATCGCACCTGCATCGAAATTTTGACTAATTTTGATAGACATATGTTGCTCAGTTCTTTCTGATCCAGAATTATTTTTCTGTGTCGGCTAGTTTGGAATAGCCGCGACCCGCAGGCGCAGCAATAAGAACGATATTGTCACAGGTTTTATACGATTGTGAAAATAATTTAGTCATTTTTACGCTTCAAAGATACTAAAAACCCGGAGAATCTGCAAAGTGTAGATTGAGACCTAGCCAGGGAACTTATTGGCCTGTCGGGCAATAAAAAAGGCTTACAGAAAATCTGTAAGCCTTTGATATTTATTGGTCGGGACGGCAAGATTCGAACTTGCGACCCCGTGCACCCCATGCACGTACGCTACCAGGCTGCGCTACGCCCCGACGCTGAGCGAAAGATTATAGTGCATGCTTTGTTTTTTTTCTATGAAAAATTAATCATGCTAATGACACCGTATTGCTATCCCATTATTTGAGGTATTTTTTAACTGCCTGAATGCCCCGCTGATAACCATATTCCCACTGGGCGGCGATTATCTGTTGATAATCTGCGTAACTTTTTGATGCGACCAGTTCTATTCGATTTTTGAGAATGTGTATCTTTTTCTCAATCTGAGTATGAGGAAGAGTCTTTTCCATGTCGGCAGTATCGACCCATGCTTCTGCATGTTGCTGCATAACGTTACTCAACCTCAAATTACCGTCGAACCCCATTACAGCACGTAGCGCGGGGAGTGAAAAGCTTGCGTCATAATAGCTCTTCACTTCCATGACGACGTTATCTGCAATGCGATGGGCAATTTCAATAGGAAAGAGGTCAATCACTCCGCCCATATAGTCGCTCCCCTGATAGTGGTGGCAAGGAAAATAAAACATATCAGAGACGGAAGCGCGTGCCGCTTCTGCGATGGGCATGGATGTCTCGGTTGCTATATGAGTAGCCACAGCGCTGCGGGGTAAATGCCTATCGCTAACAGGTGAGATCATCTCGTGCAACATCATTGCCGTGCGCTCATTACAAAATACTGTTTCGCGAAATAAAGGTTGTACACCTCTCGGCTTTCCGATATCACTTTCGGCATAAAGCAGCTTTCCTGCAATGATAGCGACTGCTGGCTTATCATCGTTTTCAACCGCATCAGGCAGAGGCAGGCCCGGTGGAATTTCAAACAGATAATCGTGATGCAAGTCGGGGATCTGTGCAGCACCTGAAGCAAACAAACGCCGATGCAAGGCGGCACCCAAGGCGCCTGAAACGGATGCTTTAGGGCCTGATCTCATCCTACACCAATACGCATACATCTCAGGAGAACTTACCCAGTCTTTGCGCTGCACATCATCCGGCAAGCCTTGAATAATTGCAGCCGCAATCGCTCCGCCACAACTCGCCAGCAAAACATCGGGCTTTTTCTCAGCGTCACTCAAGGCCGCATAGATACCGAGGTAATATGAAAATCGAAATCCACCTCCAGCCATGACCATACAACGTTGATACTTATGTTCCGGTGGCTGCATAGGAGGATCCAAAGATATAAATTAGGGAAAGAGTTTGAAGATAAAAATAGCAACGCGCCAATGTTATATCACATCAACCTAAACACAGGTTCCATATGGCAATGGCAAATGGAATAGCCTATTGTAAAGCTGAGGTCAAAACAAAAAACACCCGTCTGCACATACTGCGTAGAATGCGAACTTTAGATTGCAAGGATGACCAAAGTGAAGAAAACCGGACTCGCCAAAAGTGACGCGAAAAAATTAATGGGCAAGATGCAAGCAGCAGGTCCTGCCGCTTTCGGAAACAGTCCATTGACTACCATTGACAAACGAGAACAAAGAAAAATTGACCAGGCACTAGGCTTAGTGCCGTTTGCCGTCAAATTAAACAGTGAATTGGTGCGACAGTTACAAGAACGTGCTCAGGAACAAGGCATCAGTCTAAACGAAGTCGTCGCGACGGTAATAAGCCAAGGATTATCTGCTTAACTGTCAGATATGAGGTGAAGTCAAATTCCAGAAGAAATCTGCCAGAGTAGAGACGCCTGTGCAGATTTTCTGTTTATGAAGAGGCAACTCCTCTTATCTCTTTATACCAAGAAGTTCTTCGATATGTCCCAGCGAGCCTTCGTCTTTGACAACGGCTCGCAGCCATTCGTGTAAAGGTAAATCACCCCAGTCCGCTGCTTTTTCTGCCAGATAAATGACGGGGCTATGAGGCTCAGTTCTGCGAAAAAATTCCGCGACTAAGCGAAGCTGCGCGAGAGCCTGGGTTCTCGTTTGAATAGTACCGGCAAGGGGTGTTATTGCGGACATTTTTTGTTCATTATTGAGAATGGGGATCGTCATTTCTGGCTCTTCGACTGGATGACTTTCTGTTTGTGCGCCAACATCGCGAGCAAATGGCAAGATAAGCCGTATAACAGCCTCGAGTGCTTCTTTGGATGCCGTGAACCCGGGGCCATCGATGCCTAACCAGGCATCTACAGCCTGCTCTAACTCAATCAATGCGCTAATACAATAACGTGCGTCTGTCAGCAGATTTTGATAAAAAGCTCTGGAAGATTTTTTACGTGCTGACTCTACATCCGCCAATTTAAGATGTCCATGATGGCGACTGGCATCTTGTCTATCCTCATTTGTTGAGTTTGCACGGGCAAGCTCAAATTGAATCGTTGAATATCCAGAATCTTTACCTTCTGTGATCGGAATTTCACGTACTAACTGTACGGATCGTTTCAGCAACCAGTGTAAATTCCCAATACGTTGTCCATATCCATCTTCGTCTGGTAGTGGATATAAGCCTTCCCAAAATTTATCGCATAATCCCGCCAGCAATAAGTAAGCATCGCCTAAGCCGCGAAACTGGTTTACTTTTGCGCTTGCTTCGGCCAGCCAAACTGCAAGGCGTAAATCTTTACTTTTAGACTGAATTAAATCGGAACAGTTTTTTACCACGAACGGCCAATCGGCCTCCTTTAATTCAGCAACCCATTCTCCCTGATCAAGAGAAGGATCGTCAAACCGGCGAGCTTGGGCAATCGCATCGAGTTCGGTCGAAAAAGATAAATCCTCTCCGCAAGGGTCCGTTGGATTGATGGGTAAGAGAAGCTGATCAACAGCAAGCATAATTTTTCCTAAAACGGTCAATGGGGCCATATGCCGTGTGATTAGACATTATTTTGCCTTGGATCATACGTGCATCTAAATTGTTCGGGTTATTTGAATTTAATCTGCCATTCCCGTGCCATCGTCTGAGCATGTTCAATCTGTTTCGGCGTCATCATTGACTCAGCTACTTTACGATTTTTGATTGCATCTTTATCACCGCTGGACGCCGCCAGATTGAACCACATGTGTGCTTGCTCTATGTCCAATGTTACTCCCTGGCCGTTTGCATATACCCATCCCAGGTTATATTGAGCCTCGGCATGTCCTTGTTCTGCGGCCCTCACGTACCACGCCAAAGCCTCTTTATCATCCTTTACCGTACCTCTGCCATTGGCGTACATAGAGGCCAGATTGTACTGGGCCATAGCGACACCTTGCTCTGCTGACTTACGATACCAGGCGAGGGCTAATTTATAATCCTGGGAGACAATTTGACCTGACTCATACATGGCGCCAAGATTGTATTGTGCGTTAGCCTGACCATGATCTGCTGCTTGCTGAAACCATGCCATTGCGGACTTGTCGTCTTGCCTGACGCCACGTCCTAGCGCAAGCATGACGCCTAGGCGATACTGAGCGCCAGGATGCGCTTGCTGTGCAGCTTTTTGGTACCAACCGACTGCCGCAGTGTAGTCTTGCGCTACGCCATAACCGTTTTCGTACATTTGTCCTGTACTAAATTGTGCATCCGGATATCCTTGATCCGCGGCCTTGCGATACCAAAGAATTGCCAGCTTAGCGTCCTTCGTAACGCCTATACCTTTTTCATACATGTAGCCGAGCTGATATTGCGCATTGGGTTCGGCCTGCTCCGCAGATTTGCGCATCCACAGAATGGCAGTTTTTTCTTCTTTATTTACTGCCCTGCCATTTATATACATTAATGCCAGCTTATATTGTGCTTGCGCGTTACCATGCATAGACGCTTTGCGGTACCAGGTCATTGCCGTCTTGGGATCTTGTGATGCGACACGCCCATCGTCATACAGACTGCCTAAGCTCAATTGTGCTTTTGCATATTCCTGATCTGCTGCTGCCTTGTACCATGACATCGCCAGCTTGTAGTCTTGTGGTACACCCTGACCGTTTTCATACATAAGTCCGAGATAATATTGCGACTCGGCATCCCCCGCATTTGCCAGCTTTCTGAACTGAGTAAATGCAGTGGAAAATTGACTATTTTTATACTCATTTAAAGCTTCATTTATTCCACTAAATGCGGGTATTGCTTGCATACCTATTGCAAAATAAATGGAGACATAAAGTAAATTTTTTAATCTTTTCTTCATCAGGTCACTCATGGTTTGTCTCTGTATTTACCTGAACTCAAATGCCATAATTCAAACAAGAAAAAAGTTTATAGTTTATTTCATGGTGTATTTGAATTGTCCCTGTTTTGTCGCAGTGACTTTGATTTTGCTGATAGCCATGCCCTCTGCCATCTTCCCTAAAACAGATTCAGCTATCTCCGGCAACAGAGTTCCGTTCAAAATATTATCGACATTGCGAGCACCGGAATCAACCTCTGTGCAGCGAGATAATACGGCCTCTACAAGGGCATCATCATAGGTAAAGACAGCCTTATGATTGTTGGCGATACGCTTTTGAATATGACCGAGTTTCAACTCAATAATTTTAACAAGTACCTCATCTTGAATCGGATAATAAGGCACAACCTTTAACCGCCCGAGAAATGCGGGTTTAAATGCCTTCATCAATTGTGGACGAATTTGCTGCTCCAACTCTTCAGGTGAGGGCAAGTCATTCACCTGTTTATTCAGGCACGCTTGCATCATGAAGCTCGACGCCACATTAGAGGTCAGAATAATGATGGTATTTTTAAAGTCGACTTCACGACCCTCAGCGTCGTCCAGCACGCCTTTATCAAATACCTGAAAAAATAATTCCAGAACATCCGGATGAGCTTTTTCAACTTCGTCCAGCAGAACAACACTATACGGATTACGGCGTACAGCCTCGGTCAAAACACCGCCCTCACCATACCCGACGTAACCAGGAGGCGATCCTTTTAAACCAGAGACGCTATGCGCTTCTTGATATTCACTCATATTAATCGTGATGAGTTTGCGTTCACCACCATACAAAATATCCGCCAAGGCCAAAGCTGTTTCAGTTTTACCGATACCTGAAGGGCCGACAAATAAAAAGACACCTTTAGGTTTATTCGGATCATCCAGATTGGCGCGCGAGGTCCGGACCCGTTGCGCAACCGCCTCTATCGCGTGGGATTGACCAAGTACCCGCTCCTCAAGTAATGCTTTCAAATTGAGCACTGTCTTTATTTCGTCCTTAACCATTTTCCCCAAAGGGATACCGGTCCAGGCAGCAACAATCTCGGCAATAACATGTCCGTCGACCTGTACAGGCACCATCGGAGTCTCGCCTTGCAATATCTTCAGTTCATCAATTTGCTTCTGAATATTTTTAGTGAACTCATTAGCTTTCGCCGTTTTTTTAATAATGTTAGTAGTTAGGGTAATTGGAGGAGTTAATGAGGTATTTTGTAGTTCGTTATCAGTTGGCATTGACGATGTTTCTAAGCTGACGCGTGCCATCTTGATTTGCGCTGTCAGTATTTTTTCTTTTTCCCATTGGTTAGTATGTTGTGTAATTTCTGCATGAGCACTCTCACTTGTCTTGCGCA
This sequence comes from Undibacterium sp. Xuan67W, assembly GCF_049340165.1. Classification (NCBI taxonomy): domain Bacteria; kingdom Pseudomonadati; phylum Pseudomonadota; class Betaproteobacteria; order Burkholderiales; family Oxalobacteraceae; genus Undibacterium; species Undibacterium sp. Xuan67W. The sequence goes on from NZ_JBMPPN010000008.1 coordinate 129,210, forward strand.
ATTCGAGTAAACGCTCAGTATGGCTTGCACCGCTGCTCTGCTCTCTTTCGAGCATCGCTATTTCGGCATGTATCTGTTCCAGTTTTTTTGTAATAGACTCCAGCGCTACTGGAGTCGCATTTTGACCGAGCGCTACTTTTGCACAGGCAGTATCGAGAAGACTAATCGCCTTATCAGGTAATTGCCGGCCACTGATATAGCGATGCGATAAACGAACCGCTTCAGTGATCGCTTCATCGTAGATACGTACGTTAAAATGTTTTTCCATCAGTGGCGCCATGCCACGCAACATGGCGCATGCAACTGTCTCTGTTGGCTCTTCAACTTTAATCACTTGAAAACGACGTGCCAGTGCAGCATCTTTTTCAAAATATTTTTTATACTCACTCCAGGTTGTCGCCGCGATCGTTCGCAGCTCGCCTCTTGCCAATGCAGGCTTTAGCAAGTTGGCGGCATCATTTTGTCCAGCCTGACCACCGGCACCGATCATGGTGTGAGCTTCGTCAATAAACAAAATAATCGCGTGTGAGCTTTTTTTGACTTCATCAATAACATTTTTTAAGCGATTTTCAAACTCTCCTTTTACGCTCGCACCGGCTTGCAACAGCCCCATGTCTAAAGTATGAATCTCAACGCCCTTTAAAATATCAGGAACGTCATTCAATGCAACACGCAAAGCCAATCCTTCAACTACAGCAGTTTTTCCGACACCTGCTTCTCCCGTAAGAATTGGGTTGTTTTGACGGCGACGCATCAGGATATCAATTGCCTGACGAATTTCTTTATCACGTCCAATCACCGGATCTACCTTACCGTCACGTGCGCGTTGCGTCAGATTCGTTGTGAACTGATCTAAGGCAGGCGTTTTGGTTTGAACTACCTTATCAGCCATGTCGCTTACAGGGTCAGAACCATCCGATTCGGCATCCTGTCCGTTACCATTTACTTGCGACTCTTGCGAACCTTCAGTGATTTTTTGGAGGTGATGCTTTAGGTCGTCTAGTTTGAACTTAGCGAATAATTTGGAGCCACGATAAGCAAGCTGTGACAAATCAGGTTCGGTAAGTAGGGCCAGCAACAAATGACTACTTCTGATCTGACTTCCTTGATCAACACGATTGTCTAGGGAGGCGATGAGCCACGCATGTTCAAACAGTTTAGGCAAATGCGGAGAGAACACTGGCGTGCGGGCATTACCGGTTTTAAAGCGACTGATTTCGCTACGCAGATCCGCATCCAGGCTTGCCGTACTGATACCTGACTTGCGAGCAATAATTACAAAGTCGCTACTTACTTGCTCCAACAATGCTAGAAATAAATGTTCGATATCTACTTCATAGTGTCCCAAGCCTACACAGATACTAGCTGCGCGGGTCGCAGCAATCCGTGACGTCTCGTTAAGTTTGCTAATCAGTGTTTTAAGATTGACGCTCATTCCTGCTTCTTCCTTGATCTGATAATTTTTTATTAAAACGCATGAATATCGTAGCGAACGTCGCAACGATGACTCATTTCCGCTCCCGACAACAAAAAGGTATCCCAGCCTAAGCGACCACCATTGCGATGAGACTCCAAATTGATTCCGCAAACCTCTTTAGCGTCGAGTACTAATTGGATTTCATATTCGAGACAGCTACTGGTGAACATGGTCAGCATTTTCCCCAGAGACTTTGCACATTTTCCACCGGGTAAAAATGCATCGAAGTCTTTTTTTCTTAGTGGCCCAAGTGTCAAACGTAAACGTAAATCCCTTTGCCATACTCGAGCACCAACTAAAGCAACAGAGCCCAATATCGCATTGTTTGTACCTAACATTGTTTGCTGATCTTGCGGCACGTCATACCATTGACCAATAAACTGATCCACCTGAATAGGTATACCAAAGTATTCACTGATGACACCGCGAATATAGGATGCTGATGCCGGACGATGCTGCATCGCTGATGAAAAATATCCGATAGATTCATCACATATTCCATCGGCATCATCCAGACGCCCTTTTAAGGTGGGATATCCAGTTCCTGCTAAGGACAAGAGTAATGGTAAAAAACGATCTTTTCCATCGACTTCAAATTTAAATTCCAGACGATATTTTCGCCATGCTTCATAAAAAAGAGTTAAAGCTCGATTTGAAAACGTGTCAAGAAAGGCACGCGGGCTATCATCTTTTTCATACAAGATATGGCTGGCAATCTGTTCAGTGTAATGGTTTGGCAAAGAACCGTTACCGCCTAAAAATCCCATGAAGGCTGGTGTCAGACTGATGTGATCAAGCTCATCCTTTTGTAATGCTTCTAGTAATCCAAGATCCGTTACTTCCAGCGTTTTAGGGTACAACGAGAGACTTTCAATTTCACTAGCGGGAAAATTGAGAGAAATTGAATTTTTAAAACGTACATAGTCTGCGACGGCACCATCATTTGACACGCCGTTTTTTTTCAACCACAACTCAATTAATCTTACCGCTTGAAAAAACTGAAACCGATAAGGTTCATCAAGTAATCGTTGAATTACACTAGGCTCAAATCGCCGCTTCGCGGTAAGCATCGCAACAATTCCTCCCCACTTCTTTTTGAGACGATCACCAGTTGTGTAAAGCTATTTGCGTGTACATAGAGTCCCAAGAATCGATCAATGACATCCGCAAAAACATGAATTCCACTACCGACAAAACCTTCTTCATCGATCATCATTCGAACCTCAATACCACGCACTAAACAGGCAAAAGGATTACCCGGCAACCAAGCCTTGGCTGCTTTATGTTCAATGCTGACAATGCCGCGAATCTGCCGTTGAGAAATTGCAGAGCGAGGTAAATCGTACAAGGTTAACATTTCTTGAAATGCTTCCAGACCGCCGTTACTCAAAGACAAGTGGTTCAGGGATAAATGGGAGATAAGGCGCCAATGCGCCCCTCTTCCTCGTTCAAAAGAATAGGATTCGGATGGCTTACGTAAAAAATTAATTGACTGTACGGGCAAGCCACCTTCTAAAAATAAATCCCCCCCTGGTAGACCGTAAGTAAGCGATGCAGGCAAATCGCGATTCGTGCACGTGAGTTCTATACTTAGTGTGTCGGTTTCTATCGCGGCAGGATCAAAGTCGATATCAACGATGGATATTTCAGTTTCATAACCAGGGCTTTTTAATGCGACCATTTCATCTCTTCGCATTACCCAGTAATGGCCTTTTTTCGCTACTCGCTCGCCATGTCGTAAAGAGTAAAAAGGGCGAAATTCCGTCACGGACTCACCTTGAGGTGTTTGCCGTACCAATTTCACCGAATCAATTGAATGTACTTCATAGGCGTAGGCACGCCGAGAATCTGCAATGACTGGATACCGCTCAGTTGTTTGAGTCAGACGGATAGGTTCACCATGCTGACTAAACAAATTAATCACAGGCGTACATCCAAGCACCACATGATTAGTTGATAGCGTGCTCAACATGCGCGAAATATTGGAGTCGCTTCTCAATCCGGTAAGCGCCAGATGCAAAGTAAATTCCTTACAATTTTCAGGTAAAGAGCCCTTCAAAAAAGATAAATCAATATCAAAAAAATTGAATTTTTCCGGACATGAAAAGTATTCCGTCAATAAACGATATGCAGGATGAGAGCGCGATGAAAACGGAATCAAGGATTCGTCCTCGGTAAATCCGACGGCCTTAATTGGTAATGATTGCAAGCTGATCCAGGAAAGCTGTCCAGGAATTTCAATATAGGCTTTCACACCTCGCATAAATAGTGTATCTCTGAGCGCGGCACAAAATGAAGGTTCTCCATCAATAAAGGCGCGTAAGAAAGGAACTGCTATTTTTTTCAAACAAATTTGTTGCGACAAGGCGTTGACAGTAATACTAATTTTGGAAGTGGCCAACGGAGGAAGAACAACTGAATCCGGTGCTTTCAAGATCGGATCAAATGCAACTCTTGACAAAGATATTGGCGCAACATGGACGTCGTAAGCCGTTCTAAATTTGCAGGCAACCCCCTTAACCTGACCTGTTGTGAGCTGAGTTCCGCGAGCGATCACCGATGGCACTGTCATCTGCCTTACGGCATCACTGCACTCTATGCGCGCAATAGAGCATGAGGGAAACGGTCGTAAATAATGCGGGTACAGGACTTCAAATAATGCTTCCGTAAACTCGGGATAATCATCATCTAGTCGTTTTGAAATACGTGAATTCAGCAGTGCAAATGACTGAATCATTCGTTCAATATGCGGGTCCTCGCAAACCTCGCCAGACATCAGCAAACCGCCGGCAATCTTCGGATAACGCTCAGAAAATTCGCGTGAATAACGCCTTAAGAATCCAAGCTCACGCTCATAATAGGGAAGTAATTCGTCCAATTTAATCGCCTGTACGAGCCATGCGGCGCGTTTTACTAATTGAATAATGCAAAGTGGATGGTTGAAGTACCGCGTCAAAATTAACGGGCTCTCGCGCTAAGTCCACGACCAATAACGCCGATATCGCGAAGTTAAGTCGATTAATTGATCCCTCGCGAACCTCAAGCGATGCACGCACATTTCTTAGACGAGGTTCATGGCGAGAAATAGCTTTTTCCAGGCATCGGCAAATATAAGTACGATCATCTGTACTTGCCAGACTAAGTCCTGCAAAGTCATTCAACCCGTAAGTGAGGATGGAGTTATGACACTCAGGGTAGAGTTTTAATAAAGCTTCAGGCCAAACAGTACGAGTATTTAATAAGGCCTCTAAATCTCTGGCAACAGTATCTTTCAGTTCTTCTATAGATAAGCGCACAACAACGCCTAGATTCTTATTTTCAGATGCGCCTATTCCCATCAAGCGATCAAACAGACTCGGTGCAAAGCCATTCATTTTATTCCATTCAGTTGTTGATTTTTTCCAAACCAAGACAACAACAAACCTGCAAATTATCAGACAGAATCAAAGAACATCAGATGAAATAAGTCATCCATAAAACCTAAGAAAATCCTGTTAAAAAATCTTTAAAACGGGATCTTTTGTTCACGAAGAAGCGATTGGTTTAAAGAGATTTCTTCAACTTCGCAACCGTCATGTCAATTTAGTAGTGCAGCCAGCAACTCAATGGCAATTAACCTCTTTTACGACTGGCAAAGTAAATCTTCCGTCATAGGTCACAGAACAGGTTTGAATATTTTTGGGTAGTTCTCTCGCCACAGTTGCTTTTGTCTCGCTATATAAACAAGAAATCCAATAAGCTTTATCTGACGGAGAAAAATTCCAAGTCGCACTATTTTCCTTATTTTTTGTAAATTCTTTTGAGGGAAGTAATATGAAACTTTGTGCTGGATTATCGTTCGAAAACATTACATTCACAAATCGATGCATCTTATTTGTTCCATATGCATTCCACCCCTCAGGCTGTTCACTTATTGTTTGCTCAACATGCAGTTCACCAGGACAAACAGGTACGACATTGGCTGCAAATGAAAGCGGAGACAGTGCAGCAAAAACAAAAAAAAATATGGATTTAATTTCAGGCAAAAACATCATTGTTCTATGGCTCATTTGATGATGGAAAACGCATCGCCATTGTTGCTTGGATCGACATAATTACCATCCTTATCTTTCCCTTTGAACGCTAGTCGTCTCTTTTGTATAGTGCCGCTCTTTGTCCATTGATCAACGACCCATATTCCTAATACGTCCTGAGAGATATACAATGCGGCATGATTGCCACTACCATGATTAGGATATTTCCCATCAACAAAAGTAGCGATTGCTGTACCTTTTTTCAGTGAAAGATTTTTTCTGACGACATCCCCTTCTCTCCATAAGGAGGCCGCAGGAGCCTTTGCGAATTCTTTGACCAAAGCCACACATTGCTTACTTCCCACCTGGGGCTGACCTTCCAGTGTTTCAGCTTCTTCAAAAATATATGGCATTCATTTTTCCATTCAACAACGGACTGTTAAACAAGGATTCTGCAAAAACTGAGCAATTTCAGCACACATAAAACAAGTGTATAAGTCGATGCATTCTGCTGATCAGGACAACAAAACACATCGAAATTACTTCACTATTACAAATACTTATGCTGTTTTGTTTGCGGAAAGATCCCACCCACCAGATGTGTTACCACCAGATCCACCGCCAATTTTTTGTTGTGTGTATTTCCATTTAACCTTGGAATATTTCAACCCAACTAATTCAGTCAAGATATCGCCCTCGGTTACCATTGGGGATACGCTACCAATCAAGACATTTTCAATTTCAACTTCAAAATACTTGATACGCTGACCTTGTCCATCTGCACGCATGAACTCCAGCTTTGCTTTCGCAATAGTTTTTCCTGATGAGCAGTTCTGCAACAATAATGGACTTGCCAAATCTGCGATCTTTGAGATTACGATATCTTTATGTTCGCAACGCTCTGCAGTATGTCCACCGCCTGTAGAAGCAGTCGCGGACTTCGGCTGTAACACTTCCCATTGAACAGATTTGCACTCTATCCAATCTTTATGTGTATCGTCAGTAGATTCACCCTTGATACCATCAATTTGCAAGTAGACGTCGATTGCCATTGTTCACCTTCCTGTGTAAAAAATTCAATATAAAATTAAGATTTGGTCGACTGCGGTAACTCCGCGACCAAACGGAGTGAAACGGACAACTCATCGAGTTGGAAATGTGGACGCAAGAACGAAACAGCACGGTAAACACCAGGACGTCCAGGTATTTCTGATACTTGGACAGATGCCTCACGTAGTGGGAATTGTGCTTTTTGTTCCTGACTCGCGTTATCATCAAGCAACACATATTGCGTCAACCAGCGATTAAGAAAATCTTCAACATTAGAGGCCGCGGCAAAACTACCAATCTTGTCGCGCATCATGGCCTTCATGTAATGTGCGATACGAGACACTGCGAAAATATATTGCAGTTGAGCCGATAAAACAGCATTGGCATTAGCGGAATCGGTATTATATTTTTTTGCTTTTTGAGCAGACTGGGCACCAAAGAAGGCGGCGTAATCTGTATTTTTGCAATGTACGAGAGAAATAAATCCCAGGTCGCTTAACTCTTTTTCTCTACGATCAGTAATAGCAATTTCGGTTGGACATTTCAGTGCAACTTCGCCTTCATCGGTTTTAAATGTATGAGTAGGCAAACCCTCAACTAAGCCGCCGCCCTCAACACCACGAATTGCCGCACACCAGCCAAAATCTTCAAATGCTTTCGTCAATTTAGTACCGAATGCATAGGCTGCGTTACACCACAGATATTTATGGTGATCAGTACCATCAACATCTTCAACGAAGTTGAATCCCTCAACAGTAGCACCATCAACTGGATTAAAAGGCAGGCGACCGAGGAAACGCGGCAATGTGAGACCCACATAGCGAGAGTCTTCCGATTCCCTAAAAGACTTCCATTTGGCATACTCGACTGTATCAAATACTTTTGACAAATCACGAGGCTTACCAAGATCACTATATGTTTCCAAACCAAATAATTCAGGTGATGCAGAAGAAATAAAGGGGGCGTGGGCAGCTGCTGCGATATGCGACATTTGTTCAACAAAATACATATCTTCCGGCTGACGTGTAATTTCAAAATCGCCTAGCAATGCACCAAATGGCGCGCCACCAAATGTACCGAATTCTTCTTCATAGATTTTTTTGAACATAGCACTTTGGTCAAATTCCAAAGCACTCTGAAAATCTTTGACCAGATCGCGTTTTGTGGCGTTAAGCAATTTTATTTTTAAACTTGTACCTGTCGCCGTGTTCTTGACTAAATAATTTAGCCCTGTCCAGCTACCTTCTAACTTTTGAAATTCTGGTGCATGCATAACTGCACTTAACTGACGTGAAATCAATCTATCCAATTCAGCTACGCGGGCATCAATGGTTGCAGACAAATTATCTGAAACAACTACCGTGCCTTGCATTACCTGATTAACCAGTTCAGAAATAATATCCTTTGCACGTGAATGCTCTACACTGGATTTTGCCACTTTACTTTGCTCAACGATCTGATCAAGCAATGCAACCTCAGTAGTTCCGGAATTAGCGGATATCGTATTAAGTTGTGCTGACATGTTAGCTCTCCTGCTTCGTCGTTTGTTTGCTCAAGCTAACCAGCTTCTCCGTGTTGTTGAGGACATCATTTAAAATATCTTCAAGCTTGTCATTCCCAGCTAATTTATTACGCAAATCGGCAAGTTTTGTACGAGCTTCCAGCAATTTTTTTAATGGTTCAACTTGCTGAACGATAGATTCAGGTCGAAAATCGTCGATAGATTTAAATTTCAGATCGACGGCAAACTGACCACCTTCATCGCTAAGTTCATTTGCGACACGAAATGCTGCTCTTGGCTCGATACCCTTCATCACCTCATCAAAATTATCGCGATCAAGCGAAACAAATTTCCGGTCTTTTAAACGTTTCTGCTCAATTTCTGAGTTGCCGCCAAAATCACCCACAACGCCAAGAACGAAAGGCAACTCTTTATTTTCAATAGCATCACCGATTTCTACGTCATAAGTCATCTGCACTCTAGGTGGACGAACTTTTTGCAATCGTTTTTGAACACTTTCGCTTTTTGCCATGACAACTCCAAATAAGACTAAAAAATTAGGTCTAGAAAAACTAAACCATCGACAACGAAATAACGTTGAAATTTATTTCAAAATACCAAATGGATTCGAGCTGCCCTGCTCTTTTTCACCCACCTTATTACTACCTGCAGGAGCAGGCTTGGTCGCTAACGGACGGGGAGCCGAGCTAGATGCCGACTTATTTTTTGCGGGAACCAACAAATTTTCACCAAGACTTTCACGGAGCAACTTAGCCAAATCTTGCGCCTCAGTCCGCAAACTTCCGGTTAAATTATTTTGCTGACTCAAATCTGTTAATGCCTTAGTTGATAATCGCAATCCACTTACGGCGATAATGCTATTTGCCAATTTATCAGCGGGATCACGCTGCAAAACTTCTTGCGCATTCATGATTGCCTCACCGTAATTTGCAGCATCAAATTTCATTTGTGCAATTTGAGCCCAAGGTGCTTTATCCGCCGGAAAGGCATTAGCCGCATTCTTCAAAATTGCCAGCGCCTTATCTTGCTGTCCGGCCGCCGATGCCAGCTCGGCGTCTGACATCAATGCTTCCATTTTAATAACTGGGGGCGGCGTGCCAGTTTTCACCGGATCCGTTACGCAAGCGCTCAAAGAAACCACAAGGAGCATGCAGGGGAAAATTCGAAAATTAATTACCATGGAAAAAGCAATCCTAAAAACAATACAACCTTATTAACTTAATTATCATTAAAGCAATTCACTTAATTATCATAACGACAAAATAATGAAACTACAATAATATTTTGGTTTCAAATTGATACCAATTCATCAAAATTGTAATAATTTTAAACAAATGCAAAAAAACAATTTTTTCATGCTATTTCACTACTTAATTAAATATTAATGATTTAAAACTCAACCTCATTCCCTTCCAAAAAATGAACGATCTCATATTTGTAAAGGCACTTTGTGTTGCCGTATCAGTAAGCCTTGCAGGTTGCGCGGCAGTATCCACCGTTAGTTCAGTGGCAAATATCGCACTTGAAGCAAGTGGCCTAAAAAAACCTGAGCTACCAGAAGTACCAGACGCACAACAGGCACCAAGGAATATTTCCATTCGCTTGCATGCATCAGAAAATTTGAATGTAGACCCAAATGGTCGACCTTTAGCCTTAGTCAGTCGCGTTTACAAATTGAGACAAGGTGCTGCATTTCAGCAGATACCGTTCGAGGTGTTTCTAAGTCCACAAAAAGAAAAAGAATTGTTAGGAAATGATCTGCTCGAGGTGAAGGAAGTAACACTTGTTCCAGGCCAACGCTATGAAGTCATTGAAAAGGTGACTAAAGAAGCCTACTTCATTGGAGTCGTTGCACTATTTCGCTCCCCGGCGCAACAACGTTGGAGAGCGACATTTGCTACAAAAGATGCGGAAACATCAGGTATTACTATTGGACTTCATGCCTGTGCTCTGACCGTGGGAATCGGTTCCGCGGTTTTGGATAAAGAAAATCCGGGTAAATTATTAGCACCCGTTCGCTGCCTATAAAGTTGCAAAAGTACCTACATCAATAATTTATTAATATGTCAAAATACCAATTAATTTGAGTTCTTTTGAAATTAGTAACTGTTACTAATTTTGAGCTCAGCAAAAACAATTGCATCAAAACCACCAATTACTGATCACATCACATGACTTCTAAAATTTTATGGGGCGAAGGTTTATTTTTACGCCCACAGCATTTTCAACAACAAGATCTGTATCACGAAAAGCGTTTATATGAAGTCACGAATGCCTTGCATCCTTATGCTTGGGGTATTACGGCAGCTCAATGGGACAAGGATGCACTAGTAAATAACACCCTGCGAGCGACAGAATTATCCTTGATATTTCAAGACGGAGAAATTGTCCGGGCTCCTTTAACTGACGAACTTCCACACGATATTGATCTCAGCGATATTCCTATGTCGCAACAATCCATTATTTATTACGCTGCCATTCCTGCCATGAAGGGATTTGGTGGAAATTTTTCAACATCAGGGCAAATCAGTAACAGCACACGTTACAAACAATCGAACCAGGAAATACCAGATTTATTTACACACGCAGCAAATGCGGAACTGTCCTTTTTGAAAAAAACCTTACGCTTTGTTTCCGAACTGGAAGCGAGGGACTCTTATGTCAGTTTCCCGGTAGTACAACTGCGCAGAGTGTCTACTGGAGGTTTTGAAATTGATCCAAACTTCGTCGCCCCCAGCTTATCGATCCGTAGCTCGCCAATTTTGTATTCACAACTTCGTCGGCTAATGGATGCATTACAAGCAAAAGTCAATGCGCTGTATGGCCATCACCGGGAACCGAATAAAAATATTATAGAGTTCAGATCAGGAGACATTTCCTCTTTTTGGCTGTTGCATACAGCAAGCTCAGCCTTTGCACAGTTGACACATTATTTCAATCATCCAGCCTTCCACCCTGAACGCCTATATGAACAATTACTAAGCTTGGCAGGCGCGTTAATGACGTATTCAAAGAATTATTCTTTGTCTGATTTACCGCCATACAATCATGTCCAACCTGGACCTGCTTTTAGTAAGTTAGACAAAATCATACGGGAGCTTTTAGATACCGTCATTTCAACAAAATACTTTTCTATTGCACTATCCGAGGTTAAGCCGTCATATCATCTTGGCTCATTAGACTCAGGAAAAATCGATGAGAAAACACAGTTCTATCTTACAGTTGCAGCCGATATGCCGGCTATAGAGCTAGTCGACATTGTGCCCTTGCGATTTAAACTTGGCGCACCAGAAGATGTAGAAAAATTTGTCCTATCCGCGATGCCTGGAGTAAAGCTACTTCATTCGCCACAAGTTCCGGCTGCAGTTCCTGTAAGACCAGATACCTACTATTTTTCTATTGAGAATAAAGGTCCAATGTACGAGCGTATGTTGCAAGCACAATCCATTTCAATTTATGTCCCATCCGGCATTCGCGATCTGAAAATCGAGCTGATTGCTATAACGTCTTAATTATCCAGATGAATATGAACACAGCACCCTCACTACTAAGTAACAACTCAGCGCGTTATGAAGGCTTCGTCAATGATCCGTCGTCATCCGCACATTCATTATTAGATTTAATGTACGACGGTTTCTACGCATTATTCATGCTAAAAAATCGCTGTGCACCTCAAGATGATGAGAGCTTCTTAACAAAGATGACTCAGTTTTTGAGTGATTTTGACCGTAACGCAAAGAAGATGGGCGCGTCAGCTGACGATATACACTCAGCAAAATATGCATTTTGTGCTGCAGTTGATGAAATTATTTTACGTTCTCAGTTTGACATCCGCAGCGCCTGGGAGAGACGACCGCTTCAGTTAGCGATGTTTGGAGATCAGTTGGCTGGAGAAAATTTCTTCCACCGGCTAGAAGAGTTAAGAGCGAAAGGCAGTCCTCACATTCAAGCCCTAGAAGTATTTCATATGTGTTTATTACTAGGATTTGAAGGTAAATATATCATCGAGGGAACCGAAAAACTTAACTATTTAACGGCGCGATTAGGGGATGAGATTGCTCATATGAAGGGAAAAAGTAGTGGATTCTCTCCACATGCAGAACGCCCGGATCAAATAGTAAATAAGTTGCGCAACGAAATGCCTTTATGGGTCATTGCCTCTGTATTTGCACTCATCAGCATCTCAGCCTACATTGGGCTCCATTGGGGATTAACGAAATCGACTGAAAATAATATCAACGCATACAACGACGTCGTTAAAATGACGCCACATGCAGCTAATCTGACAATTACGCTGCCGTAAAATATATCTTAAAAAAAAGCAGCGCCCTTATTTAGGTAGCTGCTTTCTTTATCTAGCTATTACACAGACGACGATGAAAATAGCTGTGCATATTATTGCGCAACCCTAAATTCAATGCGTCGATTACGAGAGCGCCCATCTGATGTTTCATTACTCGCAATCGGACGATCAGAGCCTTGACCAGAAGTTGCAATACCCTCTGCGTTGATATTCTTCGTGATCAGATATACCTTTACGGCATCCGCTCTAGCCTGACTCAACGACAGATTCGATACGCGTAGTCCCTGATTATCCGTATGGCCTATCACTTCAATTTTTCGATTACTAATTTTTTGCAAAGCCAAAGCCATCTCATCCAAAATAGCTTTGCCGCCTGGTGTGAGTGCAGCTTTTCCGCTTTCAAATTCAATAATGCGATTTGCGAGAGTCGCATCTAACATGTTTTGCTCTGAAGCGGAGACGCGCAAACCGTTATTTACCGTATAGGTCGGATTAAGATTGGTAGCGATGTCACTGGCAATCTGCTGACGTTGCGCCTCATTTGCAACTTCACCCCGAACGCTGACCGTATTACCATCAATTTTCAACTGTCCTTTACTAATCAACTTCAGATTAGGATTAATCAATTTTTGAACATACGTATTCCAATTAGCTGGTAATGCGACCTGCCCTACCGCAATTTGATCGACAACCCTGTCTGCACCGTAAAGCTCACGTAATTTCGCAAGAACACTCGCCTTACTCGCCTCATCAGGAACAGTACCACTCGCCAGGACTTGGCCTGGCGCAGGCGAAATCATTGGTGGTACCGTATTTTGCGACCATGCAAATTTTGAAGTCAGCAAGAGAAAAAATAAAATAATACGCATAACGTTAAGCTCCAATAAAAGCTTCGCAGAAAGAGTCGCGAGCGGACTTCAACGAAAGATCCGGCTGATCCAAGTAGCTAGATAATTTTTGTATGTTGTAGTTAGAATGAATCTGTTCTTCTACCCATTGCACATTTTCAAACGAAATATGATGAGACAGTCCGACCTGAGCATCCATGATCGCCTGTAGAGTGCGCGGCGAAGCGCCACTAAAACCAACGATCATGGATGGTTTATGTTCTATCTGAGTGAAAAACACCGCTAGTTCAAAGTCAACTTTTAATAAGAAGGGGGTAATCAAATTCATCCAAAACGATGCCACCAAATAACGATATATCGGGTCAGCAGGTAACGGAATCACCAGACTTTTTTCCAAACGACTTGAGCCGCTGGACATTACGGGTTCTAACAAAAAACCTAAAGCCAGCATGACTTGTCGGACTGATCCTGTGAAACCCGTTTGTGCCAACATCGCGTTCAGTGCACCGACAGTCTGCGCATATAAAAAATCCGTGAACGCAGCCTCATAAGCAGCAGGAGTCAATTCCAAATCAATATTCGTCGCAGACATTTTTTGCAATGAAGTCACTGGATTTTCAGAGTTAACAATCTCATTAACAAAAGACTGCATATGTTTCCAGAGGCGAGCCAACACTAGTGGATGACGCTGAACAAATTCTGGAGGATCCTCAATCTCCATCGTACTCATTGCCAAAAATGGAAATCTACGTTGTGCCTCATCCGTACTTGCCACAATATGTCCGGCAATAGAACGCTTACGTCGAGGTCCAATAAACGCAAAATGCATCGGTGGCACTGCATCATAGGTGATTTTCCAACGAGGATCTAAGGCCAATAATTCCATTGCCTGCGCCAACCAATCGTCGATGACGGGGATCAATGCCGGATTATCTGTCGCTTTAACAAAATCGCCGCGGCTAGGTATTTTTCCAAAATAACCAACCGCTGTTTGAGTCGCATTCTTATTCATTACTTGCCCCCGTTCGTAGTTGCAGTGGCACCAGTAATTGTTGTCGATGATACGCTAGAGGGGTTGAGGCTATCGCTCATGGTTGGAACCCCACCAACGATAGACTCAGGAAGTTTTACGCCACGAAATCCTTGCCCCTGCGGGGAATTAGATCCCGTAGCCGCAGTTTGCGGACTGCTAATCGTTCTCAAATTAAACGCGACAGTGATATTGCTACTGACCCAGGACAACTCAAATACACCACCATCCTTACGCTTACGGCTAGCCGTATTAATCATTCTCTCTAGGCCAAAACGTCCCGGTTGATTGAGTACCTCAATAGTTTTACCGTCAAAAGTTACTGCCGTAATACGGGCACCCGGCGTTCCTTGTGGATTAGGCCAGACCATATTCGTCCACTGAGCAGGTGTATTGCGATAACGCAATTGTTGCCCATCAATTTCAACTGTGTATTCCAAGGTGCCTGGTGCAGGTAAGGGTTGAATCTGAAACACGGTTTGCGCCTCTGCACCAGTCGAGCTGGCAACACCACCAGCACTTAACGGCGCTACCCATCCTGGAAAATTAGTGACCACTTGTGGGATCAGGGAAATTCCCATGTTGGCCCATGTCTTCGGTACCAACGTATCTCCACGCCTGACAATCAACGCTCCCATGGATGTATTAGCAAATTTGGCGATGGCCCCCTCAGGCCCGAAAATCTGTCCGATCTCTGAGTTACTTGCCTCTATTTTTGAATCTGGAGTAAACGGATATTTACCCGCCAAACTTTTTTGAAATGGTTCATAGACCTGGGCTACCCAAGTTTTATTTACTTCCACTTCACTTGGCTTCACGATCACCGCAAAACTTTGCATCAAAGGCCTTACCAATAATGGCCGGATCGCCGCCTTTTGCTCGTCTGTCATGCCGGTTAACATTTGTTCATCAACATACTTTAATGCTTCAGCTAATTCAGACCCACCGCCTTCCAAGGTCTGCTGCATCAGTTGCTTAGCGCCTGGCCCTGTATCGCCCTGATTCTTTAGTTGATTAAATCGACTGCGTACCTTTGATAAAGCATCCATATAGCCACGCATTAATGAGGCATCTTTATCCTTGCTACCAACCAATTTGGCGACACCGGAAAACTCGCGACCGACGAGCCCCATCGGTATTTCGGTTTTTGGCAAATTGCTTGCATGAATATCGAGATTCACATTTACTGGCGTTGGATTTTGTCGAAGAATCGTCTCCTTAAACCAGCCGACAATCCCCTTTTGAGCACGCGACAAACTGTCATTGAGCAACGAAGGATTGTCCCAAGACGTTTGCTGATAAATCGTTGCTACAATTTTGTTAATTGGTGATGTTTGAGGGTCACCAAGGCGGTTCATTGCCACGACGGCACCATCGAAGCTGCTCAATTCAGAAACAGAAACGCCTTGGACAAACTTTTTCCATTCTTTTGCATATTCTGTTTTGTACATCTCGACTAGAGATTTTTGAATTTGCTCAGGGCTACCCTCCAGGGTCAAATCATCTTTAGATGCAGTTTTTAATACCCAGTCAGCGCTTTGTAATTCCTTATTTGCGGCATCCTTAAATGCGTCTTGTATAAAATTTTGCCAAGCATCTCGAGTAAATGTTCCTGGTACCGCATAGCTTCCGACCACTAACTCTTTATTTTCGTCGCCGACAATTTTTGCGACGGTAATAGCTGAAAATCTCGTAGCTGCTCTGGCTTTCACATCAGCGTAAACGCGATCTCGTGCGGGCATACCTTTGACTACACGGCGCAAGTTCTCTCGTGACTGGTCAACCAAAGCCAGTTTATTGTCGAGTTGAGGCCATGACGGATCACTCATCTGTGTGAGATAAAAATCAATCATGCGTTCGGCGCTGCGAATCATCTGTTCACGCGACATCGCACCACGATTGCTCTCCAGCCAAACGCGCCAGAACCGGGTCAACTGGTCATTAAGATGGCTCGACTCAGCACGGGCTTTGTCGCCTAACATCAAATAAGTTTTAAGCGCGTTATAGGCATCTTCCACGTTCGTGGGAGATACATCTTTAAACTGCTGAGCCGAATTAATAATATTTGTAGCAACTGGAGAAGGCACCAAACCATTAGCATTAACCGCGACTGCACTTGCAGCACTAGGGGCGGACGTTAAATTGATGACATTTGCTGTAGAAACCCCAGCAAATTGAGGGGCCTTTGTCATTGGCTCTAATTTACCTGCGTTTGCATTCACCTCAGCAAGAAACGCCTCTAAATTTAGAGCAACTGGTTTCAACATCACCTCCTTCATACCCGAGAAATATTCTTCACGTAATTTACGTTCTAGAATGTCACCCTGATATAAACCCATACTGAGCGACCATGGTCGATTGGTGCGATATTGATCTAACTGCTCGATACGATCCTGTAATATTTCTAGCGCCTCAAAACGTGATTGCAAATCGATCCGTTTTTCCTGTAGCTTAATCACCTTATCCAGATCTGCCTGGACATTAGCAACCAATTGCCTGTTGCCCATGTACGACCAACTCCATGCACCAAGCAAGAGTCCAACTAAAACTGTCGCGGCAAAAAAAGTGGTGTATCGGAGTTTTATCTTGTTACGGCTAGCATACTGCGCCACTAGATCTTTATCCGCAAAGATCACTTTGCGAAATAAATCCAATAAAAAAAATCCGTGCTGGGAAGAAATCTCCGCTTTTGGCTGCGCCTTCATTTTCAAATCAAACCGTTGAGCAATGCGCTCGGACGATGCACTGACAGAGGCCCCCTCTTGCAAGGCACTTGTAAAATAAAATCCCCGAAAGATCGGTTTGAACTGAAATGGATTTTCTTCAAAAAGAGTGGCGATAAAAGCTCTGAGCGGACTTTTAATTGAAGCGAATTCCAAAGGAAAAGTAAACACGCCAGGAGGCATGCGGTCGCCTCGATTGAGCGACATACTAGCCAGACTGACTTCCTTTAAACCATCATATAATTCGTCGAAGCGCGTATCAAAAAAATTAAGCATATCCTGATTGCTACTCTTAAGATTATAGGGAAGCGTGGCTCCCCATACTCTATCTCGCTCAGCACGCTCACTATCTAGGAAAAATTCACTAAAACCAGCAATCAAATCAGCCTTGGTAAAGACCACGTAAACAGGCGCGAAAACTTCTAACCGCTCAGTCAGTTCCTGCACTCTCTGACGCAAGTTCTTAGCCAGATTGATACCAAACTCAGGCCGATTACCAGTCAGATCGGCAATACTAACGGCAATAATAATACCGTTGATTGGCGCACGTTTACGGTACTTCTTTAGGAGATCAAGGAAACCAAACCACTCCCATCTATCCTCTTCATTAACCGAATATCGACCAGCAGTATCGAGGACGATTCCATTGGTAGTAAAGAACCAATCGCAATTTCGCGTGCCGCCAATACCTTGTACGATTTTTCCATTTTTATCCGCAAATGGAAATTGCAAACCTGAATTGATAATCGCCGTACTTTTACCAGCCGCAGGATTCCCGAGAATCATGTACCAAGGTAATTCATAGAGAGCGGCTTCTCCAGAAACCAACCCTAATTTAGATGTTTTGATCGTAGTAATGGCATCAAGCATGCGCTTGCGGATCCAATCCACCTCGGTCTTATTTGCATCAACATTCTTTGCCGGCTTATCTGCTTGCTGCTCCAACATCTGGCCAAATTGTTGCGATGAGCGCTTTTCACGTCTTCGTAACAGTAATTGATATCCAAAATACGCTAGCAAACTAATGAAAAAAACAATTACCGCCCAGAACATCGAGATTTGCAATAAATCTGCAGCTAAAAATAAAAATCCTGCAAGTGCCACAAAACCAA
Organism: Undibacterium sp. Xuan67W; assembly: GCF_049340165.1. NCBI lineage: Bacteria > Pseudomonadati > Pseudomonadota > Betaproteobacteria > Burkholderiales > Oxalobacteraceae > Undibacterium > Undibacterium sp. Xuan67W. The sequence continues at coordinate 147,288 of NZ_JBMPPN010000008.1, forward strand.
TAACAACCAGAGTTCGCTTATCAGTTAAAAACTGCCAAATTCGATGCATGATGAAATAAGTAATAAAAAAATAAATAGTAAGGAACCAAGGTGGACCATAAATCAACAACGGGCCTTGATGACATTTAAGCGATGCGAACTAAGATCCTCATTTGTAATTCAAGACAATTCTCAATAGAAAGACAAAACAAATCAAAGAACTATTGGGACATATTGACGACATTCCCCTTACATTGGATCGGCATGACTAAGCTAATCACTTGGTTTTGTGAAGACTGGCTGATCGCAACTCCGTATGGCCAAAATCCATCATTTTCCAACGCCCACCCCAATGCAAACCAAGCGACTCAGCAACCTCTCCATATAACTGATAACCACGCATTGCCCATTCATCCTTCTCAGATATGACCAATTTTCCATTTCGTAAAAATGCACAATCAGCGGCAAGTCCATATTGATGAAAACTTTGAAAAGCGGCCGCATTGGTCACGTTACTGCCCATGGCAGCCAGCATGTTCTGCCGCTCAGGACTGCGATAACCTTCCAAGATAGCCATCTCGTAGCCATGTTTTTCTTTCATGATTTTAAAGACCAGCAACAACCTTTGAGAAAAATCATTATCGAGTAACTGCCAATTTCTACTTGCATTGATCAACATCGGCCGAACTTGCAATACCTCCTCTGTCGTAAATAAGATCGGTGGCAATGCGGCGGGAGGCACTAACTGCTCGCCCTTTAACAACTCTGCAACCTGAGTATTTACTTGTCTCGTTGAGACATCAAAGCCATCCAACATCGTTTTATCGCTAGCCAGCCACGCAACCAATGGAGGTAAACAAACAGCGACTAAGCAAACTAGCAACATTAAAAAATGTCGCTTCACAAAAACAGAACACGAACCCAACAGAACAATTAAGCCCCTTCTGAGTTCATCAAAACCAATTTGTGGAAAGCGTCTTCCATTTTCAAAAAAACGGTCTATTCGCACGCCAACGTCTTGCAAAGTGCGCATAACAGACTCTCTTCCTACTGGAAATAACAATAACCAGGCGGCAAAGCAAGCAAGCAAAAAATAAAGAGTAACCAACAAAAAAAACACTCAAAACCTCAAAATAATTGGCAGACTCAAATTAGAAATAATTAATTGTCATGCTTATTAATCAACCATTACAATAGAGTATAACTTAGTATTATAACAATCTGAATTTGCAATTTAATAGTTAGTCAACGAATTAAATCCTCTCTTTGCCGATATCTGCATCAAAAGAGACGGGTTGAAATTTCTCTTTTATTTATAAAAAGCAATATTTTTATCGCTTGTTAGGAGTAGATTTTGTCAAGGCCTGAAGAGAACCCATTAGGTAAAAGTAAGCCGAGTTTATTGTCGTCAGCAAACAATCCCGTTACTGATAACAACCGTATTCTCGCCAGTCTCGAAGAGAATAATAAGTTATTTGATAACGCAAACCACAAAACCAGCAAACGCTCAATTGCCCTGAAAATAGCCCTGGGTACCTTACTGCTTTTGCTGATGGCGGGTCTGTGGGCCATGTACGAAAATGCGACCTCTCCTGTGCAGCGTCCAACCGAATTAGTGAAGAGAGATGCCCAAATAGCACCAACTGCGGTCTTGCGCCCCATCTCGCCAGATGACTCAGACAAACAATCTTCGTCTAAGCTCGAACCAAGCAACCAGGCAGCAACCATCGTTGATGAACCCGATCCACAAACCAAAATGTCATCAACACGTAGTCCGCACAACAATATGCAAGAAATACTTTCTGCAACCCCAGAACCAGATGCGCTTAAAAAAGCGCTGGAAGCAAAACCAGCGACATCCGTAAATACCAATAACATCGCCGTCACCCATGCGACAGAATCAGATAAAAGAGAAAAATCCATTCCGGCAATAACTGGCGCTAAAACAATACAAAAAAACGCATCAAAAATAGCGGCAACTCCAACAGGGAATCCCCCGTCTGCAAAATCGGTAGCAGACCCCGATGTAACCTTGCTCACTGCATTGGTTGCTCATACACATACCACCACGCAAACGGATTCCACACAGGCAAAACATCTGACGAATACTAAAACTCAACCGGCGAGCTCAGGCGAGGAAAACGCGACGGCAAGCAATAAATTGAAGCCTGTTGCGCGCAAAGAAACCGATGTAACGGCGGACCTTCTCCAGCAGTGCAAAAAGTTAGGATTAGCCGAGGCAGAGTTATGTAGGTGGCGCATATGCTCTGGAAGATGGGATTCCGACAGTGCTTGTAAGTGATTGTAACGAAGACAATATAGCCAAATAGTGTTGTGATAAAATAATTTGTATTGTCATATTTGCACTTTTTGAATCACGATAACCTAAATAAGCTCGATCCCTACGTGACACGACAAACATCGCGTCGGTCACTGTACAGGCCTATTTTCGCAACCCACACAGCAAATACTGCAAACGCTTCGCCATGCATTCAATCTCTGAATTGACAGCAACTCATTGGTTTGCATGATTAAGGATCGGCAAATTGAATTGCTGTTGAGAAAATAGTTTTCTTAGCACCAGACAGATGGATAACCAGCACATGATGTTCTACAACAATGCCTGATTACGTTATTGGAAAAAGTGCGCCACGGATATCACCCGATCCGGGCTCGGGGCAATGGTGCTCAGAAACGCAGACAGCTAATTTTTTAGTCTATAAGCGAGCGCTCGAAATGGCGATGGATACGCACGCCGTTGACGTCACCATCGGTGTGGATGCAGTAAAGCACATGCGTCATTACATGAATAACACCGGCAATGACTACATGTTAGACATGGCGGATTTACTCAAAAAATCGTCACAACTAAAGCAGAAATACGAAGCTGATTTAGCCTTAGCAAAAACGTTTGTGAAAAATCTAGCCGACGGTGAATACGACATCACGTCACAAAAGTTAGGTCATGGCTACTTCTACAAATCTCAAGATATCAATTTGTTTTTTGCGATAGGCGGCTATTCATTCTGGGGGCAAGGCAAAGTCAACATCAGCTCACAAAAAGGTATCACCACGTATGTCCTGGATTTTGAGTTTCATTTTTATGACCGGTACAACTGGGATGGCGGAAAGTCCGTCACTATTGCCGGCATTCAAATTACCGATGCGTTCATGCAAAAATTCCATCGACAATGCTATGCAAAAGAATTCGATGTGCGAGGCCTTTTCAAACAAACGATGAGTTGGACAGAAAACAAAACCGCAGAAAAAAACAATCCACCTGCAAAAAAACCTCTCAGCAATCCTTTTGAATCACTGATGAAATAAGGCTCGCATGAAAAAGTTCGTTTTAGCTTTACTCATCGTTGTCTGCTGCGCCTCTTTGCTGCTCAATCTAAAGATGGCATCTACGACCGCACAATATTCGCACCTGGTTGCGGTCAGTTGGGGCGACAGTAAATATGCGCCCGCTCTATATGGCGCCTATGTTTTTACCGAGCCCAAAGATAAGGCCAGAGTAGTCCGGGCAACTGTCTACATTGACAGACCAAGTTTCTGGATCAGTGAACAACATCAGACCATCGATCTCGGTATCGTACAAGACGATGCCGAAGCGGTCGCCCGCTGGGGCAAAATTCTGTGGTCGGATGAAGGTGTCCAGTTCGGCTACGACAAACAAACTGTGCTAATTAAACGGGCAGATTTAGAGTCCCATCGATAGACAAGATTGACAAATCCGCCGCCGCTATAACCACTGCCCTAACTGCCTTCATTTAAAATCCTATGAGCACATTCCTAGACAACCTCACCAGCCGGCAAACCAACCGCATCTTACGATTATCGTTCCCCAACGATGACGGCCCAGACGATGCGCAGCTCTTACCCCAGGTCTTGAACGCCAGTGAACATATCTCTAAGGATTTTGACTTTGTCGTCGAACTGATTTCCGACAACGCCGAGCTCGAATTAAAACAACTCATCGGTAAAATGGTCACCATCGAGCTGGTGCGTGAAGACGGTAGCCTGCGCTATTTCAATGGCTATGTCTTTCGCTTCAGTCTGGACCATGTAGACGGCAACCTTGCCTACTACAAAATGCAGCTCTGTCCTTGGCTAGCCTATCTCAGCCACCGACATGACAACTACCTTTTCCACGGCAAGACCCTGCAAGACCAGACCGAAGATATTTTTGCCGACTACCCGATCAGAGATAGTGAATTAAAAATTCAGGGCACCGATCCCGTCATGACCGATGCCTGCCAGTTTGGCGAAAGTGATTACAACTACCTGCATCGTCGCTGGGAAGCCGCAGGCTGGCTCTATTGGTATGAACATCGCGCCGATGGCCACACCTTAATACTGGCAGACCAAAGCGACGTGCAATGTCCACCGATTGATGGTGACCCGCACATGCAATGGCAAGCCGAAGGTGGCTCCGTAGATGACGATGGCATCCACCGCTTCACCCCGGTGCGCACCCTCATGCCCACCCATTACACCGCCAGCAGTTTCGACTTTAAACAACCTCGCCCGCTACTAACCGACATCCCCACGACCACCCAACAAGGCGATGTCCCCGCACTCGAAGTCTACGAATATACCGGCGCTTACGGCTTCCAGAATCAAGCGCAGGGAGAAGCCCTCATCAGCACCAGTATGGAAGCCTTAGAAGCGTGGTCAAAACGCTTCGAGGCCACCAGCAATGACCGCACAGCTCAGCCGGGCCGCAGCTTTACCTTGACAGGACATTTCGATATCGGACAGTCCAGCCAAGATGCCAGCGATGCCGAGTTTGTCATTCTCGATGTCTTCCATTTCGCCCAAAATAATTACCAGATCACACACCAAGGTAGTGGCGCTGCCGAATACCGGAATGTCTTTACCTGCCTGCGTAAAAAGATCCCCTGGCGCCCCGCCCGTGGCTACAACAGCCAGTCCACCAAGATTTTTGGTATCCAAACCGCGCTGGTAACCGGCCCGGCTGGTGAAGAAATTCATACCGATGAATATGGTCGTGTACGGGTGCAATACCACTGGGACAGAGTCGGCAGCTACGACGAAAAGAGCTCCGCCTGGGTGCGTGTCGCCACAGCCTGGTCCGGCAGCAGCTTCGGGATGACCTCGATCCCCCGCATCGGCACGGAAGTCATCGTCCAATTTTTAGACGGCAATCCAGATCGCCCTCTCATCACCGGCATGGTCCCCAATGCCGCCACCATGCCCGCCTGGAGCTTACCCGCCAACAAGACCCAAAGCGGCATCCTGTCACGCTCAACACCTGGTGGTCACTACGATACCGCCAATGCGATTCGCTTTGAAGATAAAAAAGGTGCAGAACAACTCTGGCTCCATGCAGAAAAAGACCAGCTCACCGAGGTCGAGCATGATGAGGATAAATGGGTGGGTCATGACCGTCGCAAAACCATTGATCATGATGAGACCAGCCATATCAAGCATGACCGGACCGAGACCGTCGACAACGATGAAACCATCACCGTTCACAACAACCGTAAAGAACGTGTTGATCACAACGAGACCATTAGTATTGGCGATAACCGGACTGAGGATGTGGGGCAAAATGAAACCATCTCTATCGGCAGTAACCGAAGTGTAACGATTGGCGGCAGAAAATCAGAAACAATCGCGCTGCTCAAAACAGAAACCATCGGTCTCGCAAAAATGCTCACCATCGGTGGTCTTTATCAGACAACGGTCGGTGGCGCTAAAAATACGACCGTAGCGCTCATGCAATCTGGGCAAGTGGGTTTATCCGACTCACAAAAGGTCGGGCAAAACAAAACTGCTGAAATTGGAGAAAATTACACGATTCAGGTGGGTAAGCAGACGATCATTACCTCTGGCGAAGAGCTGTCAATTACTGTCGGCAAAGCGAGCCTCGTTATGAAGTCCGATGGCACCATTACCATCAACGGGCACACCTTCAACGTAGGCACTTCCGATGAACAAGTCTTCAAGGCCGATGGCAACATCACGCTCAAGGGACAAAAAATTCTGGAGAACTAAATATGCTTCAGAAACAAAGCTCGCCTCAACCCTCCCCTAACACGACTGCCACATTGGATCAGGTAACACCGGCCCATCATGCGTTGTTAGAAAACGTTGTGACGCAATCGCAACTTCCAGTTCGCCATGCAGACGGGATTGCTATAGGCGCACTGGAAGCGTTTGATGCCAGTGGCAAACCGCTGATTAGCATTGCTGCATTTGGCTTGTTATCTCTTCCAGCTCTGAGCCTGATTCCCTTAAGCAGTGCAAATCTAGGCGCGCAACTGGCATTAGGATTTGAGTTTGGCGACACACAACGGCCGATTATATTAGGCCTGATCATGTCCGCAACTTCACAAGAAGTGGCGCCCTCTTCGCATGTCATACCGCCTGCTGAGTCACTAACTGCATCAACAGACGAAAGCGCCGACGATCACTCAGGCGAAGAAGAACTCGACCTCATCGTCGATGGGCAACGCATCGTTCTACAAGCACAGCAGGAAATCGAATTGCGCTGTGGCGATGCCGCGATCATCTTAAGTGCAAATGGCCACATCCAGCTACGCGGCACCTATATCACCAGCCACGCCAGCGCAACCCAGCGTATTTTGGGTGGCTCGGTCAGTGTCAATTAGAGGTCAATATGGAAATGTTGGTCGCTTCAAAACACCTATTGGCTGAGATGACAACCACGCTTGATATACAAGGACGCGAACATTTAGTCATCGTCGTCAAGGCTAGCTGGCAGATCCCGCACGGTGGCCAGCGGCCTCGACCGATCATCCCCACACCTTTAGCACAAGCTGACGAATTTATTGGTGAACCTGGTGAGAGTGCCATGCGCTACGGTGCCGATTTCGCCCGATATAAACCGCGCTGTGATGTCCTGTTTGATGCGCACGCTCATGCGCCACAAGCGCAGGAAGTCAGCGAGTTGATCGCTGGATTTCAGATTGGCGACTTAAAAAAAGGGGTAAAGGTAATCGGCCCACGTAAGTGGCGAAAAACATTAGGCATTTATAGCTTTAGCAAACCTCAACTGTTCTCCAGCATGCCCCTGCACTACGGGCTGGCATTTGGTGGCACGCGCACATATCAAAAAGGAAGCGGGGATAACGCGCAGATCTTGACTGAAGCACTCCTCGCCAACCCCGCAGGTAGCGGATGGGGTGGAAGTAAAACCGCAGGCAATCTAGATGGTGAAGCAGCACCCTGCCTTCAGGCACTGAACGAGACCATCAGCAGCCCGACAGGCAAATACACCCCTGTCGCCTTCTCTGCGGTGGCACGGCACTGGCAGCCGCGCACGCGATACGTCGGCACTTACGATGCCCATTGGCAGCAAGAAATTTGCCCTTTTTTACCTGAAGATTTTGATGAACAATATCATCAATGCGCGCCGCAAGATCAGCAAATAGCCTACCCCAACGGCGGTGAAGAAGTCATTCTGCGCAACATGATGGCTGGGCGCGATTACGTCCGTTTTAAACTGCCCAAATTAGATCAGCTGCAAGTGCGCATACTGCGCAAAGACTATACGGTAGCAACACCAACAGCAGTAGTCGATACGCTGTATTTCGAGCCAGAAAAAGAACGCTTCTCAGCAATTTGGCGCGTTAGCGTCCCCATACAAAGACGCATACAAGAATTTAGCACTGTGGCGATAGGCCCCATTGATGTCGATTGGTGGCATAACAAAATCATGGGTCTTGACGGTCAAGGCTGTGCCGGATGTGGCAGCAACACTAGCCAGCAGAAGCAGAGACAGAGGACATAGCATGAGTAGTTTCTGGAATATTCTCAGACCCAAAGCCAACCCAGAGCCACAGATGTTAAGGCTAGGCATACGTGCAGCAGGATTGTGCTGCGCGGTTGGCTACCATCTGCGTGCTGCCAGTTGTGCATTGCGTGCCAATATGGACCACTTTCAGGAGAGTGAGTTTCAATCGCGCTTGGGTGATCCGATCTTAGTGGCACGCCTGCCAGAAACCAATTTATGGGGGCAAGAAAGACTGACGCGATGGCTAACTTACGCCATTAAAGACTGCTTACAACATATGCCTGAATTAGATACCAGCAAAATTCCTTTACTTTGGATCGCACCAGAACCGGGGCGCAATGGTACGGCAAGTGCCGAAGCAGATGACACTAAACTCCATTGGTACGCAGAAATATTTGATCTGGCAGTGAGCCAACTCGACATGCAATTTCATCCAAGTTCTGCGGTGCTGCCACAAGGGCGCGCAGGCTTGGCTGCGGCCTTAGCGCAAGCCATGGGCCTTCTGCAAGATGCACAACATCCTTACGTACTCTTAGCAGGTGTCGATAGCTATCTCGATGCCGCCACCATCAACCACTATTTGCATGACGAGCGCTTGCAAGTGCCGGGCAATTCAGACGGTTTTATCCCCGGTGAAGCGGCTGCTGCCGTGCTCTTGCACAAAGTAGATGCAACCGATGCTGGTGTCCACATTACCGGCTATGGCCAAGGGCAAGAATCAGGGAGGCCAGATGGCAGCGTGCCTAGTCGCGCCCAAGGTTTATCGCAGGCGATACGTGCTGCATTCAGCAACAGCACACAATCTTATACGGAGATGGAATTTCGCATCAGCGATCAAAACGGTGAGGCCTTCTTTGCACGCGAAGCGGCCAACGCCATGACCAGGGTCGCCCCCACAGGCGGGCAGAAATTACCCCTGCTCACCATGGCCGATTGTCTGGGCGAAGTCGGTGCTGCCACCGGCCCCGCTATGCTGGCCTACTTATCCAAGCTGATGCCGCACAACGCCAGCCCTGGCCAAAGCGGCCTGCTGCATCTGGCGAACGACGACGGCCTGCGTTGCGCTGTCGTGCTGCAATACACCTCAACTTAAAAAAGACCGTCCATGGAAACCAACGTTTTTGCAAACGACAACGAGATCTGCTCTAAAGCAGCAGACGGTATGTCTTCCGCCGCCTTTCCGGATCCTTGCTGGAGTCCCCCTGCACCAACTGCCGGGCCTGTGGTACTGCCTTATCCGAATACGGCGTTTGCAAATCAACTTGCCAATGGCAGCACCACCGTGTTCATCTGCGGCACGCCGGTAGCGCTTAAAGACGTCTCTTATCTAGCCAATAGCGTTGGTAACGAACCAGCGACACGAGCCTTCGCCAAAGGGCAAAAAACCGGCGTCATCAAAGGCAAGGCCTACTTTGTTGAGTGGTCATCCAATGTCAAGTTTGAAGGACTCAATGTGTGCAGACACAATGATCCTATGACGCATAATCACGGGTGATGGGATGAGTACAATTGGAAATACACCAGCTAAGTACTATCTTGATAACGAAGAAGCAAAGAAAAAATGCGCAAAAGATATAAAGGATATGGATGCCAAATGTAAACCCGACGAAAAAAATAAACATCGCGGCAAAGGCAAACCGAAATCCCGTGAAAAACATAAGGATGCTGGCAAGGAATCGAGTTGGGTATTGGATCATTGTGGACCGCTCTTGGTTCAACCAGGAGAAAATTTCACCGAATGGCTGGATAATTTCAAAGACATCGATGGAATAATGAAAAAGTTGGCGCAGGATTTGGGCGACAAAGTCATTACACAAATCGAAAAAGAAATTCTTGAATATGGTGGTAAAGCCCTGGCTAAGTTTGCGATACGGCGAGGGCTAACCGGTTGGATACCTGTTGTTGGCTGGATCATGACAGCGGTGGACGTGGCGACGACTGCATACGATGTCTCAACCAGAGTCGGAGAGCTTAAAACTGTCGTATCCGACCTTAAATCCACGGTAAGTAATTTACAGGAACAGGCCAGTAAAATCACCGGCACTTTTGATACGTATAAAGATAAACTTAAAAATTTCAGCAAGCTCTCAGAGACAGAGCAGAAAAAAGTCGCAAGAGAAGTGATGGTCGATGTGCAGTCGGCCTATGGTGCTGCAAACCCATGTTTGCGAGCGCGTAAGTGCATGTTGGTGCCGTTCAATAAAGGCGCTGCAGATAAATGGGCAGGGAAAGGATGCTGCCCCGGTCAGACAGGCCATCACTTATTGCCAGACGCGATGTTTAGAGATCCTGTTGCAAGTGAAAAAGCAAAGGAGGCCTGGAAAAACGATCCTAAAAATAGAAGTGCAACGACGAATAAATTCAAGTCCATGAGCCGTGAAAAACTCCCCAAAAAAGAATGCTGGGATGGCTATAGTGAGGGTGGATCACCGACAATATGTGCCGAAGGTGCCAATCAGCACGCTGGTTCACATGGGGTATTGCATACGTTAACGCAGACAAAGCTCAAAGCATCCGGAAATATCGGCAAGAAAGAGATGTCCTATAACGATGCTCGTGATCTGACGCTGACAGAAGTCAGTAAAACATACGGTTGTGATGAAAAATGTATGAAGGCGCAGCTGGATGCATATTACTGCGGAAAAGCTGCTAGCAAGCAGCCAGGATGTCCAGATTGTGAACACGCCAAAGTTGTGCCAAATTCTGGGATGGGTACTGATGATTTACCGGATCAATCCGCAGGTGATGTTGATGGTTAATTGGAGAAGTGTATGATTTTTGATCGAGATAGTTGGAAAAGAATTTGTGATGGTTTTTTCATTCGCGATTGTACTATTGGTTTTGAGGATGGCAGGCTAGGATTTCATATGGTCGAAGAAACCGACGATCACCATCTCGACGATGGTTGGAAAACTCGGTTCGTATCAGTAAGGATGAACGAACCGATGGAGAGTAGATTCTTTACATTGACAGGTGGGAATCTTAGTTTTACCACCATATCTTCAGCGTGGGCACCAAGCCAAACTGAATTTGTGATGGCGGATGTGTTGTGCCGTGTTTGGAGTTATAAACCAAAAACGTATAAGGGCAATGAACCCGAGGTTCCATTTGATGGGAAGGGATATGGTCTGCCAGATGTAGGTGAAATTGGCAGCACAATAAATAAAGTTGTACGGGTAGGAACAAGTGTTTATGGCGTGGGAACACCTTTACGGGTTTTCCAGAGAATGCCTAACCAGCAATGGCACGAGCATAAGGGAATACCTATTCCAAAGGAGTTCAAGAGCAAAGATAGAGAGACCGTTCTTAATGCAATCAGTAACAGCACTTTCTTCGATTTAGCTGGCTTTTCAGAAGCGGACATGTACGCAGTTGGTGATGCCGGAATTGTTTGGCACTTTGACGGAAAGCTCTGGAAACAAATTGCATTTCCAACCAATTTACGTTTGCAAACGGTAACCTGCGCGGGCGATGGCAATGTGTATATCACTGACATACGTGGATCATTATGGTGCGGCCGTGGTGCCGAATGGAAGCAAACTGCCAAATCCGACAGAAGCTTGCCATTTGCTGATGCTGGCTGGTTTGATGGCAGACTGTGGTGTGCCAATGATTACGGAATGATGGTATTCGAAGGGAAAACGTTCGTTCAAGCGCATCAGGCCAAGGTCAATCCCATCCCCACAGAAGTTGCTTTACTGAGTCATCGATTTGACATCTCACCAGACGGCAAGCAAATGCTTGTTTGCGGTGGACACGGCGCAGCAATGAATCGTGACGGCAAATGGGAAGTGCTTTTTAATGGCGACGATTTTCAATAAATCAGTCGTCCATGGAAACCAACGTTTTTGCAAACGACAACGAGATCAGCTCAAAAGCAGCAGACGGCAAATCATGCGCTTCTTTCCCTGATCCTTGCTGGAGCCCGCCAGCACCGACTGCAGGGCCGGTGGTACTGCCTTACCCTAATACGGCCTTCGCAAATCAACTGGAAAATGGTAGCACCACGGTGTTTATCTGCGGTACGCCGGTTGCTCTTAAAGATGTGTCTTATTTAGCCAATAGCGTAGGTAATGAACCGGCTACGCAAGCTTTTGCCAAAGGGCAAAAAACCGGTGTCATCAAAGGTAAGGCCTACTTCACTGACTGGTCACCCAATGTTAAGTTTGAAGGGCTCAATGTGTGCAGACACAACGATCCTATGACAAATAACCACGGGTAAAGTCATGACAACTGCCGCACAAAAAATTCAAGCGAGTAAAGCAGCCGCTCAGAAAAAGCGCAAAGCGACCGGCGATGCTTCTAAAAAAGACAAAAAAAAACCAGCAAAAAAAACTAAGACTGGACATATCTCCACATCAAATACGGCCGCATATCATTACTTTGATCGTAAAAATGTTAAAGCTGTTTGCCAGGATGATAAGAAACGTATTAGAAAGGCCTGTAACGACAAAGCAGACGCTGAGGAAGAGTCTAAAAAATCAGTAGACAGCGCTAGACTTGATCCCAAAAAAACCAATGCCACCACAAGAAGTTTAACCACTACCTTAAAAAAAGGCCTGACTGCAATTGACGGTCTTGGCAAAAAAAAGAGCGGTTACACGCAAAACGACAGCAATAAATGGATGGAAAATCACTGCGGTGGATTATGGAATAAACCAGGTGGCGTAACTGACCCCAAAGGTGAAAAAATACCGAATACCGAAGCGTTTAAAGAACAGATCAAAGACAAAGTAGGAGATCTTACTAAAGCGGCGGAAGACGTAGAAAAGGTTGCGAAAGAAAAATTAGAAAATTATGCCAAAGACTACTTCAAAGACCACGCAAAAGATGTCATGGATAGCGCGGCTGAAAAAGCCGCCAAGCGTATCGCTTTAATCCGTACACCTGCATTGGCCGGGCTGGTCTCTCGCCTGGGCATGTGGGAGTCAATGGGACAACTGATCGGTAACGCAGCCGGTGCCATCGTCACTGGCGATATAGAAACGAAGTTCAATGCTGTCGTCAAAACAGTCGAGGATTCAGTTGCAAAAGTGGCCGAATATAAAAAGCTGCTCACGACTGGTTTGGAAGACGCTATGGCCAGCACCATGGCAGGTATTGCGGTAGCCAACCCCTGTATTAAAGCGCGTAAATGCTTGCTTGTGCCATACAAGGATGCAGACAAAACGGCAAAAGGCAATGGTTGTTGCCCAGGCCAGACTGGTCACCACGTACTGCCCAGCGCCATGTTCAATAAGTATGCGCCAGTCACCGATGCCAAGGGCAAAACGACAATGAAGGCCGATGGTAAACGCGATTGCTGGAAGAATTACGATCACGATCAGGCACTTACCATGTGCCTGGAGGGAACGACTAACCGCGCTACCAATGGTAGCCATGGATTGGCGCATGCGGGTACAGCAGAAATTCTCCAAGATCAGCGCAATTCACCGGATATGCCCTATACCAAGGCAAGAGACGAGATATCAACCATGTTTTCCAAGGCCTACGGCTGTAATGCAAAGTGCATCCAGGCGCAACTAGACGATTCATTGAAAGACAAGCATAGTTGCGGCGATTTAAAGAAGGCACAAGTTACACCCCATTCTGGTGAGTCTGGTGGCGGTCCAAAAGTCGACGGCGGTAAAAACGATTAACTATTAGGAAAACAAATGAAGCCATTATTTGATAAGAAGCATTTTATTCAGTTGTTGAGGGGTTATACGATCTACGATTGTGCGATCAATAACAAAGATCGGTATTGTTTTTTGTTGGTGGAAGAAGCTGATAATCGCGATACCCTTCCACGCACTCGTTTCGTAATTGTTTTGGCAGACAATCCTATGGAAGAAAGATTTGGATGGTATGAGACAGGCGACCTCACGTTTACTACCTTTGTGCGTGGCATTAATCCCCCTGAATATGTGGGGGTTGATACGAGAAGTAATGTTTATTCATCCAATGCACAACGCAAAGGGGAAGAAAAGTCCATAGACCAAGTCATCGATATGCGTACGCATCAAGGGGGCGCTGGTATTGTCAGAAAAGTGGTGCGTGCAGCGGGACAAGTCTATGCCCTAGGTAATTACAGAAAGATCTATCGCCGCATAGGCATGGAACAATGGATAGAGCTAGGCCAAGAAGGCAAAGGCGTGCCGGTACCTGCGGACATCGAAACAGGAAAAAGCTATTCTCAGGGTTTAGGCTTCCGCGATATGAGCGCCTTCTCAGCAGACGACATGTATGCAGTCGGCGGCGACGGTGATGTCTGGCGTTTTGACGGTAATAAATGGCATAACTGCCCGATCCCGACAAATGCTGATTTACGCACGGTGTGCTGCGCGGGCGATGGTCAGGTCTACATCACAGAAATGAATGGCAGTGTCTGGGCAGGCCGCGCCGACAAATGGAAGCGCATCGTTGTAGCAGACATCGCGCCCGGCTATCAACCGGTGGATGCAGTCTGGTTTAACCAGCGCCTGTATCTGGGTGGGCAAGAAGGCTTATGGACTATCGATATCAAAAATAAGAGTCTCGTACCTTTGGACGAAGTAGAAAGTGACGCACCAAATGCCACCAACGGCGGTCGTCTCGACCTCAGCCCAGATGGTAAATATCTACTCACGGCCGGGCCACACGGCGCATGCCTCAACGATGGCACAGGTTGGAAAAGGCTGTTTAGTACTTTTGATTTTTTGTGATGCCATATAAAAGCAGGTTTGCCGTCATAGGATTGAAGTTTTAATTTTATGATGCGACACCGCCACCACGCACTTCCCATGCGCCTGTTGGCGGCATGTGCTTGGAAAAGTGCATGGATAGTGCGTGGTGGAGTGATGTATTTTTGATTTTCTCGGGAAAAATCAAGGCGACACGAAGAAAAATCGTCACTAAACCAGCGCTGTAGTTACCGAGCTATCGGCAGATTCATTTGGCATGAAGCCAAAACTAAGGCTTAGCACTACGAATGCTGGAACTGAAGAATAGGACGATTTGTTTATGCAGATAACACTGAAAGAATACGAAACTAATTTAAGTACCTACTATGTTTATGGTTGCGCCGTAAGGTATCGCACAAGATTTGGTTTTATCGTTAATCGATGGTTTACTGATGAAGAGGTGGAAGAGGAAGAAAAGAACCGCACGGGATTTGACTATCGCGACAAGCGTCTGGTTACTTTTTTTAAAGATGGTGATCCTGGAAAACAATGGGGCTCTACACTTTTTACGGGCTGGGGTACGGTTCACATTGGTGCTGCAACACAGCCGCAAAGCCAATTTATCGCGATTGAATTGGAGGACGACCTCGTTTATGTAATCGGCAGTGGAGTTAGTTACGACGACGCACTGGTCACTTCTAAGTTGCCAAATAGTCCGAATCGTGGCGGCATCCGGCGCATAAAAATGATCGATGGTTATGCTTATGTTTGTGGCGGTAATCGGTCTGTCGGTAAACGTCTTGGAAAAGGACAATGGTTATCTCATAATCACGCCATTCCGCCCGAGGGCGATAATGTTGACGGTGGCTTCGACGATATAGCCGGCTTCAATGAAAATGATTTATACGCTGTAGGTGGCAAAGGCGACGTCTGGCGCTACGACGGCAAGATTTGGCAGCAAGTGGCCTTTCCTACCAATACCTGGACCAACACCGTTTGCTGCGGCGGCGATGGCAATGTATATATTTCCTGCTATGAGGGTCTCACCTTCATGGGCCGAGAAAACCGCTGGAAGAAAATTTACGACGGTGGTATTAACCTCGGTTTTAAAGACATGGTCTGGCACGAAGGCAAAGTCTGGTGCACCAACGATCATGGCTTATGGACCATAGAAAACGGCAAGTTAGAGCGGGTCAATGACTTACCTTCAGAGATCTATGTCTGCTCGGGTAGTTTATCGGTCAATGACGGTGTAATGCTAATGGCAGGCTTGGGCGGCGCAGCCTATAGGGAAGATGGCCAATGGCACAATCTCTTTCTGCGCGGTGAAATGGAAAAAGCCGTGCGCGAAAAAAACGCAGAATAGTTTGACGAGTAATAGTTACAGTATTTGAAGACATAAAATATACGATATCGCCAGCACGCACTATCCATGCGCCTGTTGGCGGCATGTGCTTGGAAAGGCGCATGGATAGTGCGTTGCAGACCAGTGCCTATTTGAGTTTTTGGGTCACAATCATGCGGTGTTTGATTTGTTACCCATAGCACAGTACTAAATAGAAATATTCTTTTGGAAAATCAACTATGGCCGTAAATAGAACTTCTTCATTTCAATTAATTAATTTGGCTGACGACGCAGACAGAAAATACTTTCAAACTTTTTTACCAAAATGGAATTGCGAGCATGTTGAATTAAAAAATAAAGTTTTTGCTTTTTATGCTGACGATGCAATTATCGATGGACATCTGTGGCTTGATTTCGAAGCTGGCTGGATGACTAATAATCTGGCTTGGCGTAGTTCTTTAAATATTGCGGAAGACAATAGCCTGCAAAAAAATTGTCGCGTAAGCGGATTGGTTGTCACTGGCAGTCTATCTTTATCAGGCTCCGTCATTAATAAAAATGGTAATTACGGCCCTTCTTTAGATGTTGGTGGCGGCATACACGCACACAATCTTATAGGCGGGGGGGCTTATATTACAGTGATTGGAGCGGCAAAGATCGACGGCGTGACTTTTGCTCATTACAACGATGGCAGCTTGTCGATTGGGGAAGAGTTAGATTGCCCCGTGATTATTAATGAAGGCCATGACCTAAGTTTTAAGTCCCATCGTAATAATAAAGTGCATATTGATGGAGATAGTTCTGATAAGAAGATCATTTCCAATACCGATGATGATGGCAACACTGTAATTCCCAAAAAACTAAGGAAAGATTTAATTACGGACATTGTGGAATGGGACGATGTATTAGTGCATCTTTGTGAAGGTAAAAATATACTGCTATCGCAAGGTGCTAAATCATCGCTTAAAAATAATGCCTACTGGTTAGAACGGATAAACCGTGATTGTCGTAATTTGGCAAAAGTACCTGAGGAAGAAATTACTGCAGAATTATGTGAAATAGCGGTAAAACAAGGCGGATTTGCTTTGCAATATGTTCCGGAAAAAATGAAAACATTAGCGCTGTGCGAATCAGCTTTAGATATTTCCTCGAGGTGGACTGATTATGCGGGAGCAAATTTGCAATATATTCCAAGCAAGATGATCACGAAAGAGCTTTGCTATAAAGCGGCTAGAGCAATTACCTGTATTAAATTTATACCCAAAAAAATTCTGGATTACGATCTGGCATATGAAGTGGTTAAATTTAATTCGGATGAGATAGAAAATATTCCTAAGGAGTACAAAAAAAGAATGCTGTTGCTGTTGGCAGGTGCAAAGACTTGAGGTACAGAGAAACTATTAATTAAAAATTTAAACAAATAAAGCGGCAACTTCAACATGAACCAAAATGATTTTCCAGCGCCACTTCCATGGTCTGATTACCCTCAAATTGATATTGAATCCTTTCGTGAACAATTTCCTGAAATTCTGTTCGGCTATGGTCGGACTGAAGAAAGCGAAGATGATCCCTGGGAGGCATTTTGTGCAGAATTTGAAGACGCGTCCATCCTACTAATCATCGGGCAAGTACATTTAACTCAGGCGCATATGCAAGAGTTAAGCGATACCGGCCACATAATCGTGGTGGATGGCGATGTGGATATTGAAGGCGATATATGCTCATTGCTTTATGTCAGTGGAGATATCTATTGCGACAATATTTATCTTGGATATTGTTTCAGCGGAGGTTTGCCCGCGTATTCAGCGACCGGTAAAATCGTTGCCAGACACTACGCACATATTGGAGCTGAAGACCACGAAATGATGGTGCCTGCTCCGGCGATTTGGCTTGAAACGCCTTACCTTTTTTCTTGGTTTGGCAACATTGACCAACTTAAGTTATCTTCCGATACTTCGATATTCATTGTGGGAGAACGTGGTTATGACGACGGCTTGGATATGTACGATGCAGTGTTCAACGGGCACGATTCGGTTTATGTTCTCAAGCCGGAACATGCTAGTCACTTGGATAGCGATGGTTCAGACGAGGATTTCTGGAATCTCTTCTCGATTAGAAAGGATCTGCAAAACGGAAATAGCATTTTCATCGAAGGTTTTGACCCCGCATGTATGTCGCTTCAACGTGCGGGCGACGATGCGCTTTCTTTGAATGATTATTGCAGGGCTTACCAATACTATAAAGCTGCAGCAAACATCTCGCCACAGTCCTATTTCGCTTTGTTTGGAATGGCAGAATGTTTGCATTATGTTCACGCTTACGGGCAAGCGCTGATTCAATACCGAGCGGCGGCAAGTTTGATGCCAGCACATCAAAATAATTTAATCAATGGCGCCTTGAATGACGCCGCGTGGTGTGCCGTGCGTAGCAATCAATATTCCGTGGCGATTGAGTTGGCAACGAAATCAATTGAGTTCAATCAAAACTACACCAATCGCGGAAAAGAAGCTCGTGGAGAAGCCTATCGCTGGCGCGCAGAAGCTCTGTATCTGATGGGCGAACCAACAGCGGCCATCGCTGATCTAAAAAGAGCACTGGAATTCAGACCCCGACACCTAGAAAGTAATTGGTTAATGGGCCTCATGTATTACTTACAAGGCGATGAAAAGTTAGCTCGTAGTTTTCATGCTAAAACTTGCGGCAAGAATGGAGATTTGTGGCTCTATTACGATCAGGCAAAAAATACCAATGATCTGAACGAGGTCTGCACTAATGTGGACTGGGATCGCCTGTCGTTGTCAGACTTTACGGCATTGGTGAAGGATGAGACATATTGGTGCGACTACATACGTAATAATGGTTCTGGCAAGCTGAATCGAGTGCCTGTAGTTATGCGCAGTGCCAAGCTCTTTATGACTGTCCTACAAAATGAAATTCCTAATTTATGTGGGTGGGCGCAATTTACCGATCCCTTCCCAGACACTGCATTTACGCCAGAGGTTGTGGAGTACTTAGTTCGATGTGGCGGCGTGAATTTGAGATATGTGCCCAAAACGATGATCACCAAACAGCTCTGCATGCTGGCAAATATAGAGGCTCGTTCGTTTGATGCCAGCGCAGTGCCGGTAGAAGTGTTTGACGAAGAGCTGTGTTTTCATGCTCTTAGTTGCGGCGCTGCGCTTGAGGATCTTCCTGAGCACATACTAAGCAAAGAGCTGTGCCTGCACGCCATACGTAAGAACCGTTATGCATTGGAAAAAATCCCGGCCCATCTCATTGACGAAGAATGTCATTTGACCGCCATCGTCTTTAGTGATCCATATTTTGTGAAAACCCATATTGCCAAGCCCTACAAAACACCTGCGATGCTCATGCGGGCTATCGACATGGATAAGCGCGCACTGGACAGTATTCCAGGCAATATGTTTGACGCCGAATTATACAAACACGCCGAAGCGAGATATGGTAATGATCCCGATTGGCTAGCCATCGTGGCGCGGCATGATCAAGCTAGTTGCGATGCAAATGATTTTTCCGCAACGTGTGCAGAGCAGTGCTGGAGCGCGTTGTGGGATGAAGCGTTTATGCTAAGACATATCGCTAAAGAAGGATACCGACTTGCGTCATATGAGATCCCGAAAGCGCTCTACACAGAAGTCATCGCGCAGGCTTGTCGCAAATTAGCTGAGTAAATGCTGCTCGATTCTGAAATTGCGGCAATCGACTTTTGGGCGAAAGTGAAATAGCGCGAAGAAAGTGACGAGTGATTTCCGATATAGCACTGCAGTAGCTTGGAGCAGTGGCTATAAATGCTTACTTTTTGAAGTTTTAATGATAAAAAATAATTGTCTGTAAAGTGCCTAATGTGATGCTAAAACCTCTGTTTGTAGAATACGACGATGTTACCGAACTCGCCCGCGCACAGTGGCTACAGCGCTTGCCAGACACGTTAAGCCGGATGAAGGAATATTTGGGCGACAAAGACATCCCATGGGGTGTTTATGAAGGCGATTTACATATCAAGAATGGTTGTGAGCACCAAAGCGCCCTCATCGTCAACGGTAACCTCACTATTGATGGCGTATATGATGATGGACTAACCGGTCTGATCATCGTGCTTGGTGACATGCGGGTCCATAGCGTAATCAGTTGGGCTGGCGTGGCTGTCAGTGGAGATTTGTACGCGAGAGACTTAGTGTATGCCTATTACAACGACTTTACTTTTGAAGTGGGGGGAACCGTACATGCCCGAGCTCTGGTGGTATCTGATCGCTCCTTTAGTGCCAATAAAATCAATGCCACCATGCGTTTGCGAGATGTTAATAATGATGAAATGGCAAATTACGTGCGCGCTGTCCGCGAGTTTGTACCTGAGGTATTGGTTGATAGCGTATTAGAAATTTTCGAAGATGACGAATCCATCATCCGGTTAAAACCCAATTTTTCCGTCACCCGAGAACGTTTGGCGATGGGTTTACCCATTTTTCGCGAACTACCCGCCCCCGAGCTCGTAGCCAAAGACTTGTTAGCCGTAATTCGTGGCAGCGCCCCGCCTTCAGCTTTGGCAGCATTGGCAAGTACGGATGTTTTGATCGCGATAGTGGCAGCTGCGCGGACAGATCTGCCTGTAGCTGCACAAGCTACGCTGGTTAAAGCAGCCCACCCCGCAGTAATGGAGATACTGGCAAAGAATCCGAAAGTTGATCAACAGTTGCTGGATGCGATTGCTGCAGTATCGCCAGAAGTAGCAAGATTAGCAGCGCAGCACCCACGAGCATCCGCCAGCTCGATTAGTCAATTGCTCTCTAATCCAAACCCTGCAATGCGGGAAACATTGACCGAGCGCGACCGCCTACCTGCATCGGTGGTCAATCAGCTAGCCTGTGATGCCAGCACCGACGTTCGGCTAGGTATAGTGTATCGACACAAAGATGCATTGTCAGATGCAACGATAGATGTAATGGTAGGTGATACCGATGCACAAGTGCGGGAGGCGTTGATTGGTGCACGTCTTAAGCCACAACATTTTAGTTTGTTGGCACAAGACCCTGAAGTTAAGGTCCGGTTGCGGCTGGCGGAAAACTTGGTGGAGCAAGCCTTGTTTCGTACTTCCGCATTGCTGTCAGCAGCCGACAGAGAAGCTCTGGCGCTGACACTAGTACTAGATCAAAATAATGCAGTACGCTTTGCGGTAATGCCCGCCTTGTCGGCAGACGAGCAAGAGCGCTTATGGGATAACTCTAGCCCAGTTGATATTGAACGCATTGCCTATCGGCTAGCCGGGGTAACGCGCAGCGTGCTTATGATGCAGCGTATTTCCAACATCTCGACGTCTCCAGATAATTTGAAGGAGCTGGCAAAAAATCTAGCCTTGCCCAAAGCTGAACAAATGCGACTGATGGATATTGCCCTTACACCAGTCAGTTCCAAATGGTGGGCGCGTTTAGGAGGTCTGGCATCTTCCGGAGCATCTAAAAAGCAAGCCAAAGTTATGGCAGATTTGATGGCGGAACTAGTACGCAATCCCAATTTGCATGAAGAGGTTGTTCTGCGCGCTGCTGATCATTGCATTGCAACTTCTGGGAAGCCATATTTCTGCAAATCATTACTACAGCGCCAGCTTATACCTTTGGCAGTGTTGGAGCGACTTAAGGGCGTGCGGAACCAGGACTTTCAAAATGATTTTGCCTTGACAGTGTTGATGCGTCACAATTCCACCCGCGAACTTATCGAATATGCGGTGCCTCTTTGGTACGATAACACCAAGCTGATCAGCGAATTCGAAAAATTGCAACCCCTTAAAGACGATGCTTGGTGGTTAGCTCTGGCAAAAGCCAAAAGCGAAGACCTGCGCGAAATTGCCGCAAGAAATCTCCATACGCCACCTGCGGCACTTTCTCGCTTGAGCAAGGACAAGGTACCGGAAGTCGTTTCTGCGGTGGCTTCCAATCCGGCCAGCCTCACGCACTTATGGCCCTTGGTGCTACTACAGATGGCCTACCACAACCCAGCCCTCAACGAAGCGCAAGCGCAAATGATGTTGCACCAGGCAGAGACAGACAGTGAGTTCAATGCATCTTATATCTGGGAGTCTATTGCGGAACGACAATTGCGGGCGTGTGATTGAGTGAATTGCATGCCGCGGTAGGGGAACTGCAAAAGGAAACTAAAAAAGAGGAGAGTAGGTTCTAGTTTGCTCATAGAGTTTAAGGGATAAGTTTTCAATTTTTCATTGCACACTCGACCCTATAAATTTTCCTTGTTACTATTTTGCCGATGTTTTTTAAATAAACGAATAGCCCTTTTATGTCCTCGCAAACCCCGCCTCCAGTCATCGCCCCACTAGTTCGCCGTCATGTCGAAGACGCTGCCTTTTACTGGGCCCAGCATGATGCGTCAACTTACTCGCCACGCCTAAGTTTGTCTGGTCTGGCACGCTTTAGTGATTTATTAGATGCGCATCTGGAAGGCGTTTTAGTTGCCGATAGCACCGGCTGGCAGCCAACGCTAGGCGCGCTGGAGCGTTGGAAGCAACCTGGCGAAGCCTTTGTCTGTGCTTATGCCGCTCTTTATCGTGACGAAATGGCGCAACTAGAGGCACTGTTAGCCGTAGTGCGGGCGCGCCCGGATGAACTATTGCGTGGTGTGATCAGCGCATTGGCATGGGTGCCGCAGGCATCGGCACTGGCAGTCATCTCACGCTGGACCCAAGATGATAGCGATAGTGTTATGCAAGTAGCTGCCTTACGTGCCTTGGCATTGATAGAGGCAAGACGCACTGAGGCAGAAAATGCGACGGAAGGCGGGATGGAAGATGCAGCCCCTGTGCAAACAGCTTTATCGCAGCCGTTAAGTCATTTTCTTGCAAGCACAGATGCCCATGTAAGGGCAGCTGCTTGCCGTGTTGCTGCCAACACGCCGAGCGATCAACAACTTGAACTGGCCTTGAGTAATTGTCTGCAAGACGCTGATCTTGCCGTGCGGGCTCAAGCTGCCATTGCCGTGGCACTACATGCGCGCAGAGCAGAATTCAATGCCGCGAATAATCGTACTGAACAAAGTGAAGACATTGGCATCCTCGCGGCAGAAACCTTATGGCAATGTATCGTCAGCCAAGTGTCTTTAGTGGCGGAGAGTAGTGGTTGGTATCGCAAACAAGCCTTACGCAGGCTCAATCGCTGGGTACAGCATTTGGCAGGAATGATCCCGCTGGGCAATCCGCAATTGTCTGCGTTATTAACATTTATGCCGGCACGGGTAGGCTTGCGTTTTGTTGCCTACCATGGCGATCCAGCCCATTTGCCCTACGTACTAACGCATATGACGGACGTAGAAACGGCGCGTTATGCAGGTTGGGTTTGGCAAACTGTTACCGGAGTTGATCTGGTTAGTGCGGGTCTCGCTCTGGCAGAATCTGAACAGGCAGCTAGTCCCGCTATTAGCGACGCACGACTGGACGCTGATCTAGGTCTAGCGCTACCAAATGCCGCCGCCGTAGCTGCTTATGCAAACACCACGCTACATAGCGGGCAACGCTATTTATTAGGGCAGGTCTTAACACCGACGTCGGCCTTAGCTTATCTTGACGAATCAACGCAAGCTATCCGTAATATTGCCGCTAACTATCTGCAACTAAGCCATCCGAACCTAAGTGTCACAGTACGTGGTCCAGCACACCAGCAAGTGGCTGCGCTGGAACAACTGCAGGCCGTGTTGCAGAAAGATCTGATTAACGTAGAGGACGCAGCATGATCAGCCAAGCACAGCTAGATCCGTGGGATGATGCCAGCCTATTGGCGCAGCGATTAAGCCCGGCTAACGCTCAGCTTTTTATTCTTATCGGTGCGGAACAATGGTGTGCCAAGTGCCGCGACTTGCGTCCACAGTTTGATAGCCTAGCTGCCCAGGCCAAGCTGGACGAAGTCTGGCTATGGCTAGATTTGGAAGACCATGCCGAATTCATCGGTGATTACTTACCCGAAAATCTCCCGATGCTAATCGCCTATCAAGGTGAAAACATCGTGCTCTGCCAGGTTGTGGAAGATGCCGAGCAATCACTCAATGAGTATCTCGAACCCATCCGAGCTATCCGACACGCCCCCTACTCTGCCCTACCAACAATGCAAGATCCTGGTATTCGATCTCGCTTATTGTTGCAAGATTGGGCAAGTGAATAGAAATCTCATTTTGAAAATTTCTTGTTAATCTTCACTCGAATAACAATTCTGTAAAACCAAATGGCGGTAAATTTCCTATCCTCTACAGCTGTTTTTGTTAGTAAGCCCGCTTACATTCGCGTGCAACACTAGGAACAGGTAGTAACCGCTTGAGGTTCATTCATATAACGGCATGGCGATTAACTTCGGCATCGTCGACAACCAGTGTGGTAGTAGGCGCTGAATTAATCTTTGGTGGTCAATGCAGTGTGAATAGTAACGACAGAGACGCCAATCGTGTAGGTAGGAAATACCGGCTAACGCCAGAGCAAGCACCATAACATCCTGACTCTGATCTCGCCGCGGAACAGCTGGCGGTTACGCATACATCCTTTGAAGCGAATCCCGTTGTTCGTGACTTTGCAGAACCGTGGTGTGTCAACGCTATGACTGCCCCAACTACCGGTAATCGATTCAGTAAAATCAGCCGGACAGCAATACAAAAATACTGTCTCTGAAAGCCTGCACGGCTTTGCCGGTGAAGCCATGGAAAAAGGCGGCACGATTGCTGCTGCAGGTGGTGGAACTGCTGCCGTTGGTGGGTAATCCCCCCATTTTTAGCGCGAGCTATGAGTAGAGGCTATGCGGCAAGTGCGAGTTTCTGTTTCGGGGTGATGCCGCCGATGCCCGTGTTGGGCCGGTCGTGATTGTAAGTCCATAACCAGCTG
>NZ_JBMPPN010000009.1:0-170027 GCF_049340165.1 Undibacterium sp. Xuan67W
TCCTGTCCAAGGACGAAGGCGGTCGTCATACACCATTCTTCAACAACTACCGTCCACAATTCTACTTCCGTACAACGGACGTGACTGGTTCGATCGAGTTGCCGAAAGACAAAGAAATGGTCATGCCGGGTGACAACGTCTCCATCACAGTCAAGCTGATCAACCCGATCGCGATGGAAGAAGGTCTCCGCTTCGCGATCCGTGAAGGTGGTCGTACTGTTGGTGCTGGTGTCGTTGCTAAAATTATTGAGTAATAAACTTGCCGAGCAAATCACCTAATTTAGGTGATTTGTTTGTTGGTTTGCTTTAATTTTGTAGTACACTAGTCGGCTGTCATACTTTTTGGTATGACAGCCGACTTTTTAATATTCGTTCTTTGTTTAAAATGCCGTCCCAAGTTAGGTGTCGGCTCGTTCTTTATAGGATTGTTATGTCTACAAATCAAAAAATCCGCATCCGCTTGAAAGCGTTTGATTACAAGTTGATCGACCAGTCTGCACTGGAAATCGTTGAAACGGCTAAGCGCACTGGTGCGGTTGTTAAAGGACCGGTTCCTTTGCCAACGCGTATTCAGCGTTTTGACGTTCTGCGTTCCCCGCATGTGAATAAAACTTCCCGCGATCAATTCGAAATTCGCACTCATCAGCGTCTGATGGATATCGTTGATCCGACAGATAAAACTGTCGATGCGTTGATGAAGTTGGATTTGCCAGCTGGTGTGGATGTTGAAATTAAATTGCAATAAATTTTTCTGAAAATGCCACATACCACAATTTTTGGTATTTTCAAATAATTAGTCTTGTGAAATTAAATTTTGCAGGCTATAATCGAAGGCTTAGATGTGGGTCGGCTTGTGCTGACCTATTCGTTTAAGTTTTTTAAACAGTCAGCCCCACCCAATCGTAGGTGGGAATGGAGAAAACAATGAGCTTGGGCCTTGTTGGTCGCAAGGTTGGTATGATGCGTATCTTTACTGATGACGGTGATTCAATTCCAGTCACAGTTTTAGATGTATCTAACAATCGCGTGACACAAATCAAAACTCCTGATACAGACGGTTATTCCGCTGTTCAGGTAACTTTCGGTCAGCGCCGTGCATCCCGCGTAACAAAAGCGGCTGCAGGTCACCTCGCAAAAGCAGGTGTTGAAGCTGGTACTGTCTTAAAAGAATTCCGTGTCGATGCTGCTAAAGCTGCTGAACTCAAGGCGGGTGATGTTGTGCCTGTTGGTTTGTTCGAAGCTGGTCAAAAAGTAGACGTGCAGGGTGTTACGATTGGTAAGGGCTATGCCGGTACTATCAAGCGCCATCATTTCTCTTCTGGTCGTGCAACTCATGGTAACTCTCGCTCACATAACGTGCCAGGTTCTATCGGTATGGCGCAGGATCCAGGTCGTGTTTTTCCTGGTAAGCGTATGACCGGTCACTTGGGTGATGTGAATCGTACTGTGCAAAATCTGGAAATCGCTCGCATTGATGCTGAGCGTCAGTTGTTGCTGGTGAAGGGTGCTGTGCCTGGTGCGAAAAATGGTCAGGTGATTGTATCTCCTGCTATTAAAGTTAAAGCAAAGAAGGGGGCTTAATCTATGGAACTGAAGCTCCTAAACGAACAAGGTCAAGCTGCATCTAATGTTGCTGCTCCTGATACTATTTTTGGTCGTGATTACAACGAAGCTTTGATTCATCAAGTTGTTGTTGCTTTTCAAGCGAATGCTCGTAGTGGCAATCGTAAGCAAAAGGATCGTGAAGAAGTTCATCACACAACCAAGAAGCCTTGGCGTCAAAAAGGTACTGGTCGCGCTCGTGCTGGTATGTCCTCTTCCCCGCTGTGGCGCGGAGGTGGTCGTATATTCCCGAACTCGCCTGATGAGAATTTCTCTCACAAAGTTAACAAGAAGATGTATCGCGCAGGTATTTGCTCGATTTTGTCTCAGTTGGCTCGTGAAGGTCGTTTGAATGTCGTTGATACTCTGGCTGTTGATGCTCCAAAGACAAAATTATTGTCTGATAAGTTGAAGGCAATGGGTTGCTTGGATTCGGTTTTGATTATTACTGAAGAATTCAACGAAAATCTAATGTTGGCTGCTCGCAATCTGGTAAATGTTTTGGTCGTTGAGCCACGCTACGCTGATCCAGTTTCTTTGGTGTTCTACAAGAAAGTGTTGATCACTAAGCCTGCATTGGCAAAGATTGAGGAGATGCTGGCATGAACGCATTAGTTAAGCATAGCGAAGAGCGCCTGATGAAGGTGTTGCTGGCTCCTGTGATTTCTGAGAAGGCAACTATGGTTGCTGAAAAGAATGAGCAAGTGGTTTTTCTGGTAATGCCAGATGCAACCAAGCCAGAAATTAAAGCCGCCGTGGAATTGCTGTTCAAGGTTCAAGTTGAATCTGTTCAAGTTGCAAATCGCCAAGGTAAACAAAAACGTACCGGTAGATTTAATGGCCGTCGCAATCATACAAAACGTGCTTTTGTATGCTTGAAGCCGGGTCAGGAAATCAACTTCACTGAGGGGGCATAAGCATGGCACTCGTTAAGATGAAGCCAACCTCACCAGGTCGTCGCGGTATGGTGAAAGTGGTAACTGAGGGTCTGTATAAAGGCCGTCCGTTTGCTGCTCTGTTGGAGAAGAAATCAAAAACTGCTGGCCGTAATAATAACGGTCACATCACTACCCGTCATATTGGTGGTGGTCACAAGCAGCATTATCGTCTGGTGGACTTTAAGCGTACTAAAGACGGTATCCCTGCAAAAGTTGAGCGTATTGAATACGATCCTAACCGTACTGCGCACATCGCTTTGTTGTGCTATGCGGATGGTGAGCGTCAATACATCATTGCAACTAAAGGTATGGCTGTCGGTGATCAGGTAATGAATGGCTCGCAAGCGTCGATCAAATCTGGTAATTGCTTGCCTATTCGCAATATTCCAGTTGGTACTACGATGCATTGCGTCGAAATGCTGCCAGGTAAAGGTGCTCAGATTGCGCGTACAGCCGGTGCTGGTGTTGTGTTGATGGCTCGTGATGGTACTTACGCACAGGTTCGTTTGCGCTCCGGTGAAGTTCGCCGCATTCACATAGAATGTCGTGCAACGATCGGTGAAGTCGGTAACGGCGAGCACAATCTGCGTAAGATTGGTAAAGCTGGTGCGATGCGTTGGCGCGGTGTTCGTCCTACCGTTCGCGGTGTGGTAATGAATCCGGTCGATCACCCGCACGGTGGTGGTGAAGGTAAAACTGCAGCCGGCCGTCATCCAGTATCGCCATGGGGTCAACAGACCAAGGGTAAGAAGACACGTCGCAATAAGCGTACTACTTCGATGATCGTCTCACGCCGTGGTAAGAAATAAGGGATAACACATGACACGTTCAGCGAAAAAAGGGCCGTTTTGCGACGCCCACTTGGTGAAAAAAGTCGAAACTGCGCAAGCAACTAAAGACAAAAAACCAATCAAGACATGGTCACGCCGTTCGACAATTATGCCGGACTTCATTGGCCTGACGATCGCGGTACATAATGGTAAGCAGCATGTGCCAGTATATGTATCCGAAAACATGGTTGGTCACAAACTTGGCGAATTCGCGTTGACTCGTACGTTCAAGGGTCACGCCGCCGATAAAAAGGCTAAGAGATAGGTGCAATGATGGAAACTAAAGCAATTCTGCGCGGTGTGCGTCTGTCTGAGCAAAAAGGTCGCCTGGTGGCTGATCTGATTCGCGGTAAAAAAGTAGATCAAGCATTGAATATCTTGGCCTTCAGCCCGAAAAAAGGCGCAACAATCATCAAGAAAGTGTTGGAGTCTGCAATTGCAAACGCTGAGCACAATGATGGCGCCGACATCGATGAGTTGAAAGTGAAGACTATCTATGTTGAAAAAGGTGCGATCCTGAAGCGTTTCACAGCACGCGCTAAGGGTCGTGGTGATCGTATCTCTAAACAATCCTGTCACATTTACGTGACTGTCGGTAATTAAGGAGTCACGATGGGACAGAAGATACATCCAACCGGTTTTCGTCTTGCGGTAACGCGTAACTGGTCATCACGCTGGTATGCAGGCAATGGTAACTTTGCCTCTATGCTTGGTGAAGACCTGAAAGTACGTGCATATCTGAAGAAAAAACTGAAAAACGCATCCGTAGGTCGTATCACTATTGAGCGTCCGGCAAAAAATGCTCGTATTACTATTTATAGCTCCCGTCCGGGTGTTGTAATCGGTAAAAAAGGCGAAGACATTGAAGTATTGAAGGCTGATCTGGCGAAGTTGATGGGCGTGCCTGTGCATGTCAATATCGAAGAAATTCGCAAGCCAGAAATCGATGCCCAATTGATCGCTGATTCCATTGCTCAGCAACTGGAAAAACGTATTATGTTCCGTCGCGCTATGAAGCGTGCGATGCAAAACGCAATGCGTCTGGGTGCTAAGGGTATCAAGATCATGTCTGGTGGTCGTTTGAATGGTATTGAGATCGCACGTAAAGAATGGTATCGCGAAGGACGCGTGCCTCTGCATACATTGCGTGCTGATATCGATTACGGCTTCGGCGAAGCATCGACAACCTACGGCATTATTGGCGTTAAGGTATGGGTTTACAAAGGTGACCGTTTAGCTAATGGCGACGCACCGGTGATTGAATCCACTCCAGAAGACGATAAAAAACGTCGTGGTCCGCGTCGTGATGATGGCAAGCCAAATAGCCGTCCTCGCACTAAGCGCCCAGAAGGACAAAACACACCCGGTACAGCAGCAGCTCCAGCAGCCAAACGTGCTCGCACTAAGGCGGATGGCGTAGCAGCAGCACCGGCTGAGAAAGCAGGAGAATAATCATGCTGCAACCAGCACGCAGAAAGTATCGTAAAGAGCAAAAGGGCCGTAATAAGGGTATTTCACATACTCGCGGCACAGCTGTTTCTTTTGGTGAATTTGGTCTGAAGGCGGTTGGCCGTGGTCGTATTACTGCGCGTCAAATCGAAGCGGCACGTCGTGCTATGACTCGTCATATCAAACGTGGTGGCCGTATCTGGATTCGTATTTTTCCGGATAAGCCAATCTCCCAAAAGCCAGCGGAAGTTCGTATGGGTAATGGTAAAGGTAATCCTGAGTACTACGTTGCTGAGATTCAACCAGGCAAAATGTTGTATGAGATGGATGGCGTTGATGAAGCGCTGGCACGCGAAGCGTTCCGCTTGGCTGCAGCTAAACTGCCGTTATTGACTACGTTCGTCGTGCGTCAAGTCGGCCAATAATAGGAGTTGTAAATGAAAGTATCTGAACTCCAAGGTAAGGATCAGGCGGCTTTGACGAAAGAACTGAATGAATTGTTGAAGGCTCAGTTTAGCCTGCGTATGCAAATTGCTACGCAACAGCTGAATAATACTTCTCAATTGAAGAAGGTTCGTCGCGACATCGCACGCGTAAAAACTGTCATGAATCAGAAGGATGCCAAATAATGAACGATCAAGTTAAGGTGGCATTGAAGCGCACATTGATTGGCAAGGTTGTTTCTGACAAGATGGACAAGACCGTAACAGTGGTCGTTGAACGTCACGTCAAGCACCCTTTGTATGGCAAAATCATCGTCCGTACTAACAAGTACCATGCACACGATGAAGCAAACCAGGCAAAGGCTGGCGACACTGTCGAGATTCAAGAAGGTCGTCCAATCTCCAAGACTAAAGCTTGGACAGTGACACGTGTGGTTCAAGTTGCTCAAGTTTTATAAAGTTATTGCACAAATCGTTTTTTGATGTAATAATAGTTGGCTGTCATTTGCAAAACTTGTAAGTGACAGCCTAAATGCCTTTCGCGACAGTAAATACGTTGTGAAAGTAATTAAAAATTCGTCCACCTAATCAGTTGGCTCGTGCATTGTTTGTTGTGTATTGGGTTGGCTGGCGGGACCAAGACTGACTACAGATTTGCATCGTGCGGATTGTGTGGATTAAGTTGGGAAAGAGAACATTATGATTCAAACAGAAAGCCGGCTAGAAGTGGCTGACAATACTGGTGCGCGTGAAGTGTTGTGCATTAAAGTGTTGGGCGGCTCTAAGCGTCGTTATGCGGGTATCGGTGATGTAATTAAGGTCACTGTGAAATCTGCTGCTCCTCGCGGTCGTGTAAAAAAAGGTGAGATTTACAATGCAGTTGTAGTTCGCACTGCTAAAGGTGTTCGTCGTCAAGATGGCTCTTTGGTAAAGTTCGACAGCAATGCTGCAGTTTTGTTAAATGCAAAGCTTGAGCCTATCGGAACTCGTATTTTCGGCCCAGTGACACGCGAACTGCGTACTGAGCGTTTCATGAAAATCGTTTCGCTTGCTCCAGAAGTGCTGTAAGGGAACGTCATGAGCAAAATTCGTAAAAACGACGAAGTCATCGTCTTGACGGGTAAAGACAAAGGTAAGCGTGGTCAAGTTCAGCAATGCGTTGGAGCTGATTACGTTGTTGTCGCAGGTGTTAATGTTGCTAAAAAAGCGACTAAGCCTAACCCAATGACTGGCGCAGTTGGTGGCATCGTTGATAAATTGATGCCG
This sequence comes from Undibacterium sp. Xuan67W, assembly GCF_049340165.1. Classification (NCBI taxonomy): domain Bacteria; kingdom Pseudomonadati; phylum Pseudomonadota; class Betaproteobacteria; order Burkholderiales; family Oxalobacteraceae; genus Undibacterium; species Undibacterium sp. Xuan67W. Next base: position 6,529 of record NZ_JBMPPN010000009.1, read on the forward strand.
ATTCATGTTTCCAATGTCGCGTTGTTTAACGCCGCATCTGGTAAAGCAGACCGTGTAGGCTTAAAGGTTGTGGATGGTAAGAAAGTCCGCACCTATAAGTCGACTGGCGAAGTTGTGAAGGCATAACATCATGGCCCGTCTACAAGCATTTTATAAAGAAAAAGTTGTTGCTGATTTGACAGAGAAATTCTCTTACAAATCTTCAATGGAAGTGCCTCGTATCTTGAAAATCACCCTGAACATGGGTTTGTCAGAAGCAGTTGCTGATAAAAAGATCATTGAGCACGCTGTTGGTGATTTGACGAAGATTGCTGGTCAAAAGCCTGTTGTCACTAAGGCGCGTAAAGCGATTGCTGGCTTCAAAATTCGTGAAGGTTATCCAATTGGGTGTATGGTAACTTTGCGTGGCGCTCAAATGTATGAATTCCTGGATCGTTTCATTACAGTGGCTTTGCCGCGTGTGCGTGACTTCCGTGGTGTGTCTGGTCGTGCGTTTGATGGTCGTGGTAACTACAATATCGGCGTCAAGGAACAGATCATTTTCCCTGAAATCGAGTACGACAAGATTGACGCGCTGCGTGGTATGAATATCAGTATCACGACGACAGCAAAGACCGACGAAGAAGCGAAAGCCCTTCTCGCCGCATTTAAATTCCCGTTCAGAAACTGAGGTCGCCATGGCAAAATTGGCACTGATTAATCGTGAGCAAAAGCGTGCAGATCTGGTGAAGAAATTCGCTGGCAAACGCGCCGAATTGAAGGCCATCATTGATGACCAATCAAAATCTGAGGAGGAGCGTTATGAAGCTCGCCTCAAATTGCAGGCATTGCCACGTAATTCCAATCCGACTCGTCAGCGCAATCGCTGCGCCTTGACAGGTCGTCCACGTGGAACATTCCGTAAATTCGGTTTGGGCCGTATTAAACTCCGTGAAGTCGCCATGCGTGGTGAAGTTCCGGGTATGACTAAAGCCAGCTGGTAATAGGAGAATATGCAATGAGTATGAGCGATCCTATCGCCGATATGCTGACCCGCATCCGTAACGCGCAAGTTGTTCAAAAGACTGCTGTTGCGATGCCATCTTCCAAAGTAAAGATTGCAATCGCAAGCGTACTTAAAGATGAAGGTTACATTGAGGATTTCGCAGTTGTTGAAGCTGCAGGTAAATCCGAATTGAAAATCGGTTTGAAATATTATGCAGGACGTCCTGTTATTGAGCGCTTGGAACGTGTTTCACGTCCTGGTCTTCGTATTTACAAAGGTAAAGACGAAATCCCAAGTGTGATGAACGGTTTGGGGGTGGCGATTGTTTCCACACCAAAAGGCGTCATGACTGACCGCAAAGCACGCGCAACCGGTGTCGGTGGCGAAGTTATTTGCTACGTCGCCTAAGGAGTGCAAGATGTCACGAGTAGGTAAAATGCCAATCGCTTTGCCAGCAGGTGCAGAAGTTAATATCTCGGCAGAAGCGATTTCAGTAAAAGGCCCAATGGGCGCGATGACTCAAGGCTTAAATGGCTTGGTCACAATAGCGAACGATAACGGTACTTTGAGTTTTTCACCAGCCAATGATGGTCGTGAAGCCAATGCAATGACAGGCACATTACGTGCTCTGGTCAATAACATGGTTAACGGCGTTACTAAAGGCTTCGAAAGAAAACTCACGTTGGTTGGCGTTGGTTATAAAGCGCAAGCACAAGGCGACAAATTAAATTTGTCCTTGGGTTTTTCACATCCAGTTGTGCACCAAATGCCGGAAGGCGTAACGTGCGCTACACCAACACCTACTGAGATCCTGATTAAAGGGATCAACAAGCAGCAAGTAGGTCAGGTAGCAGCTGAAGTCCGTGCATACCGCAGCCCAGAGCCGTATAAAGGCAAGGGTGTCCGCTACGCGGACGAAGTGGTTGTGATTAAAGAAACCAAGAAGAAGTAATAGGGGTTGACGATGGACAAGAAACAATCACGTCTGCGCCGCGCGACTAAAACCCGTGCCAAGATCGCAGAACTCAAGGTGAACCGCTTGGCGGTGCACCGTACGAATCTGCATATCTACGCAAACATCATTGGCCCAGATGCCAAAGTGTTAGCGTCGGCTTCTACCCTAGAGGCAGAAGTTCGTGCAGAGTTGGCAGCAGCGTCTGGCAATGGTGGCAATGCAGCCGCAGCAACATTGATCGGCAAGCGCGTTGCAGAGAAAGCATTGAAAGCAGGGGTTACCGAGGTCGCGTTTGATCGCTCCGGTTTCCGTTACCACGGCCGCATCAAGGCGTTGGCAGAAGCCGCGCGTGAAGCCGGTCTGAAGTTCTAAGGAAAATTCGTCATGGCAAAAATGCAAGCGAAAACGGCAGCCGACAAGCCAGATGATGGCATGCGCGAAAAAATGATCGCGATCAACCGTGTAACCAAAGTGGTTAAAGGTGGTCGTATCATGGGTTTCGCAGCACTGACAGTCGTTGGTGACGGCGATGGCCGCATCGGTATGGGTAAGGGAAAATCGAAAGAAGTTCCTGTCGCCGTACAAAAAGCAATGGAAGAAGCACGTCGCAAGATGATCAAGGTGACTTTAAACAACGGTACGTTGCAGCACGCCGTTACAGGTCGTCATGGTGCATCCAAAGTGATGATCATGCCAGCTAAAGAGGGTACTGGCGTTATTGCGGGCGGACCAATGCGCGCTATTTTCGAAGTATTGGGTGTGGTTAACGTCGTTGCTAAATCCAACGGCTCTACTAATCCATACAATATGGTTCGTGCAACTTTGGATGGTTTGTCCAAAATGAGTACGCCATCGGAAATCGCTGCGAAACGTGGCAAGTCCGTTGAAGAAATTCTGGGCTAAGGTGAGCGAAATGACAAAGACAGTAAAAGTAACTTTGGTCAAAGGCTTGATCGGGACTCGTGAGTCTCATCGCGCTACGGTCCGTGGGTTGGGTTTGCGTCGTGTGAATTCAGTTTCTGAATTGCAAGACACACCATCCGTACGTGGCATGATCAACAAAGTCTCGTATCTTGTGAAGGTTGTATCGTAAGCCGTTAGGTTTGCGATCGGAGCAAATTATGGAATTAAATACAATCCAGCCAGCAGATGGCGCAAAACACTACAAACGTCGTGTTGGTCGCGGTATCGGTTCTGGTTTAGGTAAGACAGCAGGCCGTGGTCATAAAGGTCAAAAGTCTCGTTCAGGTGGTTTTCACAAAGTCGGTTTTGAAGGCGGTCAAATGCCTTTGCAACGTCGTTTGCCTAAGCGTGGTTTTAAATCTTTGGCAGCGCCATATAAAGCAGAAGTTCGTCTGACAGATCTGGAAAATTTACCAGTGACTGAAATCGATATTCTGGCCTTGAAACAAGCTGGTGTAGTGTCTGAATTGGCTCGCGTTGTTCGCGTGATCCTGGCAGGTACAATCACTAAAAAAGTAACTTTGAACGGTTTGATCGCTACAAAAGGCGCTAAAGCTGCAATCGAAGCTGCTGGCGGCTCAGTCGCTTAATCAGTGCTGACACTGGAGCAATAATTGGCAACATCTCCACAACAAGCTAAAAGTGCCGCCAGTGGTTTTCCCTGGGGAAGACTATGGTTCTTACTGGGGGCATTAGTTGTATATAGGATAGGTGCGCACATACCGGTTCCAGGCATTGATCCTAATGCATTGGCCGAGTTATTTAAGCAAAACCAAGGTGGTATTTTGGGGATGTTTAATATGTTTTCCGGTGGTGCATTGTCACGATTCGCTGTGCTTGCATTAGGGATCACACCGTATATCTCTGCATCTATTATCATGCAGTTGATGTCGATAGTCTCGCCTCAATTAGAAGCCTTAAAAAAAGAAGGCGAATCTGGTCGTCGTAAGATTACACAATATACGCGTTATGGAACCTTGGTGCTCGCAACTTTACAGGCTTATTTCATTGCCTTCGGTCTTGAAGCTCAGCCCGGACTGGTGATTGATCCTGGCGTGGCATTCCGCTTCACTACGACAGTCACTTTGGTTACCGGCACCATGTTTTTAATGTGGTTAGGTGAGCAAATTACTGAGCGTGGATTAGGGAACGGTATTTCGATCATCATTTTTGCAGGTATTGCAGCAGGTTTGCCCAATGGTTTGGCTAGTCTGTTTGAACTAGTTCGTACAGGTTCTATGAATGCTTTCTCTGCATTATTGATTTGCTTGATTGCCGCTGCAGTAACCTTCTTTGTAGTATTCGTAGAGCGTGGTCAGCGTAAAATCCTGGTCAATTATGCGAAGCGTCAGGTAGGAAATAAAGTATACGGTGGACAAAGCAGTCACTTGCCGTTGAAGCTGAATATGGCTGGTGTAATTCCTCCGATTTTTGCTTCTTCTATTATTTTGTTTCCTGCGACGATTACAAGTTGGTTCACCAAAGGTATGGAGTCTTCAGATAGCGGTTTTATTCGCTTCTTAAAGGATCTCTCTGCATCGATGGCTCCTGGCGAACCGATTCATGCTTTGTTATACGCCGTTGCAATTATTTTCTTCTGTTTTTTCTACACTGCTTTAGTTTTTAATAGCAAAGAGACTGCAGATAACTTGAAAAAGAGCGGTGCATTTGTACCAGGTATTCGCCCAGGTGATCAAACAGCGCGTTATATCGATAAAATTTTGATGCGTCTGACTTTGGCCGGAGCGTTTTACATTACTTTGGTTTGTTTGTTGCCAGAGTTCTTGGTGGCACACTGGAAGGTTCCATTTTACTTCGGCGGTACATCATTATTGATTATCGTGGTAGTGACGATGGACTTCATGGCACAAGTGCAGAACTATGTGATGTCACAGCAATACGAATCGCTTCTTCGTAAAGCAAATTTCAAGGGTGGCATACCTTCAAGGTAGCACTCAGAGGAACAGCAGACCGAATGGCAAAAGACGACGTTATACAGATGCAGGGTGAGATTCTTGAGAATCTTCCAAATGCAACATTTCGAGTTAAGTTGGAAAACGGGCATATTGTACTAGGCCATATTTCTGGAAAAATGCGTATGAATTATATTCGCATTCTTCCAGGTGATAAGGTGACAGTGGAATTGACGCCTTATGATTTGAGCCGGGCGCGAATAGTGTTCCGTACTAAGTAACCAAGTAAAGAAGGAAGAGGGCAAAAAATGAAAGTTCTCGCATCAGTTAAGCGGATTTGCCGCAATTGCAAGATCATCAAGCGCAAAGGTGTAGTTCGTGTAATTTGCACAGAACCACGCCATAAACAGCGTCAAGGTTAATTCAGGTTATTGACGAGGAATAACGAATGGCACGTATCGCAGGGGTTAATATCCCAAATCATCAGCATACCGTAATCGGCCTAACGGCTATCTATGGTATTGGCCGCCCACGCGCAGAAGACATCTGCGCCGCTACCGGTGTTTTAACTAATAAAAAAGTTAAAGATCTGGACGACAACGAACTGGAAAAACTCCGTGACGAGATTGCAAAATTCGTCGTAGAGGGTGACTTGCGTCGTGAACTCTCGATGAACATCAAGCGTTTGATGGACTTAGGTTGCTACCGCGGCCTGCGTCATCGTAAGGGCTTGCCTTGCCGTGGTCAACGTACACGTACGAATGCTCGTACACGTAAGGGCCCACGTAAAGCAGCGCAATCTTTGAAGAAATAATCTAGGTAACTAGATTCAAGGAAATATTATGGCAAAAGCACAAAATAACGCAGCCGCAGCCCGCGCTCGTAAAAAAGTTAAAAAAAACGTAGCCGAGGGTATTGCCCACGTACACGCGTCATTTAACAATACCATCATCACGATCACTGATCGTCAAGGCAATGCGCTGTCATGGGCAACTGCTGGTGGTGCGGGTTTCAAAGGCTCACGTAAATCTACACCGTTTGCAGCGCAGGTTGCAGCAGAAGCAGCTGGTAAAGTTGCTGTAGAATGCGGCATCAAAAATCTGGAAGTTCGTATCAAAGGCCCAGGCCCAGGTCGCGAATCTTCAGTGCGCGCGTTGAACAATCTGGGCATTAAAATTTCCCTGATTCAAGACGTCACTCCAGTTCCGCACAACGGTTGCCGCCCTCCAAAGCGTCGTCGTATCTAAGCAGAGTTATTCTCTGCTGGCGTTCTTGGGGAATCTCCGCTAGAATGCAGACCCGCCATTTCGTTGGCGGATTTTGCGTTGTGGAAGTTTTAGAATTGGCAAAGACACCGTCTTTGTTGTTAAGACCACCGTCTGATTGCAGGCAGATCAGACTAGCGTAGTGTAGAAAACATTACGTCATTTACAAGGAAAATATCGTGGCACGTTATATCGGACCAAAAGCAAAATTATCCCGTCGCGAAGGCACGGATCTGTTCCTGAAGAGCGCACGTCGTTCATTAGATTCAAAATGCAAACTTGACGCAAAACCAGGTCAGCATGGTCGCACTTCCGGTGCTCGTACCTCTGATTTCGGTAACCAGTTGCGCGAAAAGCAAAAAGTTAAACGTATGTACGGCGTTTTGGAACGTCAGTTCCGCCGTTACTTCGCTGAAGCTGACCGTCAAAAAGGCAACACAGGTGAAACGCTGTTGAAATTGCTGGAATCACGTCTGGACAACGTTGCCTATCGCATGGGCTTCGGTTCCACACGCGCTGAAGCACGTCAGCTCGTAAGTCACAAAGCATTCACAGTAAATAACATCGTAGTGAATATCGCTTCCTACCAAGTTAAGGCTGGTGATGTTGTTGCTGTTCGTGAAAAATCGAAAAAACAAGTACGTATCGTTGAAGCGCTTTCTCTGGCAGAGCAAACTGGTATGCCTTCATGGGTCTCAGTAGATCCAAAGAAAATGGAAGGTACTTTTAAGTCTATGCCAGATCGTAGCGACATCGCTCACGATGTCAATGAGTCTCTGATTGTTGAATTGTACTCACGTTAATATTTAAGTTTCACCGCCTGCCTGTTTTTGATAGGCAGGCTTTTTTCTTTAGTGCCATCAGCCTTATCGACGTAACGAGTCGAGGGTATTGAAAAGGACATAGTTATGCAAAACAATTTATTGAAGCCACGTATTATTGACGTGGAAATGTTGGGTGCTGGTCACGCTAAAGTTGTGATGGAGCCATTCGAACGTGGTTATGGCCATACATTAGGCAATGCTTTACGTCGTGTATTGTTGTCTTCTATGGTTGGTTATGCGCCGACAGAAGTTACTATCGCCGGTATCGTTCATGAATATTCATCCTTAGATGGCGTTCAAGAAGACGTTGTAGATATTTTGTTGAACTTGAAAGGCATCGTCTTCAAGTTGCATAACCGTGATGAAGTCACGCTGACATTAAAGAAAGATGGTGAAGGCGCAGTACTGGCTTCTGATATCGACTTGCCGCATGATGTAGAGCTGATTAATCCAGATCACGTTATCGCTAATTTGACAGCCGGCGGTAAGCTGGATATGCAGATTAAGGTTGAAAAAGGCCGTGGCTATGTACCAGGTAACGTTCGTCGTTTGTCCGAAGATGCGAACAAAACGATCGGTCGCATGATACTGGATGCGTCATTCTCCCCAGTGCGCCGTGTATCCTACTCCGTTGAGTCTGCGCGTGTAGAACAGCGTACAGATCTGGATAAACTGGTTATTAATATCGAAACGAATGGCGTTATTACGCCAGAAGAAGCGATTCGCCAGTCCGCCCGAGTTTTAGTTGATCAATTGAATGTCTTCGCTGCTCTGGAAGGTACAGAAGCTGCCGCTGAAGCGCCATCACGCGCACCAGCGGTTGATCCAGTTCTGTTGCGTCCAGTCGATGATCTGGAATTGACAGTACGTTCAGCTAACTGTTTGAAAGCAGAAAACATTTACTACATCGGTGATCTGATCCAACGTAGCGAGAATGAATTGTTGAAGACACCAAATCTGGGTCGCAAATCTTTGAACGAGATCAAAGAAGTTCTTGCTTCTCGTGGCTTGTCTCTCGGCATGAAATTGGAAAATTGGCCACCAGCTGGCCTGGAAAAGTAAATTATGGTCATGCCTGGATAGCAAAAAGTATTTAGGCTGCTCATAAATTGGTAGTAGTAAGTAGTAGCGGTTGTATTAGTAATCTCAAGCAATTACCGGCCCGCACTGTAAAACTCAGTGATAGAAGAGCTGGAATTATTTTAAAAATCTGAAAGGAAATATCATGCGTCATCGTCACGGCTTACGTAAGCTGAATCGTACCTCTTCCCACCGTCTGGCAATGCTGCGCAACATGACAGTATCGTTGTTGCGCCACGAAGCTATTAAAACAACTTTGCCAAAAGCAAAAGAACTGCGCCGCGTTATCGAGCCGATTCTGACTTTGGGTAAAACAGACACATTGGCTAACAAGCGTTTGGCTTTCTCCCGTTTGCGTGATCGCGAAATGGTCTTGAAACTGTTCGCTGAACTCGGTCCACGTTACGCAAATCGTAACGGCGGTTACCTGCGTATTTTGAAAATGGGTTTCCGTGTTGGTGACAACGCGCCTATGGCCTACGTAGAACTGTTAGATCGTCCAGAAGTTACTGATGTTGATGCAGCGCCGACAGCAGAGTAATTTCCTGTTCGTATAAAGCATCGAAAAAAGCCAGGCATTGCCTGGCTTTTTTACATTCGTACGTATCATAAGGTGACGGGCATGATCAGTCAGACCTTGTTAGAATCACGGATTATCTATTTCCAGAATGAGTGCGCAAATATGGATAAAGTGTTGCTCGTGATGACCAATGTGCCGGATGAAGCCGTTGCTCAGGCGATTATTCACTCACCTCTGGAAAATAAATTGGCGGCTTGCGTGAACGTACTGCCAGCAATCAGGTCTTTCTATAATTGGAATGAAATACCTCAGGTTGCAACAGAAATTGCCTTGTTGATCAAAACGAGCGAAGCAAAATATACGGCTTTACAAACTCTTATCCAGAGCATTCATCCTTACGAAATACCAGAAATTATCGGCATTCCCATCACGCAAGGCTTACCGGCTTATCTGCAATGGGTTCTCCATGAAACAGGATCTGCATGAAAACTTTTACGACGTATTCTCAAATTCGCTTTTCAAACTGCTTGTCTAAGTTTCATATTAGATGGACTGCTTTCCTCAGTTTATTCATTGCGTTAGCAACGACATTTACCTCAATCAAGGCGGAGGATTTTTTAGACCCTGAGGTCGCATTCAAAGTCAGCGCCACAATGAGTGAGCCCGGTGTTGCTGAGGTCAGTTTTCACATTGCTGATGGCTACTATTTATATCGCGAACGTTTGAAGTTTGTTTCGACCAATAGCAAATTAGGTGAGCCAGTGCTCCCTAAAGGTAAAGTCAAGTTTGATGAAACCTTTCAAAAAGAAGTCGAAACTTATCGCCACGATATTGTAGTGAGAGTTCCAATACAAGCTTCTGGTAATTTTAATTTGAAAGTGACCAGTCAGGGTTGTGCCGATCAGGGATTGTGTTATCCGCCCCAAGAGGCGGTGTTTACACTTGCTGGTGCCGATGCGTCGGCTAAGGTGGACACCCCCGTGACCAAACCAGTTTCTGATGGCGCCAATAGCCAGGGTCAGACCTCAACTACTGAGATCAGCAGCATCAGCGCTGCATTGAAGAGTGGTAAGTTAATCGTCATTCTGCCTTTATTTTTCTTACTCGGATTGGGTTTGTCGTTCACACCTTGTGTACTACCTATGGTGCCTATTTTGTCATTCATTATCGTTGGTGAAGGCACCTCTGTGCGCCGTAGTCGTGGGTTTCTGCTTTCTATGATGTATGCGCTTGGTATGGCGCTTGTTTACACCGCATTGGGCGTTGCTGCCGGGCTCCTGGGTGAGGGCTTGGCGGCAACATTACAAAATCCTTGGGTGCTGAGCGCGTTTGCATTGCTCATGGTGATTTTGTCTCTTGCCATGTTTGGTGTGTATCAGTTGCAGGTGCCTGCCGCGTTGCAAACAAAACTGACGGTTGCATCTGAAGGTCAGCGTAACGGTAAGTTAATCGGCGTCTTTTTAATGGGGGCGATGTCGGCACTCATTGTCGGTCCCTGTGTCGCGGCGCCATTGGCCGGTGCTTTGGTCTATATCAGTCAAACCCGTGATGTGGTTGTTGGCGGTTCTGCCTTATTTGCAATGGCAATGGGAATGAGTGTTCCTTTGTTATTAGTTGGTTTGTCTGCGGGCAGCCTGCTACCGCGCGCGGGTGCCTGGATGGAAAGCATCAAGCGTTTCTTTGGCGTGCTCATGCTCGCGATGGCAATCTGGATGGTGTCGCCGGTGATACCCGTCTGGTCACAAATGGTAGCTTGGTCTGTATTGCTTATCAGCTATGCGATCTATCTGCTGTTTTTGCACAAAGGGAATTTGTATTCAAAAGGATTCGCCATTATTTTTGCTTTGGCTGGTGCGGCTCAATTGGCCGGTATTCTCACCGGGGGACGCGATGTTTTTGCTCCGTTGGCACATCTGATGGGCGGACAAAAACATGGTGTTAGCTTTACGCGAGTCAGGTCGGTTGCAGAACTAGACGCTGCCATCGCACAATCTAAAGGTAAAACAGCAGTGCTCGATTTCTACGCAGACTGGTGTGTGTCATGTAAAGAAATGGAAAAACTCACCTTCACCGACGACAAAGTCAAAGCCCAGATGGAGCAAATGCTGTTATTGCAGGTTGATGTGACCGCCAATAATGCCGACGATAAGGCACTCTTAAAACGCTTTAACTTGTTCGGGCCGCCAGGGATTATTTTCTTCAATAAGCGCGGTGAAGAAATCGTCGCTGGTCGTGTCATTGGGTATCAAAATGCAGAGAAATTTTTAACATCGTTAAGCACTGCGAATATCGAGTAGTACCGAACTATTCGCTAACTAACGGTGTTAGTTAGCTAACTCGATCAACATTCTTTTAGATAGCATTGTTAAAAGTGGCAAATTCGTTTTATCAACCCGAGGTTTAGACGTTATTGTTGTTTGATGTATTCGGTAATGGTGATTTTTCGGTGTCAGTTCTCAAACGACCCGCCGTAATACGTGTTGGGATTGACCGTTCTTATATTACCAACTTCCCGGGAGCTTTCTGAGAGCTTGAAGTGGTTCGTACAATGAAGCACGCGCTTACCAGTCTGGATTTTGGCGTTACTGTGGAAGAAATGAAATCTTCCTCAACAACTCTTTTTTTGAGGTACTTAACGAGTTTCGATGTGCGTAGTTTTTTGAGCTTGCGTCAGGTTTGGCGACAAAAAAGCCCCGATATTTTCGGGGCTTTTTTGTCATATTTACGATACCAACAATTAATGTGGGTCGGTATAGATTCACATGGAGTGATGTCACTTAATTATTTGTTCGGCTGGGGGGTAACACGTAAATAAGGACGAGCGGCGGTATAGCCTTTCGGATACTTTTGTTTGATCACATCTTCATCTTTGATTGATAAAGGAATAATCACATCATCCCCATCGCGCCAGTTACCGGGCGTTGCAACAGAATAAGCATCGGTGAGTTGAAGTGCGTCAATGACACGCAAGACCTCGTCGAAGTTACGTCCGGTCGTCAGCGGATAGGTGATGATCAGGCGTACTTTTTTCTTTGGATCTATGATGAATAATGACCGTACCGTTACTGTCTCTGACTGATTAGGATGAATCATGTCATAAAGCGTGGCGACCTTTTTATCTGCATCGGCAATAATAGGAAAGCCAACGATGGTTTTTTGCGTATCTTCAATATCCTTGATCCATTGCAAATGTGAATCTGCGCCATCGACGGACAAGGCAATCGCTTTGACATTGCGTTTATCAAACTCTGGTTTTAACTTGGCCGTCAAGCCTAACTCTGTCGTACAGACAGGTGTAAAGTCGGCAGGATGGGAAAATAAAACAACCCAAGAATCGCCTGCCCAAGAATGAAAATTCAATTTGCCTATCGAAGAATCCTGTTCAAAATCAGGAGCGATATCACCTAAACGCAGAGTCATGTTTTTCTCCAATCAAAAAAGTTTTAGATAAAAACTATAGAGCGCAACCAGAATAGATTCAAGGACAGAGAAGTTGATTGCTTATATCTTGTCAAGTATATGCTTGGCTAAGAGATAGCAGGCAGTTATTTATGTCGACGCGGAATATTTTAAAAAATATATGAGTTGCATCATTCTTCGTATTAATAATCAGTATTTCCAGACGCAGTAAATTGTGATGAAATGCCCTTTTTCTAATTTGCAAGTTACGCTGCAACATCTACCTCGCAGGCACTACTATTTCCGCGTAGTCATATAGTGCCCCCAAGATCTCTTCGTCAGCTTCACTTGCGTCTTCCGACAATTGGTCAATCTCGTTGAAGTACTGATCGACATTGCGTGCCTTGCCCTCACCATCAAGTAGTCTGGCAACGCGATGTTCTTCCCATTGCGTTTGTTCCATTTCATTCAGGCTGTCAGGAAAATTCCTTGCGCGGTAGCGGAACAGCAATTCGCTTAAGCGACCATCCTGAAAATCTGGCTGTGCCTGTGCCAGACGTTCCGGTGTCATCGTACGCAGATCGTTTAGCAAACGCCGGTCTCCTGTACCCACAAAGCCGCCATACAGATCTTCATCGACATCCGCTGTCTCGTGATCGCGCGGTGCATATACTTGCTCCCACAATGCGCGTAATGATTCAGCGTGATCGCTCATCAATACGGTGGCTTTGTCGATATGGTCTTGTATTACATTCATATCGATTTTCCAGCGCTCTGCCATTGCCGGTGACAGGGTTTTGAGATTGCCGATGACGATTGGTGATTTGTTTAAATGTATCGTCTTCACGGGCAGGCGACTAACGCCTTCAGGCAGATCGCCGGTTTTGCTGAACATGCGTAATTGCACCGTTGCGGCGTCTAGCGTTGCCAGTTCTGCCGGATCGTGAGCGAGATCCCAGGCGATGACTTCGTTTTTATTTTTGGGATGGACTGCCAGCGGCCACATCAGCGCGAGACAACCCCGCTCGGTCGGGAACATGCCAGATACATGCAGAAACGCTTTACCCATCATCGGCAAACCGATTTCTGCAGCGACCTTATCTTTCTTATGCAAAGCCAGACAAAAGTCAAAGAGCTTCGGCTGCCTTTCCCGTACCAGACGCGCCAGCGCAATCGTGGCACGCACGTCGGACAAGGCATCATGCGCCGCCTCATGTGCAATGCCATTTGCTGCGGTCAGATGCTCAAGTCTGAAGCTGGGCTTGCCTTCGTCATTGGTTGGCCAGTTGATGCCTTCCGGGCGTAGCGCATAGGTGGTGCGCAGCATGTCCATGATGTCCCAGCGGCCGCATTGGTTTTGCCACTCGCGCGCATATGGATCCATGAGATTGCGCCAGAACATAAAGCGAGTAATCTCGTCGTCAAAGCGGATGGTGTTGTAACCAACGCCGATGGTGCCGGTTTGGGCTAGTTCACGTTCAATTTTTGCGGCAAATTCATATTCTGGGATGCCGCACTCAAGACAGGTTTGTGGCGTGATATGCGTGATCAGGCACGATTGCGGATCCGGTAAAAAATCATTCGCCGGCTGACAGTACAGCATGATGGGATCGCCGATTTCATTGAGTTCAGCGTCGGTGCGGATCGCGGCGAATTGAGCGGGACGATCGCGCCGCGCTTGTGCGCCGAAGGTTTCGTAGTCGTGCCAGAGAAAGCTGAGTTCTTGCATATGGTTTCTTTATATTTATTTGAATATTGGGGAGTATTTTTAAATCCCTAGGTAATCATTGCGTATGAATGCCTATTTTTTCTTCTACTCCACCCCAGTATATGAGACGGATATCAGTCGCGACGGCGGCTTGCCTGATCTTCAAGGTAGCGTTGACTGCGGAAGTAGATTAACAATCCAATCACGATCAGCAGCATGGCACCCATTGTGATCCAGAATCCCGATGCATTTTTGAGTAAAGGCATGACTTCGAAATTCATCCCGAATACGCCGGTAATCAAGGTCAGCGGCATAAACAGCGCGGTGATCACGGTCAGCGTACGCATGATCTCGCTGGTCCGGTGTGCCATCGCAGAAAAATGAATTTGCACTGCCGATTCCAGCGATGCTTCCAGGCGGCGGGCATGGTTCAGGACACGGCTGATATGCTCCATCACATCGTTGGTCCGAATCAGCAGCAAATCCTTGGCGCGGCCATCATTGCTGTCGCTACCGTCATGCGCATCGACGATGTGGTCACGTAACTCCTGCAATGCGTCACGTTGTTCCTCGCAAAGATTATCGAGCTTACGCAATTCCAGCCGCGAGTCGAGCAGCGCCATCCAGTTATTAAAAGGCCGACGCGGATCAAGCAGTGCATGTTGCCAGCGATCGAGCTGCTGGGTCAGTGGCTGACGTAATTCCAGATACTGATCCACCATCGCGTTAAGCAGCCGTAACATCAGATCCTCTGGCGAGCAGGGCAGGCGACTGGAGTGACCGTTACCCTCTGCTTTGTGTTTGTAGTTGAGCAGGCGGGTACGCGCGTTATCGATGGTGCGGCTTTTTTCTGCACGGACAGTGACTAGTGCATTACCCATCAAAAAAAACGAGACCGGTACCGTCATTAATTTATTTAGGGCAGCAGGAATCTTGCGCTTTTGTTGCTCGCTTTGTTCTGCGACTGGTAATGCACTCGCTTCACCATTCAATGCCAGTTTGCGAAACACTACCATCTCATAATCCTGGGTCGCATCGAAGTAAGACGGGTGAGTTAAATTGACCGCGTCTTTTAAATGCAAATCATAAATTTGTGTACCTGTCAGTCGTGCGACCTCTTCGCGCCATGCTTCGGGATTCAGATTCACCTCATCATGTGTTGCATCGAGCCAGATAAATCCTTGCGGCTGGACCGATGCATCCGGATTCAGTACAACTTGTGTGTCATTAACGTGAAAGATGTCCATGCCCAGCAGTCTTAAAAATGAGTCCGAGTGAGATAAGTGAGGCAATACAGGCAGTAGCGATTGCCATCTGTGCCATCACTGGTAAAGCGACTAATTGAAACCAGCTAGCGCTGACAACGACCATCAATAATGTGGCTACTAGTCGCACTGCTTCCAATCCGATATATCCGGTATGCCAGCGTTTTTGTTCCATTAAACCGCCGACGATCCATAGTCCGGCGACGAGCCAGATTGCATACGGCACCAATTGCGCGGCATGAGCGACGGGTGCAACTGTCAGAAAATGAGTGGCAACTTGCAAGCTCACTGCGAACTGGATCAGGCAATACCACATTCGTGTTCCACTCAGTGGCGGATTGTATTCGGGACGTAGTATATCGAAGGATTTCGCCGGTTCGCTTGCCGCAATATCGGCAGGACGCCATCCTGGCGGCATCAGCCAGATACGGCATTTATCCCACCAGTTACGTGTGCTCCAGGCATCGGCAGCAACGGCTTTATACACTTCCAGATTCGCCCAGAGAGGATTCCAGCTGCGTAATGGACTGCGTGTGCCGAATACCACCGGATGTGCATCTTGTTCCTCGATAAAGGTACCGAACAAGCGATCCCACAAGATTAAAATGCCACCGTAGTTTTTGTCCAGATACAGATCATTAACACCGTGATGTACCCGGTGATTAGATGGTGACACGAACACGCGATCAAACCAGCCGAGCTTGTCGATCTGTTCGGTATGGATCCAGAACTGATATAGCAAATCGATCAATGCAACGATGATGAATACATGCACAGGATAGCCGAGCACCGCCAGCGGCAAATAAAAAATCCAGCCAAACAAAGCGCCGGTGCTGGTCTGGCGTAGTGCGGTAGTCAGGTTGTATGCTTCACTCTGATGATGGACGACATGCGCCGCCCACAAAAGATTGGTCTCATGCCCCATACGGTGCAGCCAGTAATACAAGAAGTCATACAGCAACAAGCCGGACACCCAGACCCACCAATCATCGCCGGATAAATGAAAGATCGCATAATGCTGCACGACCCAGGTATAAACACCGACCGCCAGGACTTTTAAAAACACACCAATGATCTGACTCATCACGCCCAGACTCAAACTATTGATGGCATCATTAATTCGGTAAAGATGACGCTGACGACGTCGGGCGACGATAAATTCAATGGCGATCAATAAGAAAAAAACGGGACTCGCAAAGGTAATGATTTTCTCTTGCATGATGATCGCGATAAAAATGATTTGAGGTGTCGGGGTAAGAGAATTCAGATGTAATTAACTAGTATTCAGGAGCGGTTCACCGAACGCGCAATCAGACCCAGTGCAGCATAATACGTCGCCAGAATCAGCAGGCTCGCTTGCGGTAGCGGCGTATAAAATTTATTGTAAGCCAGCAGCGTATCTGACAGCATAAATAGTATGCCGCCAGCCATTGCCCATTTGCTTGTTGAGGTTTGTATGCTCAGATGGCGTGTGATTGCTTGCGCTGTCATGCACAACAGGCAGACGACATAGATGACAACCGGGATACGTAAATCCATGTTAAGTCCCGGCCACAGCACGAATAAATTCGCTGCGCCAAGCGCACCAATACCAAGAAAAATTAGCGGACGTGAAAAGAATCGGTGATCGCTGGTCAGTGCGCGTAGAAAGCAGATATGCGCGCATAAAAAGCTACCGAGGCCAAGCAAAAATCCAGGCTTGACGACGCTCGCTGGCAGCATCAAAAAAATATCACCAAATAGAGAAAAGATAATGCCTGTCAACATAGCCCGCCGATACGGCGGGCTAACACTGGTGGCGCGGAAGGCGAGATAAAAAATTAACATGGTGGTCAGCGGCTTGCACACATAGTGTAGCCAGATCACATTGTCTTGCGCACCGGCACCAGCGATCGCCAGCGCAGCGGAGACGATGATTAATAGGATCAGCATCATCGTAATAAGTAGTCGCCTGAGGTGATCAGGTAGTGTGCTTCAGCAAGCGTGCAACGTCGCGGGCAAAATACGTCAGGATGCCATCGGCACCTGCACGCTTAAATGCCAGCATGGTTTCCATCATCGTCTTGTTATGGTCGAGCCAGCCATTTTGCGCAGCGGCTTTGATCATCGCGTACTCGCCACTGACCTGATAAGCGAACGTCGGTACTTTGAATTCATCTTTGACGCGGCGTACGATATCGAGATACGGCATGCCCGGTTTGACCATGACCATGTCGGCACCTTCTGCCAGATCAAGGGCGACTTCGCGCAACGCTTCATCGCTGTTTGCCGGATCCATCTGATAATTCGCTTTATCGCTTTTGCCCAGATTGGTTGCTGAACCAACGGCATCGCGGAATGGGCCATAAAACGCGGACGCATATTTAGCTGAGTAAGCCATGATGCGGGTATGAATATAGCCGTGCGACTCCAGCGCATGACGGATCGCACCGATACGGCCATCCATCATGTCGCTTGGTGCGACGATATCGGCACCGGCTTCCGCTTGGGTCAATGCCTGGCGCACCAGCATCTCGGTGGTTTCGTCATTCAAGACATAACCGTCTGCATTGATAAGACCATCCTGACCATGACTGGTATAAGGATCGAGTGCAACGTCGGTCAAAATACCGAGTTCCGGAAAACGGTTTTTGAGTTCGCGAATTGCACGCGGGATTAAACCTTTTGGATTGGTCGCTTCAATGCCGTCCGGTGTTTTCAGCCCAGGATTGATCGCCGGGAACAAGGCCATCACAGGAATGCCTAGGGCAACGCAGTCTTCCGCCACGCCAAGCAGCACATCCACCGAGACGCGCTCTACACCGGGCATAGACGCAACCTTTTCACATTGATTGACGCCATCAATCACGAACACAGGATAAATCAGATCAGATGCGGTCACGCTGTTCTCGCGCATCAGCGCACGTGAGAACACATCACGGCGCATACGGCGCATACGGATAGCAGGGAATTGGGCGGGTTTTGTAATAGACATGACGATCACCGTAAAAATTTTTTGTTCAGAGTAATGAAACTTTTTTCTAAGCGCAAGCTCAGAAGGATAGGTGTTAAGTGCAGGTCTTCAAAATCCAGTGTCTTAAGCCTACCGCTTCTCCTCCCTGAGCGGGCGCCGTTCGTCCCTATGCGAATCGGCGTTGTTCCCCCGGCTCGATGCAATCGGCCGGGGTTTTTTTATGGTGGTACATTGCGCCGCGATAATCCAATAGGCGCTTTGCCGGTTATTCCCCTCTTTTTCCCGGAGCGGATCAGCTTGCGCTTTTTGTTTTTAATCTTGTGTATCAGCGGTTGTCGCGTCACTGGCGTGAGAATCTCCCGCATCCTCGCTCAATGGCGCAAGCGGAATATCCAATCCCAACAAATTCTGAATCTTTGCGTCAGCCTCTTCAATACCCGTGCGTTTCAGTGAAGAAAATAACTGGGCCGTAAAGGGAAACGGTTCACCATTCGCATCGGTATAGCTGGATAAAATATTATTGGTCAGGCGTAATGCATTGGTCGCATCGTTACGGTTCAGTTTGTCCGCTTTGGTCAGCAGGCAGTGGATGGGTCTGCCCGTCGGTGCAAACCATTCGAGCATTTGCGTATCGAGATCGGTAAAAGGGCGACGCGCGTCCATCATCAGAACCAGTGCAGATAATTGATCGCGCTTTTGCACATAGGAGCCCAGCAATTGATTCCAGTGAGTTTTAGCCGCGCCAGGAACTTCTGCATAGCCGTAACCGGGCAAATCGACCAGCAGTGCGCGGATTTCATCGACACGGGTTTCATCTTTACGATGCTGCCCTACATGAGCGCCGCCGATAGAGAAATAGTTAATATGCTGCGTGCGTCCCGGTGTTTTGGATGCGAAGCATAATTTCTTTTGATTGCACAAGATATTAATCGCAGTCGATTTGCCCGCATTGGAGCGACCGGCAAAGGCAATTTCCGGTACGGTGGTGTGTGGCAAATCGCGCAGATGATTGACCGTGGTAAAGAAACGGGCTTGCCATAGGATAGACATAAGAGGTGCGTGCGCTTTAAATAATAGTAAAGATGATCGGGGTGAAGCCGGCACTAAAGTCCGTATTTAGCTGTGACTTACACTGGACTAGGCAGAACGAAGTAACCCGGAGCATCGAAATTGCATGGAAAATGCAACAGAAGAAAGTGTTTCACTTAAAAGCTATTGTACAATAAGGGGTTAGGTATTGGGCTGCATGTTTCCGATCCCGCATTTTGTATGTTTGTTGTATTTATTGTACTGTCGGGTCGTGCGGATGCAATTCAGGCATCGCTACCAACAGCACAACTATGCGTTGCCAATAGGGCAGATTTCCATCATTTAGTCTCAAGGTGTTTGAATGAACCGTGCTTTTTCTCCTTTCTTGAAGTCCCTCAGCATCGCTGTTCTGGCGTTGTCTTCAGTCACCTCAATGGCCTATGCCAACGAAGAGCACAAAGCTCCTGCTAAAGCAGATCCGGCCAAAGGCGAAGCTCTGTACACCAATGGCGACGCTGCGCGCGGCATCGTGGCCTGTGCTTCCTGCCACGGTACGGCTGGTAATTCAACTATCTCTGTGAACCCGAAACTGGCTGGCCAGCACGAGGCCTATATTGCTAAACAATTGTCGAATTTTACTGGTCCTGATCGTAACAATGCCGTCATGACGACATTTGCTAAAGCGATGACAGAAGACGACATGAAAAATCTGGCGGCTTACCTGAGCACACAAAAATCCAAACCAGGTTCTGCAAAAAATAAAGATATCGTCGAAATCGGCAAACAAATTTACCGTGGTGGTATCGCTGAGAAAAATGTTCCAGCATGTGCTGGCTGCCATAGCCCAAATGGTGCTGGTCTTCCGGCGCAATTCCCGCGTATCGCGGGTCAGCATCAGGATTACACGATTGCACAATTGACGAATTTCCGTACTGGCGTGCGTAAAAACAGCGCACAGATGACCACGATCTCCAAACGCATGTCCGATGATGAAATCAAAGCAGTTGCTGACTACGTCGCAGGCTTGAAGTAAGAAGGTAAGCGATAATAAGTATTCTTAAGTAAGCTTAAGTAATCGCCGATCAAATAAATAAGTAGTCAATGGAGGGGGTGGCAAAAGCCATCCCCTTTTTTATTTTCAGGATTTTATGGAAACAAATACCGCTGGAATACAGATCAAAACCGAGCGTCGCTGGCTGGCGGATGCGGTTGAGTTGCTGTCATCAATGCGTTTTGCGATTAGCCTGCTTGCGCTGATTGCGATTGCCTCGACCATCGGCACGGTGCTGAAACAGAACGAGCCTATGCCAAATTATGTGAATCAGTTCGGTCCGTTCTGGTTTGATGTATTTGCCAAACTCGGTTTGTATGCAGTGTATTCGGCCTGGTGGTTTTTGCTGATCATGACGTTTCTGGTCTTGTCGACCAGCCTGTGTCTGATCCGTAATGCACCCAAAATGCTGAAGGATATGCGAAGCTGGCGTGACAACGTACGCGAACAGTCTCTGCGTAATTTTCATCATAAAGCGGATTGGCACATGACCGGGTCGCGGATTGCCAGCGCGAACCAGATTAGCGCTCACATTGCACGACTTGGCTATAAATTCAAAATTTCTGAAAAGGACGGTGCAACGCTGATCAGCGCTAAGCAAGGTGCTGCTAACAAATGGGGTTATATTTTTGCGCACAGTGCGATTGTGATTATCTGCGTCGGCGGTATGCTGGACTCGGATTTATCTATCCGTATGCAGCAATGGTTTATGGGTAAGGTCGCATTTGATGGTAGCGGTATCATCGCGAATATTCCGCAACAACATCGTTTATCTCTGTCCAATCCTACGTTTCGTGGCAACACCATGATCCCGGAAGGCGCGACAAGCAGCACGGCGATTATTCCTCAGCCTAAAGGCGTGCTGATCCAGGATTTACCCTTCACAATCAAACTGAATAAATTCATCATTGATTATTATTCGACGGGTATGCCGAAGTTGTTCGCCAGCGAAGTCATGGTCAAGGATCATGAAACCGGTAAGACTTTTTCCGCCACCATCAAAGTGAATGAGCCGTTGATCTACAAAGGTGTGGCAGTGTACCAGTCAAGTTTTGAAGATGGCGGTAGTCGCTTGTCCATGACAGCCTTCCCTATGACTGGAGCCCAATCGGCTGGCTTCGCCTTGGCAGGAGAGGTTGGTGGTTCTACCCTGCTCAAATCGGCGGGTGGCAATGATTACACGATAGAGTGGTCGGGCTTCCGGCCATTCAATGTGGAAAATATGAAAGCCGGGCAAGACCTGCGTGCGGTGAATACCAATACGAGTTTTAATCAGCAACTGAGCCTCGATCTGGACAAACATACCGGATCGGCGGCAAAGAATGCGAACAGCAAAGACTTAAAAAACGTCGGCCCGAGTGTGCAGTACAAACTGCGAGACAAGACCGGACAGGCCAGAGAATTCCATAATTATATGCAGCCGATGGAGCTCGACGGTGCAACGATGTTCCTTGCCGGTACGCGTGACAATCCGAATGAGCAATTTCGTTATCTGCGCATCCCGGCTGACGATGATGACACGATCATTGAGTGGATGAGGCTGCGTGCTGCGCTAGCAAATCCAGCATGGCGTGAGATCGCTGCCCAGCGCTATGTCAAACATGCGCTGCCCGAGAGCTCAGAGCAAATGCAAAAACAATTACAGGAACAGTTGCGCTTGTCTGCACTAAAAGGTCTGGCAATTTTTGCGGGAGATACTAAAGACAGTAAAAATCAGGTCACCGGTTTTGTCGCGATCTCCCGTTTTCTTGAGCAAATTCCAGCAGCGGAGCAGGGAAAAGCCGCCGATGTTTTTATGAAGATACTCAATGGCAGCATGTGGGATCTGTGGCAAGTCTCACGTGAACAAGCGGGTTTGCCTGTACTAGAACTGACAGAGAAACGCGCCCGGTTTATGCAGTTATCGATCAACGCTTTGTCTGATTCTTTTTTCTATGGTGCGCCAGTGTATTTGCAGCTTAGCGGGTTTGAAGAAGTGAAGGCATCGGTATTACAGGTAACGCGTTCGCCTGGCAAGAACGTGGTCTATCTCGGATGCCTGTTCCTGGTGATTGGCGTATTCTCGATGTTTTATATCCGGGAGCGTCGCTTATGGATCTGGTTAAAAGACAATGATGTTGGTGCAAGTGGCGAAAACATTACCGCTGCCCTGATGGCATTGAGTTCGCAACGCAAGACGCTGGATTTTGAAAAAGAATTTGAGCAATTGAAGAACCAGCTCGCGCATTTGTCGCCGCAGTCTGGATCTGCATCAACGCCGGGACAAGTACCCTAAGCGAGCTAATCGACTACACTGTGGTCACTTTAGTGAGCGGATGATCCTTGCTCCTTTCGTCCCAGATATATCGCTTGACGCCAGAAAGTAAGATTTAAGATTGGAAACATGATGGAAATGACACATAACAACGCACCTTACCAAGGGTTCTTTAAACGTCTTGGTACTCTGGACTGGCTTTATGCGTTTGCGCTTAGTATTGGCGCGATATTGGCACTTGGTCGCTTTGGTACTTTTATGGACGTGTATGAAAAAGGTATTCTGGTATGCGCAGTTCCTGCGTTTGCGTGGCTTGGATGGCATTGGAAACCAGTACGTCGCCTGTTCCTCGTCCTTGCTTTAATCACCTTCTTTGCCGTGCATTTGTATAACGGTTCGCTGGAAATGGCGAATCAAAAGTTTTTCCTGAAGTATTTATTGTCGAGTCAATCGGCAATTTTGTGGATGAGCACATTGTTCTTTTTATCCACCTTGTTTTATTGGGGCGGATTGATTGCGCGCTCGGATTTCGGTTCTTCGGTCGGATCTATCCTTTGCTGGTCTGCGGTGATTATGGGTTTCACTGGCATGCTGGTGCGCTGGTATGAGTCTTACCTGATCGGCGCGGATATCGGTCATATTCCGGTCTCGAACCTGTATGAAGTATTTATCCTGTTTTCGATGATCACGGCGCTGTTCTATCTGTATTACGAACAACAATATGCGACACGTCAGCTCGGTCCGTTTGTCCTGATTGTAATTTCTGCTGCGGTCGGTTTTTTGCTGTGGTATACCGTCAAACGCGATGCGTCCGAGATTCAGCCGCTGGTACCGGCCTTGCAAAGCTGGTGGATGAAAATCCATGTGCCGGCAAACTTCATTGGTTACGGTACTTTTGCCCTGGCGTCGATGGTAGCGGTCGCCTATTTGCTGAAATCTAAAGGTTATTTGCAAGATCGCCTGCCTTCGCTCGAAGTGCTCGATGATGTGATGTACAAAGCGATTGCAGTCGGTTTTGCCTTCTTCACTATTGCGACCATTCTCGGTGCGCTCTGGGCGGCAGAAGCCTGGGGTGGTTACTGGTCCTGGGATCCTAAAGAGACCTGGGCTCTGATTGTCTGGCTCAACTATGCTGCATGGTTGCACATGCGTCTGATGAAGGGGTTGCGAGGCCAGATGGCGGCGTGGTGGGCTTTGATCGGACTGATCGTGACCACCTTTGCTTTCCTCGGCGTGAATATGTTCTTGTCGGGTTTGCATTCTTACGGCGCACTGTAAGTTTGTACTGACCGGAAAAAAGCACTGCATTTGAAAATGCAGTGCTTTTTTTATGGCGAACATCAAAAAAATGTAAGGTTCAGCAGACTATGTCGACTCATGAGAAACTAAATCCTTACTTGCGTCGTCTAAGTTGTAAGCCGTCATCTTGACTGGCTTATAAATCCAGCAAGTTCATCCCTTCGTCGCCGTAAATGGAGTCATCATGTTGATCAAACGTAGTCCCAACGGTATCGAATTGCCATTTTCATCCGAGATCACGCCGCGTGAGGTATTTGAGTCGCGCCGGGATTTCATTCGTCAGTTGGCGGTCGGGTCGATTGCCGGTAGCGCCTTGTTTGAGATGGCGAACCGTGAAGCATTTGCCCAGACGCCGGGCGCGCAAAAACTTGCTGCGACGCTGAATCCCGCTTATGCGCTAATCGAGAGAAAAACAGCGTACAAAGACGCGACGACCTATAACAATTTCTATGAATTCGGCACTGACAAGTCAGAGCCAGCGATGAACGCGGGCACGCTAAAGCCCAGGCCATGGACTGTCACAATCGAAGGCGAAGTGAAGAAGCCGGTGACGCTGGATCTCGACGCCTTGCTCAAACTCGCCCCGCTGGAAGAGCGTGTATATCGGTTGCGCTGTGTTGAGGGCTGGTCGATGGTGATCCCGTGGATTGGCTATTCTTTATCGAACCTGATTAAAAAAGTTGAGCCGACCGGTAACGCCAAATTTGTCGAATTCATCACACTGGATGATAAGAAGCAGATGCCGGGCTTGCGGCGTCCGGTGCTTGAGTGGCCGTATGTAGAGGGTTTGCGTATGGATGAGGCGATGCATCCTCTAGCCTTGCTGAGTCTGGGTATGTATGGTGAAGTGTTGCCGAATCAAAACGGCGCACCGGTACGCATGGTTTTACCCTGGAAATATGGTTTTAAATCAGCGAAGTCGATTGTCAAAATCCGCTTAACGAAAGAACAACCCAGAACCGCATGGAATATCGCGGCACCAAGTGAGTACGGTTTTTATTCGAATGTGAACCCAGACGTTGATCATCCGCGCTGGTCGCAGGCAACCGAGCGCCGTATTGGTGAGGACGGCTTATTTGCCAAAAAGCGCAAGACGCTGATGTTCAACGGTTATAACGAAGTCGCCTCTTTATATACAGGGATGGATTTGAAAAAATTCTATTGATCTGAGCATGCTTGATCCGTACTGAGTTTTGGTCGGTTCAGCCGGTTTGTCTCTTTGTAATTAATGCTGGATTACACCGGATGAATGTCGTAAAAGCAGTGTTGAATGCGCAATCTGCCGAAATTAGGGGAGATTTTGACCATAGTAATGAACTGTCCACATCTGTTTTATCCCTAATTACGCCACCTACTTTGGATTATGTAATGCGCTTGCCAGCATATCAGCCATCTCCTAAGCAACTCTCGTTGATTAAAGTTATTTTGTTCATCGTCGCGCTGTTGCCGTTTTTACGTCTGTTCAGTTTCGCTTTTCTGGACAAGCTGGGTGCAAATCCGGTCGAATTCATTACCAGAAATACGGGTGACTGGACCTTGTATCTGCTGTGTATTACGCTGGCGATGACACCGCTGCGCAAACTGACTCAGTGGCATTGGCTGATACGATTGCGGCGTATGTTGGGCTTGTTCACTTTTTTTTATGCCTTGCTGCACTTCACGACATTTCTCTGGTTCGATCATGGATTTGATGTGGCCGAGATGTGGAAGGATGTATTGAAGCGGCCTTTTATTACAGTTGGTTTTGTAGCGTTCGTCTTGTTGCTGCCGCTGGCGGTGACGAGCACCAATGGCATGATTAAACGCCTGGGCGGTAAGCGCTGGCAATGGCTGCATCGCCTGATCTACCTGATCGCTCCCTTAGGTGTTCTGCATTATTTTTGGATGAAGGCCGGTAAGCATGATTTTTCTCAGCCAGTTTTATTCGGCCTGATCGTAGCGGCATTGCTTATTGTGCGTTTGTTCTGGCGCTGGCAAAGTAGCCGTATGCCTTTGGCCGGTCGTCATTAACAAGCAGAGTGTTCAGTAGCGGCACTCAATAGTTGTGCTCAACAGAAGCACTCAATAGCGCAGGCTAAGTCCCGCACCCCATCGTTTTTCCAGACCGGTATTGTGCTGTACAAATTGCACTCCCATATCCACGTCAATATCTGGCGTGGGGGCAGCAATGATGCCGATGACTCTCGTGACTTCCGCATTGCGCCGAGAAAGCAATTCATTTTGTGCGATGCTGATATCTGCTACTACTTTCCATTCGGGCCGGATGGTGTAAAGCACGGCAGTTGAGGCACGCCATACGACGCTGCGGCTGTCTTTGTGGCTGATCGTGTCGCGAAAGCGATGTGTCGTCAGGGCGAGATTGCTTTGCACGGTCCAGTCCGAAAGATCATAGCTACCGACTAGCGATAAATTCGCATCCTGACTATCGCTTCCCAATCCCTTTTTCGCATTACCTGTTGGCAGTTGCCACTCCGCTTTGACTGCGAGTTTCAGTTCTTCTTTTTCCAAAAACAAGATCTTGGTTCCGAGCGCGAGGTCATTAATGCCAGACGGCTGACTCCAGGTCAGAGGTAGATTTGCATATAGATCAATGCTGTCGCGCAGTCCATAGGTGTAGGTGAGCCCGCTGACTTGAGTGCGTCTGCCTGCGAAGTCGACATGATCCGTATTGAGTTCGATCTGCTGCTTGTCGAGACCTTGCATGCCTGTGTCCTCGGTCACCAGCGGGTGGGCGGCGAAGGCTGTGTTGCTAAACAAACCTAGCACGAACAAAAACGACAGTTTGTTTTGCATCATTAATTGCTCCTTGGCATAATCGCCGCACATCATACTGAAAAATTATGACAGCACATCTACTTACAACAAAAAATGTCGAGACAGGGTTGCAGCGTTTTGCTGTGATAACAATGAAACTGATCGGTTGGCGGGTATTGTATAAACCTTTGCCCGGACCGCGTGGCGTGATCGTCGTATATCCACATACATCAAACTGGGATTTCGTCGTTGGTGTCCTGGCGATGTGGGCGATTGGCATGCCTTTTCACTTTATTGCTAAATCCACGCTGTTCGAGGGAGTGACCGGCGCGACCATCGGACGCCTGGTGCGCTATCTCGGTGGCGAGCCAGTTGAGCGCAAGGCATCAACCGGGGCTATCGCCCGCTTAGCCGAACGCATCAACCGCGCTGACTGGTATTGGCTGGCTGTCACGCCCGAGGGGACGCGCAGTCATCGCCCATATTGGCGTAGCGGTTTTTATCATATTGCGCTGGCCGCCAAGATCCCCGTGGGGTGTGCGTATTTCGATTTCGCTAAAAAAGAAATCGGCCTGATCGATTATTTGCCGCTGACTGTCAACGTGGACAAGGATATGGCGGCGATACGAGCGGTTTTGCAAGATACGCAGGGATGCCGGCCAGAGTTGGCCTCACCTATCATGCTTAGACCTGATGACTAATGCTAATAGTGGGGAGTATGGGTGAAAACATGCCTTATGCCGCATGTTTTTCCTAGACCTTTAAATATACTCGCCTCTAGTATGTATTTTTATTGCGGTGCTGTTATCTGAGCGGTAGCGGGTTCAACGTTAGCTGCTGCTGTCACGCCCGATTTATTCGGGATGTACAAAGGACCTTTTTGGCCGCAGGCAGTGACTGCGAACAAGAATGCGGCGCTGATGAACAGTCGTGTGATTTTCATAATCGTACAAATTCCTGGTTGATGCGAGCGTTTGCCCGTTTTATTTTGATGTCTGTTCGTTTGCATACACCGGCAAGCTGATTGCCCTTGCGCTCCGTGGTTCTTTGGGAGCCGATCAGGGATTAAGGCTTACAATGACGTTTTAAGTTTGCGCTGGAGTGTAGCATGACCGAAACCGAATTTTTGACACTGGCGGATACTTGCCTGCGTCAGGTAGAGAGTATTTTTGAACAGGCGTTTGAGAATGATGAACTGGATGTCGAATGCAAGCGAAGCGGTAACGTATTGGAAATCGAGTTCGTCAACAATGGCTCAAAAATCATTGTGAATAGTCAGGCGCCGATGCAAGAGATGTGGCTGGCAGCGCGTTCTGGTGGCTTTCACTATCGCTACGACGGTCAGCACTGGCTTAATACGCGCGACAGCTCAGAATTTTTCAGCACCTTGTCTGCCATAGCGAAAGTGCAGGGCGCGATGTAATTTGCAGAGCTCACGCAATTGTCTCAGACGTCGTTATCGCGAGGACTGAGGCGAGGGTGCAAACTCTGCTATATCTATCGCGGGGTCTATTCTTCGATGACTTTTGTTTCTGCTTCCAAGGACTGTATGCCAGTCCCTGGAGGGTTTTCAGCATAATAAAAGTCGCCATTGGCAGAGATAATACCGTTCGGTACCGGGCGCTCTTCGATAGGAATATCTTTGAGCGCCCTTTGCATATAGCCTATCCAGATCGGTAGCGCCAGCCCGCCGCCAGTTTCTTTATTACCGAGATTCCTCGGCTGGTCAAAGCCGATCCAGGCAATTCCGACCAGCTTGGCCTGATAACCCGCAAACCAGGCATCAAACGAATCATTGGTGGTACCGGTTTTGCCCGCGATATCAGGACGCTTCAGGGATAATGCTTTGGTCGCCGTGCCGAAGCGCACGACATCTTTCATCATGCTATCCATCAAAAACGCATTACGTTCGTCGATCACACGATTAGCTTCATCGCCGGATTTATCAGGGTTTGCCTGCGATAAGACTTTGCCAGTTGTATCGGTAATTTTTGAAATCAGATAAGGATTGATTTTGTATCCACCGTTGGCAAACACGGCATAGGCGCCAGCCATTTGCAACGGCGTTACCGCGCCTGCACCAAGAGCCAGTGTCAGGTAGGGGGGATTTTTTTCTGGTAAGAAGCCAAAACGATTCGTATATTCTTGCCCATATTTCGCGCCAACTTTATGCAGGATACGGATCGAGATCATGTTTTTGGATTTGGTTAAACCCTTGCGCATGGTCATCGGGCCTTCATATTTGCCGTCGTAGTTCTTCGGCTCCCAAGCCTGACCACCGGTCTGACCCGCATCAAAACTGATAGGCGCGTCGTTAATGATGGTTGCCGGTGACAGCCCTTTTTCTAGTGACGACGAATAAATAAATGGTTTGAAGCTGGAGCCTGGCTGACGCCATGCCTGTGTCACGTGATTAAATTTATTGATGTTGTAGTCAAAGCCGCCAACCAACGCACGAATTGCACCGTCGGTGGTGCTGGCAGCGACAAAGGCGGACTGCACTTCAGGTAGTTGAGTAATGTTCCAGTTTTTGCCTTCTTGCACGACACGTATGACCGCACCGCGCTGAATTTTTTTGTTTGCTGGTGCGGTTGCCGCCACTCCTGCGGCGGCAAATGTCAGTCCTGGCCCGGTAATCTGGATCTCTTCGCCAGATGCCAGCACGGCTTTCACCTGTTTAGGATTGGCATCAAGCACCATCGCAATCACCAGGTCATCGCTATCCGAATGTTGAGCGAGTTCTTTTTCAATCGCATCTTCAGCAGCCTCTTTGCTACTGGGAATGTCAATGATGGCCTCAGGGCCGCGGTAGCCGTGACGCTTTTCATAATCCATGACACCACGACGCAGCGCCAGATAGGCGGCATCCTGGTCCGCTTTGGTGATCGTGGTGTAGACGTTTAATCCTCGGGTGTATGTTTCTTCCTTGAACTGCTCGTACACTAGTTGGCGCGCCATCTCTGCCACGTATTCGGCGTGGATACCAAATTCGCTACTATCGGTTTTGGTATGAAATACTTCTGTTTTGGCTTGCTCATATTGCGCCTCGGTGATGTAGCCAAGTTGCTTCATTCTTTGCAAGATATATTGCTGGCGAACGGTGGCGCGTTTGGGATTGGCGACCGGGTTGTAGGCAGACGGTGCCTTTGGCAAACCAGCCAGCATCGCAGCTTCGGCGATGGTAAGTTCTTTCAGGCTTTTACCGAAATAGATTTGCGCCGCAGAAGAAAACCCATAAGCACGCTGACCCAGATAAATCTGGTTCATATACACCTCAAGGATCTGATCTTTGGTCAGATTCTGTTCAATCTTCCAAGCCAGCAGGATTTCATAAATCTTGCGTTTAAAGGTCTGTTCGCTGGACAAAAAGAAGTTACGCGCTACCTGTTGCGTAATCGTTGAGGCACCCTGCTTGGCGCCACCGGTCAGGTTATGCAGTGCTGCCCTGGTGATACCCAAATAGTCGACTCCGCCATGTTCGTAAAAACGATCATCTTCAATCGCCAGTACAGCTTTTTTCATAATTTCAGGAATTTCCTTGAAATGCACGACATTGCGCCTTTCTTCGCCAAACTCGGCGATCAGCATATTGTCGGCAGAGAACACGCGTAGCGGCATCTTCGGACGATAGCTGGTGATCGAGTCTAGTTCGGGTAAGTTCGGATAAGCCATAGTTAAGGCGAATCCGATCATCAGCAATCCGGCGATGAACAAGCCCAGAATAATGCCGCCAGTTCCCAGCAGTAATTTGACTGCCCAATGGCGGGTCTTCGTTGTTTCTTGTTGTTTTGATGTATCTGAAGAAGTGGGCGTCGCTGGCATGGGAGATTTTAGTGGTGTTTCGATTGAGAATTTAGGCTGACATTATATCCTTTGAGGGAAGTAGCCCAGCGAAAGCAGTGAAGTGTATAAATAAAAGCAAAAGTAATTGGTCTTGCCAGCTTGTATTTTCCGGCATTTATTTTTTGTGTAACCAAACGTTGCTAAATCCAAATTGGATTGGATTTTTGATAAAATTTTGCTTTTTTGCAATTAAATAACAGGAATTTACATGATTATTTGTTGTTTCTGCGGGTGAATCTCATTTTTTGCGTGGGGAATTGGCAACGGATAATGTTGATGCTGCGTGGAAAATGCTTTACACAATGAAGCGCTTATTGCTAGGATTTCATGTAAGCTTGGATGATTGTCTCCTAAATAGCGGTTTTTAAAAGAAAATTTCTATTTGACGCGCGCAATATTTAGGCATTTTGTAGCAACAGCCGCAGGCTAAAAGTAATGCAAATAAAACAGTATTTTTTGAGGGGATATCCTTGGCTTTAGATCTTGCATCATTGCTCGGTAGAAAAAATCCGCCTTTAATTGGCTTGGATATCAGCACGTCTGATGTCAAGCTTGTGGAGATTTCTGAGGGGAGCAATAAGGCGTTCAAACTAGAACGTTATGGCTCCGAACTGCTGCCTAAAGGTGCCGTGGTAGACGGAAATATTGAAAATATCGAACAGGTCTCAGAGGCGATTCGTAAGGTAATAAAAAAAAGCGGAGTCAGTGCAAAAAATGTCGCACTTGCGATGCCCGCCTCAGCTGTGATCACGAAGAAAATTATCTTGGCTGGTAATTTGAGCGAGCAGGCACTTGAGCTTCAGGTTGAGTCAGAAGCCAACCAATATATTCCGTTTGCAATGGATGAGGTCAGCCTGGACTTTTGCGTCATTGGCCCTGCGGCTAACAACGCCGAGGAAGATGTTGAAGTCATGCTGGCTGCTTCAAGAAAAGAGAAAATTGAAGATAGGGTCGCTGTCGCTGAGGCCTCTGGCTTACAGGCTAAGGTTATGGATATCGAATCCTATGCTGCACGCGCATCCGTCTTGCGACTGATTGAGCAGCAACCAAATGCGGGCCAAGATCAGATTTATGCCTTGTTTCAAATCGGTGCTAAGGTCACCTACATCTCTATCTTGCTCAACGGAGAGGTGATCTACGAGCGCGATCAGCAATTTGGCGGTAATCAGCTGACGCAAGATATTGTACGC
The DNA here is from genome assembly GCF_049340165.1 of Undibacterium sp. Xuan67W. Taxonomy (NCBI): domain Bacteria; kingdom Pseudomonadati; phylum Pseudomonadota; class Betaproteobacteria; order Burkholderiales; family Oxalobacteraceae; genus Undibacterium; species Undibacterium sp. Xuan67W. Next base: position 37,779 of record NZ_JBMPPN010000009.1, read on the forward strand.
AATTATGGCCTGGCCTTTGAAGAAGCGGAACTCAAGAAAAAACAAGGGGATTTGCCAGATAGTTACGAAATGGAGTTGCTTGAGCCGTTTCTAGAGAGTGCAGCCCTTGAAGTCACCCGAGCAATCCAATTCTTTTTCACCTCCACCCCTTACACCAGGGTAGATCAGATTTTCCTGGCTGGTGGTTGCGCAGTCATCCCCGGGCTTGTAGATATGATTGCAGAGCGTACGAAAATATCCACTAGCGTTGTTAGTCCGTTTAAAGGTATGGAACTATCGTCAAATGTAAGCGAGAAGGCTTTGCGTACTGACGCACCTTCTTATATGGTGGCTTGTGGCCTCGCAATGCGGAGATTTGGCTAATGATAAAAATTAACCTCCTTCCTCATCGTGAGGCTAAGCGGAAGCAACTTAAGAATGATTTTTATACTCTGCTATTGTTTTCCGGGATTATTGCTGCTGCAATCATTATTGCAGTAGGGACATTCTTTTCAATGAGAATTTCACAGCAGGCAGACAGAAATAATTTTATTAAGTCAGAAAATACCAAGCTAGACGAAAAAATTAAGGAAGTTGCTAGCCTGAAGCAGGAAATCGACGGATTAAAAGCTCGCCAGCAAGCCGTAGAAGATCTGCAGGGCGATAGAAATCAGCCCGTATTTATGTTGGATGAGTTAGTTAAATTAACACCTGAGGGCGTATTTTTAAAAACGCTTAAACAAGATGGTCAACGGATTGTTTTGAATGGTTACGCTCAGTCCAATCAGCGGGTGTCAGAGTTTTTGCGAAGTTTGGGTAACAAGTCGCCCTGGATGGATAAACCTGAGTTAATTGAAATCAAATCAGCTGGTTTAGGTCAAGGTCGCGATGCGAAAAAAGTATTTGATTTCACTGTGAATGTTGGTATCAAGCGTCCGCGCGAAAAAGATTCGACAGCAGCATCAGGAGTTGCTGCAACCCCCGAAATCAAAAAGCCCTGATGAGAGCGGATAGGAAACAATTATGGCAAATTTAAATGAACTCACTGACTCTATCAATTCCCAGTTTCGTGATCTTAATGGGCTGCATCCAGGACTGTGGCCTCTCGCACCTCGACTGCTTGCCGCATTCTTACTGTTGGGAGGATTAATCATTTTAGGTTGGTTTGCTTACTGGGATTCCCAATTACTTGAGCTGGACACAGGTCAACAAGAAGAGCAAAAACTTAAAGATTCTTACAAGCAAAAAATGCAACAAGCGATTAGCTTAGATGCATTGAAAGAACAGCGTAAATTAGTACTTCAATATGTTGCAGCAATGGAGAAACAGTTACCAAGTAAGGCTGAAATGGATGCTTTATTGTCTGACATAAACCAAGCTGCGACTGGACGTGGATTAACTTTTGAAACGTTCAAACCGGGGCAGGCTGTAGTCAAAGATTATTACGCTGAACTTCCGATTGATATTCGGCTAGCAGGCAGCTATCACGATATGGGTGAGTTTGTAAGTGATATAGCTAAATTACCTCGAATTGTGACACTTAATAATTTAGCGGTTTCTACATCAAAAGAGGGTGGATTAATACTTGATGTTGTTGCAAAGACATTTCGCTATTTGGACCCTGAAGAAGTTTCTGCTCAGGCCGCCTTGAAAAAAGGTACGAAAAAATGAAAATATTCATTAAACATTTTTGTCTCACCTTCGCTATTTGTTCAGGTCTGGTCGGTTGTGGCGACAACGGCGTATCAGAAGTGCAAGAGTGGATGGTTCAAGTAAAAAAAGACAGCCGCGTGATAATTTCGAAGATAAGTGAACCGAAAATATACGTGCCTTTCTCATATGCAGGCAAAAATGATGTTGACCCTTTTAATCCTTCAAAATTATTAGTTGTCTTGGCACGTATGAAAGCTGAGTCCAATAATGGGTTGAGGCCGGATATGGAGCGCCGCAAAGAGGCTTTAGAGTCATATCCACTAGATACTTTACAAATGGTTGGAACGATAGAGCGGCCAAACTTGAGATATGCTTTGATTAAAGTTTCTGGCGAAAATAAGGTTATTCAAGTAAAAATGGGCAACTACTTAGGGCAAAATTTTGGAATGATTACGAAAATTACTGATAATGAATTAGAGATCAAGGAAATCGTTCAAGACGCGGCAGGTGAGTGGACTGAACGCCAAGCAAAATTAGAGCTGCAGGAGGCGAAAAAATGATTGCCCTAAACAAAACAAATACGATAAGCAAGGGGCGCAATATGCTCACAAAGTTATTTATCTTGAGTTTGCTTACTTGTTGTCAGTTTGCATTGGCTCAATCGAATAGTATTGAGTCAATTGTTGCTAATCAGCAAGGTGTAAATACAATTGTAAAGGTATCGCTAAAAAAACCTATTGTTAAGTCACCAATTGGATTTTCTATAACTAATCCTGCAAGGATCGCATTAGACTTCTCTGATACTGCAAACTCAACAGGTAAATCTGCCATCGACGTAAATATTGGGGAGCTACGTAGTATTAATCTAGTTGAGGCAGGCGGTCGTTCCCGATTAGTTTTTAACATGAATAAGTCACTAAACTACGCTACGAGTGTGGAAGGTAATTTTGTAATAATTACAATTGATGGCTCGGGTGGGGTTGCAACTCCAGTTAACTCTATGGGATTGCCTGTTATACCAACAGCAACAACAACTAGCAAACAGAATTTACGCGATATTGATTTCAGACGCGGAGTCAACGGCGAGGGTCGCATCGTTGTTGATTTGCCAAACAATCAAGTTGCAGTAGACGTCAGGCAACAAGGGCAAAAAATTGTAGTTGACTTTATGAAAGTCGGATTGCCTGACATTCTTCGAAAACGTCTAGATGTGGCTGATTTTGGTTCTCCTGTACAAACCGTTACGACTGGGTTATTTGGTGAAAACGTACGTATGACAATTGAGCCGAAAGGTTTATGGGAACACAGTGCCTATCAGAGCGACACTCAATTAGTGATTGAAGTAAAGCCAATCAAAGAGGATCTAAATAAGCTGACACAGGGAACTCAAGGCTATCGTGGGGAACGGTTATCTTTTAATTTTCAGAATATTGAAGTGCGAGCATTATTGCAAATCATTGCGGAATTTAGTGGATTAAATATTATAGCTAGCGATACTGTTACTGGAAGCTCAACTTTGCGGTTAAAGGATGTACCCTGGGATCAAGCGCTTGATATTATTATGCAGTCCAAAGGTTTGGACATGCGTAAAAATGGAACAGTACTTTGGATTGCTCCAAAAGATGAACTTTTGACTAAAGAAAAATTGGAGTTGGAACAGAAAGCTCAAATCGCTGACTTAGAGCCTTTAAAGACGGAGGCATTCCAGTTAAATTATCAAAAAGCAGAAGCATTTAAGCTAGTTTTTGGCTCTGATGGTTCTAGCACAAATAGAATATTGTCAAAACGCGGTAGTGCTGTAATTGAACCCCGAACAAATCAACTATTTGTTACAGATGTTGCTAGCAAACTAGAGGAAATCCGCAAATTAATTCAAAAAACTGACGTAGCTTCAAAGCAAGTTTTAATCGAAGCTCGTATTGTTGAAGCTGATGATAAATTTAGTAAAAATCTCGGAGCGAAGCTTGGATTTGCTGATATGAGAGGCTTGAGTGGTGGTGATGCCGGGTATCAATTAAGCGGAAACCAAAGAGTAGCATTGACTGGTAATTATCTCGGTGTGGGCGAACAAACTGGTCAGGCTAAACCTACAGATTCAAGTTACATCCCTAATACTCAATTTGTAAGTTTGCCAGCATCCGGTATTAATGGTTTAAATCCAGGTAGCTTGGCGGTAAGTTTATTTTCTTCTGCTGCAAATAGATTTTTGAATTTGGAATTGTCTGCATTAGAGGCCGATGGCAAAGGCAAAATTATCTCTAGTCCAAGAGTTGTAACTGCGGATCAGTTGAAGGCATCGATTGAGCAAGGGACGGAATTGCCATATCAAGTTGCCACGAGTAGCGGTGCAACTTCAATCTTCTTTAGGAAGGCAAGTTTGCGTTTGGAGGTTACTCCTCAAATTACACCAGATGGGAATGTAATATTAGATGTCGACGTACACAAAGACAGTGTTGGAGTTGAAACTCGCGCTGGTTATGCAATCGATACAAAAGAAGTTAAAACGATGGTACTTGTTGAAAATGGTGGCACAGTTGTTTTAGGCGGAATTTTTCAACAAAATGAGCGTGACAGTGTGACAAAGATTCCGTTTTTTGGCGATATCCCATTATTTGGCAATTTATTTAAGACTACTGGGCGAACTAATGACAAAACTGAGTTATTAGTTTTTATTACTCCAAAAATAATTACAGATCGTTTGACAACTAAATAGATTTAGTTTTGGTCTTGGTCTTAGGAAAAATTATGAATCAAATTAGTAAAGAATCATCCGTGTCAAACTTCTTCCGCTTAATCATTTCATTTATGCTGGTTTCTCTGCTTTCGGCTTGTGGTGGTGGTGGTGGTTCTGCTGGGACTTCCTCGGGGAGCAATGCCTCTCAATATCCGAATGGAAGAGTTGATCTTAGTCTTGTAGACTCGAACGGTATTGCAAGTAATTTAATTTCTGGATCCAGTGTACTAACTGTAAAAGCAATCGTAAAAGGTAGTACGGGGGCTCCCGTTGTTGGCGCTATCGTAACTTTTACTCTTGATAGCACGATAGCTATAATTTCTCCAACAACCGGAACAGCCCTGACCGATGCAAATGGAATTGCTCAGGTTAGTTTAAAGTCGGGAGTTGGAACGGGTGCTGGGACAGTTACTGCTACTACAACAATTGTGGGAACAACCGCAATATCAAGTAAGGCTAACTTTATGGTTGGGTCCCCTCCAGACGCGGTAGCTTCGGCGATCAACTTTGTATCGGCAGTTCCAGCTAATAATTCAATCGTAATTAAGGGCGCCGGAGGTAATGGGCGAACTGAAGTAGCGTTATTAACTTTTAAAGTGGTTGATAGTTCAAATGTAGGAATTCCAAATAAAACTGTAAACTTCTCAACTCAAAGTACAGAAACTGTTAATTTAGTTGCTATTTCAGGTACAACCGATGCAACTGGGCAGGTTACTGCGGCAGTTAGTTCTGGAACAAAACCAACTACACTGCGTGTTGTTGCAACGGTTAATGGCACGGCAATCAGTGCATTATCAGATACCGTTACCGTAACTACAGGATTGCCGACACAAACTAGTTTTACGGTGTTACGAGAAAAAGTGAATATTGAGGGTTTTGATTTTGGCAATATCCAAAATAAAATTACTGTACTGCTAGCTGATGCAAATGGTGGTGTTGTTGCAAATGGCACGCAAGTAGTATTTACTACAGACAGTGGTGCAATCATCGGAGACGGTGGAGTAGCGGATAATGCAAGATGCCTTACGATAAATGGTGCTTGCAGTGTTGTTTGGCGCAGTCAATCACCAAATAGATCCGTTGTTACTGTTACTGCAACAGCAACTGATGGTGCAAATACCATTGCTGGATCCACACAGTTTACTAATAGTGCATCTAATGGGATAACAATTACGAATTTACCTGGTTCTGTCACTTTTTCCAAGGCGTCTTGTAAAGATCAATCTTTTGTTGTTGTCGTCACTGATAGGAATGGTTACACAGCGCCCAACGGTACGACGCTCACTGTTCAGGACGCGACTAATGTAACTGCCAAGATCTTTCCAGCAACTGTTGTTGCACCTGCTGATGTGGCACTAGGAGGTACTCCTCACACCATTACTCTGACCCCGGCAAATGCTTGTGCGTCTAATGATGGTCATGTTTACGTACAAGTCGCAACACCATTAGGGGTTACACGTAATTTTCCTGTTGATGTTACTTATACCCCATAGCATTTTTTTATCAGCGATCGATCAAAGAAGTTGGGCTGTAGATGCAAGGTAATATTTTTTTAGTAGGTCTAATGGGCTCCGGCAAAACGACAGTTGGCCGGGCCCTGGCAAAAAAGCTCAATAAGCAGTTCATTGATTCTGATCACGAAATCGAGGCGCGTACTGGCGTCTCGATTCCTGTGATTTTTGAAATTGAAGGTGAGACCAGTTTCCGGCAGCGCGAAGCAGATGTAATTCGTGATCTTACTTCTCAAGATGGCATTGTGCTGGCGACTGGTGGTGGAGCGATTCTAAGTGAGGCTAGCAGAAAATATCTGCAAGAGCGCGGTACGGTAATTTACCTACGTGCTGGTATCAGCAGTATTTTGCAGCGTACTCGTCATGATAAGAATCGGCCTTTACTCAGAACTGCCGATCCGCGCAAAAAGCTCGAAGAACTCGAGGCACAGCGTGATCCTCTCTATCATGAAGTCGCACATTTGGTCATTGAAACTGGTCGCCCTAACGTGCAGTTTCTAGTCCAATCTATCTTGGCGCAGCTTGAGCAGCGTACTAATTCCTCGAATATCCCAGGCGTAACAATGCTTCAACAAAACCATCACACTCTGCATGTCGATTTGGGTGAGCGCAGCTATCCAATTTCGATTGGCCAGTCACTTTTGTCGGACCCAACCGTTCTTGCATCCCACATCAAAGGCGAGCGTGTTGCTATCGTCACCAACGATGTTGTTGCTCCTTTGTATCTGGCCCGCCTCGAGGAGTTGTTGCGTGTCTCTGGAAAGCAAATTGTCAGTATCATTTTGCCTGATGGAGAAGAACATAAAACCTGGAATAGTCTGATGACAGTGTATGACGCGTTGCTAGAGGCGAAATGTGATCGTAAGACAACAATGATTGCGTTAGGCGGCGGTGTGATCGGTGATTTGACAGGTTTTGCCGCCTCCTCTTATATGCGTGGCATACCTTTTATTCAGATTCCTACGACTTTATTGTCGCAGGTCGACTCCTCAGTTGGCGGCAAGACTGGTATCAACCATCCTCTGGGTAAAAACATGATCGGTGCTTTTTACCAGCCACAGGCAGTGATCGCCGACACCTCGACATTGACTACTTTGCCTGATAAAGAATTATCGGCAGGCTTAGCCGAAGTGATCAAACACGGCGCAATTATTGACGCACCATTTTTTGTCTGGATAGAAGCGAATATGGATCGGCTGCGCGCTAAGGATCCTGAAAGCCTCGCTTATGCAATCTCGCGTTCTTGTGAGATCAAGGCAGATGTTGTGCGTCAGGATGAGCGCGAGGGTGGTTTGCGAGCTATTCTTAATTTCGGACATACCTTCGGCCATGCGATTGAATCTGGCTTAGGTTATGGTAAATGGTTGCATGGTGAGGCAGTCGGTTGTGGCATGGTGATGGCGGCAGATTTGTCTTTCCGGCTTGGTCTGATCGATTATGTTAGCAAGGTCCGGATCACTAAGCTGGTTGAGGCAGCATGTTTGCCGACAATTGCACCTGATCTTGGTGAGGAGCGTTGGCTGGAGTTGATGGAAGTCGATAAAAAGAATGAAGGCGGTCAAATTAAATTCATTCTGCTGAAGCCTCTAGGTGCGCCCCTTATTACCACAGTGCCGAAAGATAAATTGCTTGAAACGCTGCGCGCTAGCATCCAATAATATGTTTTCCGATACGCATCTCGCCCCTTATGCCGCTCAATCTGCGACATCACGCGGGCGCAGTCATGCGGAGCCTGCTTCCAGTTCGCGATCAGAATATCAGCGTGATCGCGATCGCATTATTCACTGCACCGCATTTCGTCGTCTCGAATATAAGACCCAGGTTTTTGTTAATCATGAGGGGGATTTATTTCGGACGCGCCTCACACATAGCCTCGAAGTTGCTCAAATCGCTCGTTCGATTGCACGGAATTTGCGTCTGAACGAGGATTTGGTCGAAGCGATTTCGCTTGCTCATGATCTTGGCCACACACCGTTCGGTCATGCCGGTCAAGACGCGTTAAATGTCTGTATGAAAGCATTTGGCGGATTCGAGCATAACCTGCAAAGCCTGAGGGTCGTTGATACTCTGGAGGAGCGTTACGGTGCCTTTGATGGTTTAAATCTTTGCTTTGAAACGCGTGAAGGGATCCTCAAGCATTGTTCATTGACGAATGCACATAAGCTAGGTGATGTTGGTCAGCGATTCATTCAGAAGAATCAAGCGAGTCTGGAAGCGCAGCTCACGAATCTCGCCGATGAAATCGCTTATAACAATCATGATATTGATGATGGTCTGCGTTCAGGTTTGCTGACTGAAGCGCAATTAAACGAGCTCGATTTTTATGCGAAATTTCGTGCAGAAGTCGCTACGACTTATCCTGGTATCAGCGGTCGCCGAGCAATTTCTGAAACCATACGACGCATGATCAACGCACTCATCGTTGACTTGATTGCGACCTCGGAGCAACGCATCAAAGACTGCGCGCCACAATCACTTGATGATGTGCGTAACAGGAGTCCGATGATTGCATTTTCAGATGCGATGCAAAAAGAGGCAACACTACTCAAACAGTTTTTGCATGCGAATTTATATCGTCATTACATGGTTAACCGTATGTCCAGCAAGGCGCGCCGGGTAGTGACGGATTTATTTAATGTCATGATGGACGAACCCATTTTGCTACCAGATGACTATCAGATCAAAAAAACTGTCACTGACCAGGCTACACATGGCACGCAGCAAGCGCGTAAAATTGCTGATTACATTGCGGGTATGACGGATCGATACGCGATGCTTGAGCATCGCCGTCTATTTTCTGTGGACGAAGTCTAGGCGACTCTTGCCTCATACGGAGTAGTATCGTTGTCCCGCAGTAACTACCATTTATCAGTGGCGAGATCAAGCCAATCCAATATTTCCATCCATTTTTATTATGTATTCCGTTAAGGGGTGTTCTATGTTGCGCACATCAATTTTTCGCCGGACGACGGCATCTACTTTGCTTCTGGTTTCTTCCGCTGTCTTTGCCTTCTCGCTTGATGATCTCAGTAATCAAGATGCCAGTGCAGGATTAAAAGCGGCACTGGATAAAGGCTCGGTTGCCGCAGTTGCCAAGCTCGGTGCGGAGAACGGTTTTTTAAACAATGACAAAGTAAAAATTCAACTGCCATCCCTGCTCGAAAAAGCACGTCCGATTTTGAAAATGTCCGGTCGTGGTCAACAGTTGGATGAGCTCGTTGTGTCCATGAACCGCGCCGCAGAGCAAGCAGTGCCAATGGCAAAACCGTTATTGGTGAATGCCGTTAAATCAATGACGGTCACCGATGCAAAAAATATCCTGACTGGCGGCGATACTTCGGTGACGGATTTTTTCAAACAAAAAACGTCAGCACCCTTAAGTGTAAAATTTTTACCTCTCGTCAAAGGGGTAACGGATAAAGCAGGGTTGTCTGCTAAGTACAATTCCGTCATGGGGCAAGCGCAGAAATTTGGCGTAGTCTCCGAACAAGAGGCGACCGTTGAAGCTTATGTTACGCAGCGCACTTTAGATGGATTATATTTAATGATTGCAGAAGAAGAAAAAGCGATCAGACAAGATCCTATCGGAGCCGGCAGCAAAATCATTGGTAAAGTGTTTGGTTTGCTGAAGTAAGTCGCAGTGAGATAATTGCCTCATCATCTCGATTAAAAAAAGCGCTGAAGAATTTTTTCTCCAGCGCTTTTTTCTATTGCTCAATGCGAATTGACAAGACTTAGACTAAATCGATTCATCCAGATGTCGCAGAGGATGTGCGTAATCTGGCCATGCATCGACAAAAAACGACGCTACCATTTCTGTCGTCACATCCGCCAGGCTGGCTGGTTGCCACTGAGGGGCGTTGTCCTTATCAACGACCAGCGCCCTTACGCCCTCTATTACTTCACCATGCTTAAAGCAATGCCTTACCATGGTGCGTTCCATGCGCAGGCAATCGGCAACAGACATTGTGATCCCGCGGCGTAATTGCTCCAGAGTGACACTCATCAGTAACGGGGAACGCTTCTGCATGACGCTCGCTGCTTGCTGTGCGAATGGATGCGGATCACTGACCAAAGAAGCGGCAATGACCTTTGCATCATGACCAGAGAAATGCTGATCAATAATCGCACGATGTTGTGCAAGCTGGCTCTGCTCCGCACTAACCTGACCAGTAAAAGTCTCGGCAAATTCAGTAATGCTTAAGCGTATATCGCTGCTTGTCGTGGTCGCCAGCATCTCCATCAAGGCAGGCAATTCAGTGGTCGGGATATACACATCTGCCAGCCCTGCATATAGCGCATCGGCGGCATTGATCACCTCACCCGTCAATCCTAAATAGGTGCCTATTTGCCCCGGCACACGCGATAAAAAATAACCCCCGCCAACGTCAGGGAACAGCCCGATATTCACTTCTGGCATCGCCATTTTGGTACTCTCTGTCACGATACGCAAGCGACAGCCTTCACCGGCTTGCGCAATGCCCATGCCACCGCCCATCACAACGCCATTCATCAATGCGATATAAGGCTTAGGATAAAAATGAATCAGATGATTGAGTGCGTATTCTTCGGTGAAAAAATCTTCCAGCAATGCGCTGTCACCTTTGGGCGTCGCCGTGCCGACATCATAAAAAAAGCGAATATCACCACCTGCACAAAAGGCTTTTTCGCTACTGCTATGAATGAATACTGCACGGATTCCGGCATTGTCGCGCCACGCAAGCAGGGTGGCCGTAATAGCGCGAACCATCGCCAGAGATAGCGAGTTCAGCGCTTTCGGACGATCCAAGGTAATAAAGCCGATATGGTTACGGATGGAGGTCTGGACGTAGTCGCTCATGATGACAGTCAAAAAATAAGAAGAAAGAATTTTAACTAAATTAACAGTGCAGATGCAGAGCTTTTATACGACAAAAAATAAAAGTGCCTGCGTAATTGTCTATCGCAACCCCAGCCATAAGCCTGCCGGCACAAACAACAATGCCGCCAGATTGCCGAGTAAGACGATGGACGCTACCTTATCTGGCTCTTGCTGATACTGCTCTGCCACCATAAAACAAAAAACGGCGGGTGGCAGGGCGGCGAACAGATACATCTGGCCACGTTGAGCGGAGTTGAGAGGCAGGATTGGATCGAGTAACAGCGCAACCAGCAAACCTGCCACAGGGCATATCAATGCACCCACGACGCCGATGCGCCAGCTAGAGAAACTGATGTCCAGCATGCGCACACCCAACGCAAATAACATGATGGGGATACAGGCGTCGCCCATCATTTTCATAGCGATGAATAAATAGTCTGGCAAATGAAGATGCAGCAGTGCGAATACCATGCCCACCATCATGGACAGCATCATTGGGCTGAACAAAAATTTCAATGATGAACCTTGATGATCAGGATGGCCGCGTTGAATGATTTTGATCCCGACCGTGAAGTACACGAGATTGCATGCCATGAATAAGGCGACGGCCGCAGACAGTCCGTTCGCGCCAAACGCTAGTGCTGCCAGAGGCAGGCCCATATTGCCGCAATTGTTATACATCATCGGTGGCACAAAGGTGCGCACGTCGTAACCAAGCAGACGCGCCAGAGGCCATGACAACAGACCGGAACCCAGGGCAATCAAAACGCCCGCCAGTATCAGCCAGGCATTGTGTGCGACATCAAAATCTTTGCCAGCCAGTGCGGTAAAGACCAGTAGCGGGCACAGTACATCCATGCTGACCCGATTGACCGCCACCATATCGTCTTTAACGCCAGCCCCTTTGTAGCGCGCATAGGCGTAACCGAGGCCGATCACGATAAACACCGGCAAAATAATCGAGACAATTCTTTCCAGTAATTCCATTCAGACTTTCTGCATCACGGAGGCATACTCCCCCATTTGTTGTATAAAACTAGCCTTATTCCGCAATATTTGAATAGGGATTGGGAAAATACTCTAGAGGAGTATGTTGACTAATGGATTTTTTTTAATTTGATTTTTAATGTGAATGATTTCAGGATTTACTCGTTTTCAGTACCGCATAATCCAGTGGCAGCGCCGTGGTGCTTTTGATGACTTCCATCACAAAGCTAGAACTCACATCCTGTAAATCAGCAACTTTAACCAGCTTTTTATACGCGATATCAAAACCCGCCATGTCTGGCACATGCATTTTGAGCAGGTAATCAATGTCGCCACTCATGCGAAAAATTTCCACAATCTCCGGTATGTCGCGCACACCGCTGACGAAGCGCTGCATCCAGGCTTCGTTGTGTTGCGCTGCCTTGACCGCCACCATCACAGTCAGACCCAAATTGAGTTTGCGCGGATCGCACAACACCACTTGCTGCTGAATTACACCATCATCCTGCAGTCTCTGCACCCGCCGCCAGCAGGGGGTGACTGACAAATGTACCGCCTGCGCCAGGTCTGTCAGAGCGATAGAGGCATCTTTCTGCAAAATATGAAGAATTTCGATATCTTTTTTATCCATATATTTAATTTTATAGAAAAATTTTCTCAAATACATGAAATTTAGCTGAAATTTTGGTAAAAAATTTCATCTCAGCATTGTTAGGATTTGCCTGTGCCTGATTTAAAAAACGACGATGCACTGCCCCAGCTTTTGGCGCCGCGAATTTGTTTTAAGAAACTCCGCCTTTAGCGCAATTACAGTAATTACAGCAATCTAAATCAATCTGAGAACAACAATGACACATCCCACATCGCACTGGCAGACAGCGACCAAGCTCACTCATGCAGGCCGCAAAGGCAAAGCTCATCACGGTCCGGTCAATCCGCCGGTAATCCGTGCGTCAACGATGTTGTTCCCGAATGTCGCCGGACTGAAGGCGGCGACCGGCACGCGTGCGATTTATGGCCGTCATGGCAACGAGACCACCTATGCGCTGGAGCAGGCGCTGTGCGCCGCTGAGGGCGCTGCTGCCTGCCTACTAACACCGTCGGGACTCTCCGCCATCACCACGACGCTGCTGGCTTTTCTCAAACCCGGTGATCACTTGCTGATGGTCGATACTACCTATGATCCCACGCGCTTGTTTTGCGATGGACTGCTGAAGCAAATGGGTATCAGCACCACGTATTACGATCCCTCGATCGGCCGTGGAATCGCCAACCTGATGCAGTTAAATACCAAGCTGATTTTTGTCGAATCTCCTGGCTCACTGACGTTTGAAATTCAGGACATTCCGGCGATTGCGGCGGTCGCTCACGCACGCGGCGCTATCGTGGTCTCCGACAGCACCTGGGCGACGCCGATAGGCTGGTCGTCATTTGAATTGGGGATTGATGTCTCGATTCATGCAGCCACTAAATACATCGTCGGTCATTCCGATGCTTTGATGGGCGTGATCCTGACTACTGCCGAGTTGCAGGGCCGCTTACGTGATACCTACAAACAGCTTGGCTTGTCGATCGGTGTCGATGATGCTGCCTTAGCCTTACGTGGCTTACGCAGTATGGCTGCACGCCTAGCGGTGCATCGTGTCAGTGCCATGCAGATCGCGCAATGGTTGCAAGCGCAACCCGAGATCGCTGAGGTTCTGTACCCGCCGATGCCCGGTGCCGCAGGACATGCATTATGGAAACGTGATTTTCACCCTGACTATGCTTGCGGCCTGATGGGGGCTGTATTCCAGGCTGACATCACGGAACAACAAGTCGCCGCCTTGATCGACAGAACGGAATTGTTCGGCATCGGCTTTAGCTGGGGTGGCTACGAGAGCCTGATCCTGCCGACCAATCCATCGAATTGCCGCAGCCTCAATGCCTCTAAATGGAAGTCGCCGATGATACGACTGCATATCGGGTTAGAGTCGGTGCATGACTTACAACGCGATCTGAAGCAAGGATTTGAGGCCTTGAGAATGCTGACTAGCGCAGATGCCGAAGAAGCAATCGCGGCTTAATCTGACGTAGTTTTTCTCAAAAATAATTTGATTGCTTCGCTTAGTGAAATCTCAAACGAGGACGAAACATTGAAGAAAAAAAGACATCTTGCCCTTACTCAATTGTCTGTCTTTTGTATCTGTTTTGTCGGAACTTTGTCTTTGTCGAACTTCTGTAGCCGTAACTAGTCTTACTATCCCTATGTATTCCTGATTTCTACTCTCTCCAAAAAGTAGAACTTTTACCCGCTGTGGTCTGGCGGGTTTTTTTTATTTGGCAAAGAAGTGAGATCGGGTTGCAGTTGTAATGCATTGCAAGACATGGCGTCGCATCGCATCGCCAGCCCAACACCTACTTACTTAGTCAGTAAATAATTGAAACTAAACGATACTCTGTCGTTGTCCGTCATATTCGCGCTCACCCGGTGAAACACATCTGAGCGGAACAGGACCAGCTTACCTATCGCTGGTTCAATCACATATTTACCAAACAATTTGTAATGCATATCCGTCGGGAAAATCGCGAGATCGCCGTCGTGTTGATTGGTGTTGAAATAATAGGCGCCACTGATGGGCAGGCCTTCGACGTTTCTCTCGTGGTTATGACGTTCCTGAAAACCAAATTTCTTCGTGATATTGATCCAGCTCTGCGTGTACGTATGATCAAATTGAAAGGCTTGATCCTTGCGGGTTTTGCTAACGAATTCGAGAATATTATCTTCAATAAATTTTCGGAGTGTGTGCAGACTGGCGTGGGCGAAGAGGTTTTTTTCTTTATTAAATGAGGTCAGCACATTGTCTCCCCAGGACTGACTAAGTAGACTTTCCATGAGCGCTCTTTGCTGCAAGACTTCTGCGCTGATCGCATTGTTGGTCGCGTCATCCGCTTGTGAGATACCGACCAGCGTAGGGAATAAGACTTCAATGTCCATTACGTCTCCTGTAATTTGATGAATCTTGTCGCTTCATGAAAAATTTCTCATGGTAGATGAAACATCTACATTTGTATCGCTTTGCATTGCTGCAACAGATTACACAGCGATGCTGAGATTGTAAGGAAAAGAGCAATGTATTTCAGACGGAAAGCGGGAGAATGGCGAGCAATGATTTCACCATTCATCTTTGTCATATCGCCGTAATATCTCAGAAATATACTGGCACCAATCCTGAAATACTCTCCAAAGGTAGGATTTTTGCCCGCTCCCGTAGCGGGCTTTTTTTGTCCTGAAATTTCCCTGTGAGAGTATTCTTATTGCGGTGGCATTACCGGCAGATCGATGTCCAGCGTTTTGATACCGGCGTCATTCAGAAACTCGTTATATGTCCAGTCACCTTCTGCATTGCTGACATTGTCAGGTACGGCCCGCTGGATTTCAGACTTGCCGGACAATGCCTGGCGCATGTAATCGATCCAGATCGGTAAGGATAAAGTCGCGCCGAACTCTCTGCCGCCCAGTGACTTAGGATCGTCATATCCCATCCAGGCTACGGCGACGACATCACCGGCATAACCGGCAAACCAGCCATCAACCGCATCACTGGTTGTACCAGTTTTGCCTGCCAGATCACGGCGGCCAAGGCGTTGTGTTGCTGCCGCTCCCGTGCCGGTTCTGACGACTTCTCTGAGCATGCTGTCAATCACGAACGCATTACGGCTATCGAGCACGCGAGATTCTTCCTGTGCGATCGCAGGGGCTTTGTTCTCGGTCAGGATCTTGCCCCGTGCATCCGTGACTTTCTGGATCAGCCAGGGTTTAATCTGATAGCCACCATTAGCGAATACGCCGTAAGCTGCCGCAAGCTGTATCGGTGTGACTGAGCCGGTGCCCAATGCCATCGTCAGATTCTGTGGTTGCTTGTAGATGTCAAAGCCAAAGCGAGGCAAAAAGTCACGTGCATATCCTGCGCCTATGGCTTTCAGTAATCGCACTGACACGACATTCTTTGATTGTGCCAGCGCCGTGCGTAGTGTGATCGGACCGTCATATTTACCGTCGTCATTACGTGGATCCCATTTGAGTTCTTCGGTACTGGTTTCCGATAATTGCACGTCGTTCGCAATGGTCGCCGGTGAATAGCCTTTTTCTAGAGCAGCTGAATAAATGAATGGCTTGATGGACGAGCCAGGTTGACGCCATGCACTGGTCACATGATTGAATTGCTTGCGATTGAAATCAAAGCCGCCAACCATGGCGCGGTAGGACCCGTCTTGCGCATTCAGCGCGACAAAGGCGGCATCGACCTCAGGCAATTGGGTGATAGTCCAACGCTTTTTTGCATCCTGCATGACTCGTATCAGTGCACCGGGACGGATTTTTAAATCACGGTTCGCATTCGCCTGCAGTGCTTTATCGGCAAAGCGTAAGGTCTCTCCGCTGAGAGTGATGGTGTCGCCCGAAGCCATTTCTGCTTTGACTAATTTGGGGCTGGCTTCGATGACCACAGCGGAGAGCAATTTATCATTGCCCGGATGCTTTAACATCAATGCATCAATCGCGTCGTCCCGCTCATCTTCATCGGATGGTAATTCGATAAATGCCTCTGGACCACGATAGCCATGACGCTGATCGTAGGCCAACACATTGCGGCGCAGGGATTCGTAAGCGGCATCCTGTTCCGCTTTATAAATCGTGGTGTAAACCTTGAGGCCGCTGGTGTAGGCGGTGTCCTTATATTCGGCGACGATTTGCTGACGGACCATTTCTGCGACATAGTCTGCATGCGCATCAAACTGCTGATGACTGCTGATATGCAGTTCTTCTTTGCTAGCCTGATCAAACTGCGCCTGCGTAAGATAGCCATCGTCTTGCATCGCTTTTAAGACAAGCAGTTGACGTTGTTTAGCGCGTTGCGGGTTGACTGCGGGATTATGGCGGGTCGGATTTTGCGGCAAACCTGCCAGCATCGCGGCCTCTGCGATAGAAATGTCTTTTAGCGATTTGCCGAAATAGGTATTCGCTGCGCTGGCGAAGCCGTGCGTTCTCTGTCCAAGATAAATTTGATTGATGTACAGCTCAAGGATCTGGTCTTTTGATAAGGCTGCTTCAATCCGGTAGGCCAGTACAATTTCCTTGAACTTACGCATGACCGTTTTTTCTTGTGTCAGCAAAATATTGCGCGTAATTTGCATGGTGATCGTCGAGCCACCCTGATGAAAGCCGCCGCGTAAATCTGCCAGTACGGCGCGTAAGGCACTGCGAAAATCAATGCCGCTATGTTCATAAAAACGTTTGTCTTCGATGGCTAGTAAAGCGTTTTTCATCACTAACGGCACATCTTTGATCGCGATAAAATCACGATGCTCATCGCCAAATTCACCGATCAACGCATTGTCGGCGGTATAAATACGGAGCGGAATTTTGGGTTGATAATCAGTGACCGCATCGAGCGAAGGCAGATTGGGCAAGATGCCGAAAAATATGTAAATCAGAGCACCAAGAAAACAGGCGGTCAGGATGGCGATACCGCCAACGATCATTTTCATCAAAGCACTCATGTCGTTCTTACTCTTCTAAGGTTTGCAGCAAATATAGTTTTTGATAAATCCCGAGTTCCAGCGCCATCAGTTGCTGATGCGTACCTTGCTCAGCGATGTTCCCATGATTCAGAACGACGATCTGATCCGCATCGCGGATGGTCGATAGCCGGTGGGCAATCGCAACGATCGTTACGCTACCGCGCAATTCGGTCAATGCTGTTTGTACGACTTGCTCAGTCTCGCTATCGATATGTGAGGTAGCTTCATCGAGAAACAAGATACGCGGCTTTCCTGCCAGCGCACGGGCAATCGCGATCAGTTGTTTTTGTCCGGTGGACAGGCGTGCGCCGCCTTCACCCAGAGGTGTTTCATAGCCTTGTTCGAGTTGCAGAATAAAGTCATGCGCCCGTGCTGCTTTGGCCGCGGCAATGATGTCGGCATCACTGATATCACGTCCCATGGCGATGTTTTCTTTCGCATTTGCGGCAAGCAAAAACGGCTCTTGCGGAACCAGCCCGACGCTGGCGCGGAAGTGCGCATCACTAAAACTGGTAATGTCCTGATCATCAATCGCAATACGGCCTGACTGCGCAATATAGAAGCGCAGCAGCAAACTTAGTAAGGTAGATTTGCCGCTGCCGGTGTGACCGACAATGCCAAAAAAACTTCCTGCCGGGATATGCAGATCAATACTATGCAACACCGGATGTGCAGGATCGTAACCAAATCGCAGATGTTGCAGGCGCAGATCGCCGCTAACTATCTGTGCGTCGCTGACGACCGCTTGGCTCGTCGGCTCACGCAACAGGGTATTCACCCGAGCCGCGGAAACAACGGCCTGTTGTATCTGCCCGAATTGCAAAGTAATCTGGATCAGCGGATCGACTACGCGGGCGATATAGCTGACAAACGCATACAGAATACCGATTTCTACACCCGAAAAATCACGCTGGCTAAAGCAAAAAATCACAACGACCAGCAATAGTGAATTCAGCAAGTCCAGTGCTGGACGCAGCAGCCAGGCATTGGCGCGCAATTCATCGAGTCGCGCATGGTAGTGCTGCTGATTCGTCGCATCAAAACGGGCGCCGAAACGTAGCTCAGCATTACTTGCCTGTAGTGCGCTCATTCCGTTGATACTCTCGGCAACCTGCGCATTGATTTCACTGCGTAATTGACGGGCACGACTGACCGCCGGTGCACTCCAGCGCTGATAAAACCAGACGATAATCACGACCGCCGGGATCAGCATCAGCACGATCAGCATCAGCCGCCAGTCCAGCCATGCCATCGCTGCCAGTGCGCCGATCACGACAATCGAAGAGTCCAGCATGACGAACAATACTTGGACGTACAGATTTTTTACCGACTCCGTATCGTTAGTGACACGGCTAACGAGTTGTCCGGTAATCGCTTTGTCAAAGAACGCCATTGGCAAGCGTAATACGTGACCGTACACTTGCTCGCGCAAACGACGCACTGAGCGCATCGCTACACCGGCTAGTCGCGACAGTTGTAGATAGCGTAGCCAGGTTGCCCACCAGCCGGTCGCGAGATAGGTCACTAACAAACCGACGACAATCGCTACATCCATTTGATGAGGCAGCAGATAGCGATCAATAAACGCTTTACCCAATAGCGGCCCTAGCGCTTCCAGTCCTGCGGCGATGAATAAATAAAAAATGCCTAATGCCACATGGCGGCGTTCTGGTTGCGCTGCTTGCATCAGCAGATGCACCGCTAGTTTTTTTTCTGACTTACTTTCTGTCATGGGGCGGTTCTGTGTGAACTCAGGCTGCATCAAGACTCGCCTCCAGTTGCTGATAGCGCCATTGCGAGGCGTACCATCCGGCATGCGCCAATAACTCGTTGTGAGTACCCTGTTCGATAATACGGCCTTCACGCAACACAATAATATGATCGGCGTCGGCCACGGCGCTAAGCCTGTGACTCACGATGATGGCGCTGCGCTCTTTGCGCTGTTGGCGCAGCTCGTACAGGTGCTGCAGGATACGTGTCTCAGTATCGGTATCGACCGCGGACAAGGCATCATCAAGTAGTAATAAAGGGCTGTCTGTCAACAAGGCGCGGGCGATCGCGACCCGCTGGCGCTGGCCGCCAGACAGGGTGACGCCGCGCTCGCCGACCGGCGTATCGTAGCCCTGCGGAAAGCGTTGAATATCATCGTGCACCGCAGCCAGCGTAGCGGCATGCATAATCTGCTCACGTGTCGCCTCAGGGTTACCGAGTGCGATATTGCTGGCAATGGAGGCGGAGAATAAAAACGGTTCTTGCGCGACCCAATTGATTGCCGAGCGCAGACTGTGTAAGCGGTAGTCCGCTATCCGTTCCTCACCCCATTGCAGACTTCCCTGCGTCGTATCATATTGACGCAGCAGAAGCCGGATGATGGTAGATTTGCCCGATCCGGTATGTCCGACGATGCCCAGAGTTTTTCCTTCATCTAAGGTAAATGACACCTGATCCAGGGCGACTGCCTGCTGCCCCGGATACGAGAAGCTGATTGCATTAAATCTTAAGCTGCCATGCGGTAATGCGCTTATTCGACCATGATCCTGAATACTAAGTTCCTGCGCTAATACCGGTTGCAGACGATTCCACGCGGCTTTGCCTCGCTCCAGCAGCGACAATACCCAGCCCGCAGCAAACATCGGCCAGATCAGTTGCCCAAGATACATTGTGAAGCTGGTCAGGGTACCAATCGTCATTTCGTTATGCCATACCAGATAGCCACCCATGCATAGCGTCAACGCACCTGCCGAGGTCAAGGCAATGCCGACTGCCGGTTCATACGCAGCTTCCCAGCGTTGTGCACTCAGGCTGGCATCGGCAGCGCGTTCTGCCAGTTCCGCAAATTGCGCGGCGCTACGCTGCTCAAGACCGAGCGCACGCAAGGTCCGCACACCTGCCAGCGTCTCTTGCACCTGATCATTCAGTTTGCTGAAGCGATCCAGCGAATCACGCGAGGCATCATGCACATGATGGGTAATCGTTTTAAATGCCCATGCCATAAACGGAAAAGGCAATAAAGCGACGAGCGCCAGCCGCCAGTCCACACCGAGCAGCATCATGCCGATGACCAGAGCAAAGGTCATGCTGCCGTCAAAACCCGCCAGCATCGCCTCGCCCGATGCCAGTTCAATCGCATCCGCATCATTGGTGCCCAGCGCCATCAGATCGCCGGTACGTTGCTGCTGAAAAAAAGGAGCGCCTTGCAGGCTCAGACGCTGATACAGACGGGTACGCAACTGCACCCCGAGTTGAAAAGAGGCGGTGAATAGTTGTATGCGCCAGCCAACCCGCAAAAAATAAATTGCCACTCCCATCAGCACTAACTCACCTAACTGTATTGCCAGGCTGCGGGTATCCAGGTTGTGTGCCACCATCGCATCAATGACCGCACCGACCTTGCGCGGAATTAGTACTGTTAAAACCGCAACGGAGAACAGCATTGCAGCGGCGGCAATATAGTGACGTTTGTGGTCACGGATAAATTGGGCAAGCAGATGGTACAAACTCATATTGGCGTCGGATGACTTGGTCATTGCTTTGTATCGGTGGATTGGCGGTGTTGCGATAGCGCAGCGTTGTAGACGATGTTCAGTATCAGCTACGATCAGAGCCAGGGATGATACAGCATTTGATTTGGCGGGACTGCGTTCTTGTAAACATGATTGCTTAAGAAGCAAAAACGAATCCGCAATGCTGGTGCGGGTTTTCAAGGCATTTCATGCCAGAAGGCTCGCCGGTATTGCGGATTGATTTTTTATTTGCCTGTATTAAAAATCTTGACGCACAACACAATGCATCCAATCCAAGACGAGAGTGTTGAAAATCAGTTGCATAGCACATGAGATCAAGTTGATTCTTCGCGCACCATCAAAACGAAGTATCGCAAATTAGTTCGGACCACCATGAAAAAAACCGCTGGGTGCGAGCCAGCGGTTTTCGAATTAGACGCGTTGATCAGACACGGTGATTAGTAATTAAGGATTAGCGCTTGATCACGACATCCGCATTATCCCGTTTCAGCATATTCCACAAAAACGAATAAGTGATCGCGGACATATCGGCACGTTGTGCATTGTTCGCCGCACCGCCATGGCCGCCTTCAATGTTCTCGTAGTACCAGACATTTTTATGGCCCTGACTTAACATCTTCGCCGCCATCTTGCGCGCATGACCCGGATGGACGCGGTCGTCACGGGTAGAGGTGATGAATAGTACGTTCGGGTAGATGACACCTGCTTTCACGTTTTGATACGGGGAATAACGCGAGATATAATCCCATTCTGCTGCGATATCCGGATTGCCGTATTCGCCCATCCAGGATGCGCCTGCCAGCAATTTGTTATAGCGCTGCATATCCAGCAGAGGAACCTGGCTGACGACCGCATTAAACAATTCCGGATGCTGCGTCAGTGCCACGCCAGCCAGCAGGCCGCCGTTGCTGCCACCCATCGCACCCAGATGTTGCGGGCTGGTGATTTTGCTAGCAATCAGATCGGCAGCAACTGCGGCAAAGTCATCATAGGCACGCTGACGATTTTCTTTCAATGCAGCCTGATGCCAGCGCGGACCGAACTCGCCACCGCCACGGATATTGGCGACCACATATACGCCTCCTTTTTCCAGCCATGACTTACCGATACCGCCGGAATAAGACGGCGTCAGCGAGATTTCAAATCCGCCATAACCATATAGCAGCGTTGGATTGTTGCCATCGTATTTCACGTCTTTGCGCTTGACCAGAAAGTAAGGGATTTTAGTACCGTCTTTAGACGTCGCAAACTGTTGTGTTGTCTCATAAGGGGATGCATCAAAGAAGCTTGGTGCAGATTTTAATGGTTCACGCTGATCGTTGCCCGCATGAGCGAGGATGTAGACGCTCGGTGTCAGATAGTCGGAATAACGCAGTAGATAATCATCGGTGTTATCGGCATCCAGTGCACTGACGCCGACTTCGCCCATGGTCGGCAAGACGACCTGACGTGATACCCATTTACCGTTCTCCAGTTTCCATTCGCTCAGGTTACTTTTGACTGTATTCAACGATTGCACCAGCACATAATTTTTTGTATATGCCGCGCCTGTTAACGAGGTGCTGTCGCTAGGTTCAAATAGGATAGTGAAATTGCGTTCGCCCTTTTTATACGCATCAAAATCCATGGCTAACATGCTGCCGGCTGCATACGTCTTGCCACCCGTGGTCCATGCTTCACGCGGCGTGACAACGAATTGTTTGCCAAAAAAACTGACGCTGGAATGGCTAGGTACATCAAGCTTCGTCAGCTTGTCACCTTCTTTTAAAAATTGTTCAGATGTGTAGAACGTAATTTGACGGTTCACCAGTTCGTGATGAATACCACCGTGATCACTGCTCTGCGCCGAGATCGCCATGTCAGTTTTTTCACCTTCGAGCAATACTTTGGCCATAGTTAGTGGAGTGCCGCGCTTCCATTCTTTGACGACACGTGCATAGCCAGAATCGGTCAGTGTGCCAGTACCAAAATCGGTAGCAACAAACAGCGTATCTTTATCGCGCCAGTCTAGACTCATCTTGGCTTCCGGCAGGCTGAATCCATCTTTGATGAAGCTCAAGGTATTCAGATCAAATTCGCGCATGACCACCGCATCGGCACCGCCACGTGATAACTCGATCAGGCAGCGATCATAGGCTGGATCGCGACAGATACTGTTTTTAAAAACCCAATTTTCATTCTCCTCTTTTGCCAGCGCATCGATGTCGAGCACCGGTTCCCATTTAGGTTGCGCTTTACGATATTCCTCCAGCGTCGTCTTGCGCCACAGGCCGCGCGGATGCTCCGCATCCATCCAGAAATTGTAATAATAATTGCCCATCTTGCGGATGCCGGGAATCCGGTCTTTAGAGTCGAGAACGACCTGCAGATCGCTACGCAATTTTAAAAATGCAGGATCGCCGTCGAGCTTGCTGCGGGTAATCTGATTACGTGATTTGACCCAGTCTAGCGCTTTGTCTCCGGTCACATCTTCCAGCCATTGATGCGGGTCTTCTGGCGTACTTTGCGCAGCCGCATTGCCGATGATGCCCAGTAAGAGCAGAGTAGCGAGCAGAGTGGTATTGGTTTGGCGTTTCATTCTCTTCCTTATTGTCGAGCGCAATGCCTTGCGCAGATTTTTTATGAGTTACGTCCGTGCTCTCCGGTCTTTATCCGGACTGGAGGTTGACCTGTTTTAGCATGGTTAAGTTCATTACTAACGCAGCTTCGGTACTAGGTAAAGGTCCGGTTGAATCAGTGTTGAGCCAGAGCTGAACCAGATCGTGAGACCGCAGCATGATTCTAATGCGGACGTTGCCGATCATGCATCGTGAATTGTGCTTATGATCGAAACTAAGTTTTGAGTTTAAGCAAATGACAAAATTTAGCGTGGATTTGAGATCGGTGTAGCGCCTTGGCGTAACGGATTGGTTCTTATACGATAAATGATGGTGGTAAGACCGGGAGTAATTTCGCTTAGTTTTTCAGACGGGAATACACGACGATTTTTGGAGGTAGGCGGGCCGATTAATTGACCGATTTTTATTCTACCAAACATTGCAAAACATTTCAGTAATGACCTGACCACGCACTATTCCCAGTAACCCGTTTGACGGTAACTTGTCATTTATATGCAGCTTTGCAGTAAATGTTGTGGAGGCAATTTAAGATAGAAAATGTCTTGTTATTGATAATCATTCTCATCTATAATTGACTCCTGTGTATCGCCGCACAATTTTTTAGCCAGCCACGACACTCTTCCTCCTCTGTCAGCCAGCCTTATTTATTTGATTTTTTAATCAATTTTTACACTCGCTAAGAATCTAGGTTTCTCTATCCTCTACGGGATCCGGATCGCTGACAATAAAAGGAAAGTAATGAAACGTCGTCTTACCCCATTGGCTGCTGCCTTGCTGGCCGCTGTCGCCGCACCTGTTGCTTTGGCGCAAACTGCTCCCGTATCTACTACCGATAGCACATTGCCTGAAATTAAAGTCCAGGACAATGCGGATAAAAATCGCTATGCGCCGGAAAAAACGGCGGTCGCTGGCAAGGTCGCAACCGACCTGCGTGATATTGCGCAGACGGTGAATGTAGTTAACCGTGCGGTATTGAATGCGCAGGCGGCGACCACGATGACTGAGGCATTGCGCAATGTGCCGGGTATTACGATCTCTGCAGGGGAGGGTGGTCAGATTGGCGATAATATTAACCTGCGCGGCTACTCGGCACGTACGGATGTGTATCTCGATGGTTTTCGTGATCGCGGCCAATACACCCGTGATACGTTTAATCTGGAAGCGGTCGAGGTTCTGAAAGGGCCGTCATCGATGTTGTTTGGCCGTGGTTCCACCGGCGGCGTGATTAATCAGGCCAGCCGCAAACCGAATCTGAAGGCCAGTGGCGAAGTCAGTGGTACTGTGGGGACAGATAGTTATTACCGCAGTACGGTCGATATCAATCGTCCTTTGTCTGAGACATCGGCTTTCCGGATTGATGCTTTTGCGCAGGACAGTAAGTCAACACGCGATGTCATCGAGAATAAACGCTTCGGTGTGGCGCCGTCAGTACGTTTCGGAATCGGTACGCCGACCGAGATTTTAATTGCAGCTTTTATTCAGCGGAATAAAGATATTCCTGACTATGGTTTTCCTGTTGTCAATGGCAAGCCAGTTGATGCGCCTGCGAATCGTTTCTATGGTTTTACGGATGATAAATATGATCAGGACGCTGACATCGTCAGTGCCAGCATTAAACATAAATTCGATAAAGACACGACCCTGCAAAATCGTACGCAATACGGCAAATACAAAACCACCGCATCGCCGACTCCACTAAGCATTATCGGCACACCAGCAGCGGGCGCGGCATTGAGTCAGATTACTGCGAATTACAGCACGCGTGACCGCGTTGTGGACGACAGCAGTCTTGATAATCAGACTGATCTGATCGCTAAAATGCAGCTCGCAGGGATTCAGCATACCTTTACTACTGGCTTGTCGTTGGCCAAAGATAAATATGCGAACACCGCCTATGCATGGACAGGCCTCGGTTCTTTAAATCTGGCAAGTACCACGTATGCTGCCAAGCCCGCCACGGCGGTACGTACCCTGAGTACGCAAACGAACTCAGATGCGGATACGGTTGCTGTCTATCTGAACGATCAGATTGATCTGAATAAAGAATGGAAAATAGTTGGCGGTGTGCGCTGGGACCGTTATAGCGCGTCGCAGAGCGCTTACAATTACAGTACGAAAGTCAGAACCGATTTATCTCACACCGATAAGATGTTAAGCACGCGTGCTGGCGTCATCTGGCAGCCCTCAGAGTCACAATCGTACTATGTGTCGTATGGCACGTCGTTTAATCCATCGACAGAGACTCTGGTGTTATCAGCGTCGAATGTGAATCTCGATCCTGAGAAAAATAAGTCGATCGAGGCGGGTGCCAAACTTGATTTGTTAGACGGCAATCTGAGCCTGAATGGTGCGATTTTCAAGGTGAAAAAAACCAACGCCCGTACGACGGATCCGCTGACTTCTGTAGTGACATTATCGGGTGACACTCAGGTACAGGGTTTTGAAGTCGGTGTCGTCGGCCGTATCACGTCAGACTGGCAAGTGATGGCGGGTTATACGCTGCTAGACGGCAAGATCAATGCACTGAAAGAATTGAGTAACGGCATCTCTGCAGTCGGTAAAACATTGCCGAATACGCCGCGTGATAATGTCACTGTTTGGACGACGTATAGCCCGATGCAGAACTGGGAAATTGGTGGCGGTATTTTATATGCATCGAAGCGCTATCTGAATAATTTTGAGACTGCTTATGTTGATGCTTACAAACGTTACGATGCGACCATTGCGTACAAACAAAAAGACTACGACATCCGCCTCAATCTGCAAAATCTGACAGATGAAAAATATTTTGAGGCAGCATCAGGCGGACGCGCCACGCCGGTAAAAGGACGTAGCGCACTGGTCACGGTGGCGTATCGTTTCTAATCTGACTTAAGCGCTTCCATTTGTTGGTCTGACTGATTTAGCGGATCTGGCCGATCTGGCGGATCAGCAAATGGGGCGTTGTTATTCATATCGTCTAGTTCGATTACTTGCTTCTGTCGGTCAGTTTGATCGTTCATTAGACTTCATTTATCTCATCCCTTTTTCACCATCATGCTGCTCGCTATTCCCGACGTACTTAGTCTTGATCAAATCAATTTTGCTCGTGATCAGCTCAATCAGGCGCAATGGGTTGACGGGCTGGCGAGTGCTGGTTATCAGGGTAGTCAGGTCAAGCATAATTTGCAATTGCCAGAAGAGCGTCCAGAAGCACTTGCCCTCGGTGATCTGATTCTGGCGATGCTGGAACGCCATCCGCAATTTATCAGCGCTGCACTGCCAGCGGTGGTGTATCCGCCGATGTTTAATCTTTATGGTGGGGGGCAGCATTTTGGTCGTCACATCGACAACGCGGTACGGCTGTTGCCCGGCACCGGGAAAAAAATTCGTACGGATATCTCAGCGACGTTATTTTTATCGGATCCTGATGAGTACGAAGGCGGTGAGTTGCAGATCGTTGATACCTACGGCACGCACAGCGTCAAGCTGCCCGCCGGACATATGGTGCTTTATCCGTCTACCAGCGTACATCAGGTGACGCCGGTGACGTCCGGCGTCAGGCTGGCATCGTTTTTCTGGGTGCAAAGTATGATCAGGGACGACGCGCAGCGGGCTTTGTTATTCAGTCTGGATAGCAGTATTCAACAACTGACGGCAAGCGGTGCAGATACTCAGGCGGTGCTGCAATTGACGGGCAATTATCACAATCTGCTACGCATGTGGGCAGAGCCAGTGTAGTCAAATTTTAATATACTCTATACCAGTATTTTTAATTCACTAGATAAACAGTGCGGAGTAAGCCCTATTTTTTAAAAATCGGGGGGAGTATATGCTTCCGACGAGTTATCGTTGCGCGAGTTTGGCTTGCGCAGGAACGTTACGCTTGATCCAGCCCAACATATCTAGCCAGATGCGTTGCACCTCGGCATCCGCTGGCATCACGGTGGCGTTCGGTAATTCGATGGTGACAACCGGGATGTCTTTGTGCAGACCGCTGTAGTTACCGAGTGAGCCGGGATAGACGCCGACCCGGTTGTAGATTAGGCGGCCAAAGCGGCGCGGAGGGGTAACCGGGCCGTCGAAGTCGAGTACGCCAAACGGTGCGTGTACCGAGATGATGACATCGGGTTTAAATTTTTCTATCGTGTCGTAGACCCAGCGGCTCTCAGGCTCTGAAATGGGGGCCTTGCCGGGGAAGCGACGCGGATCGCTGCGTGTTGTTTTCGCCCAGTAGCGTGGCGCATCCTGTTGCCAGTTAGGCGTAGGAAAATTGCGGTTCAGATCGACGCCACGCGCATTGACGCGCATCGGTTTGGCGGCTAGCAAGCCATCAGGATTGACGACGGGCGCAACCTTCCACTGGAATTCTTGCGCTGCCGGTTTATGCATCACTTCCATCCACTTGAATACGATTGCCGACGCGGTTTGTTCGTCACCATGAATGCCGCCTAGCAGCAACACTTTTAATGCTTGCTTGCGACGTGGATCCGCTGCGATATCACGCACCAGAATTGGAAAGCCATTGGCAGAATTCGCTCCTGCTGGCTGTACTTTACTATTGCGGCAATCGCTGTCAGAAATTTTGGGCAAGCGCGCCACCAGCGGTGTGCACCAGTCGGTGACGGGTTTGCTGATTTTGGATGGTACGGCGATTGGGGGCGTTGTGGTCGCCAGAGCATGCGGCGACCACATGGATACAGCAGACATCAGGACTACCAGACCAACGCATGCAAGGCCAGACGATGAGCCGGGGGCATCACATTTTTTCGTCCAGCAGCGATGATCTTGCTGCTTCGCGACGTGTTTCGTAAAAAAATGTGATGTTGCGCTTCTCGAATCAATCTGCGCTTCCCTAGGTATTACTTGAGACAACAACGGGGCCCGGCATTGCATACTTCAATCCATATTCAAGCGCGTACTACAACGGTCAAAACGATACAAACAAGATGATCAGAGTCCGGCTGCCTTGCGTAACAACACGGCTTTGTCCGTGCGTTCCCAAGTGAATTCCGGCTCTTCACGACCGAAGTGACCATACGCTGCCGTCTTGGAATAAATCGGACGCAGCAGATCCAGCATCTGGATGATGCCTTTTGGACGCAGATCAAAATACTCATTCACCAGAGCGGCGATTTGCTCATCCGGAATCACGCCCGTGCCTTCGGTATACACCGTGACATTCATCGGGCGTGCAACGCCAATCGCATAAGCGACCTGAATCTGGCATTGTTTGGCCAGACCGGCAGCGACGATATTTTTAGCGACATAGCGTGCTGCGTAGGCGGCAGAGCGGTCAACTTTTGTAGGGTCTTTACCGGAGAATGCGCCACCACCATGCGGGCACGCACCGCCGTAGGTATCAACAATAATCTTACGACCTGTCAGGCCGCAATCACCTTGAGGACCACCAATGACAAAGCGACCAGTCGGGTTGATCAGGTATTTGGTGTCTTTGAGCCAGTCTTTTGGCAAGACCGGTTTGATGATTTCTTCAATCACCGCTTCGATAAAGGACGGCTTCATCTTGCTGCCATCGCTTTGATCCGGGCTGTGCTGTGTGGACAATACGACGGTATCGATACTGTGCGGCTTGCCATCGACATAACGCATCGTGACCTGGCTCTTGGCATCCGGACGTAAGAAAGGCAGACGGCCATCCTTACGCAATTGGGCCTGACGCTCTACCAGACGGTGAGCATAGTAGATCGGCGCTGGCATGAGTTCCGGCGTTTCGTCGCAGGCATAACCAAACATCAGGCCCTGGTCACCCGCACCGGTATTCAGATGGTCGTCGGACGCATGATCGACGCCTTGCGCGATGTCATTGGATTGTTTGTCGTAGGCCACGAGAACTGCACAGCCTTTGTAATCAATACCATACTCGGTATTGTCGTAGCCGATGCGCTTGATGGTATCGCGTGCGACCTGGATGTAATCGACGTTGGCGTTGGTAGTGATTTCGCCAGCCAATACGACCAGGCCAGTATTTGTCAGTGTTTCAGCAGCGACGCGGGAGAGCGGATCTTGTTCAAAGATCGCGTCGAGGATTGCATCGGAGATTTGATCGGCGACTTTGTCGGGATGTCCTTCAGAGACCGATTCAGAGGTGAAGAGAAAATCATTAGCCATCGCAGGCTCCTTGTAAAAAATGACCGTATTAAACATGCCGCAGTCGGAAAGAGAACCTGCGACGCTTTAGCGGAACTTGTATACCGCCTCGCAAGTTGTCTGTTAACTCGGCGGTTCTTACATAAAGCCTATTGCAAATTGAATCTGGCGTTGTTACACCGACTAGCCGCACAGT
This sequence comes from Undibacterium sp. Xuan67W, assembly GCF_049340165.1. Classification (NCBI taxonomy): domain Bacteria; kingdom Pseudomonadati; phylum Pseudomonadota; class Betaproteobacteria; order Burkholderiales; family Oxalobacteraceae; genus Undibacterium; species Undibacterium sp. Xuan67W. The sequence continues at coordinate 67,494 of NZ_JBMPPN010000009.1, forward strand.
ATGTGCTGTCTTCGTCGGCGCGTCTAACTAGCTTAATTTTGCAATAGGCTTTACACATTGTGTGATATTTTACGCTTCTTCTTGAGGTCGTGTCTAATCGCTGGAAATTCCGCCTCTAATTTTTTCTCTCCGACTTGAGATGCATCATGCTCGTTGCTTTATTTCGCTTCCTGTCTATTTTTTCATTGCCTGTCTTGCATGCTATAGGTGCAAGTCTGGGCTGGCTGGTCTATATGGCGTCCGGCTCTTATCGTCGTCGTTTGCAAGAAAACATCAGCCGCGCCGGTTTTGTTGCTGATACGTCCTCCGCGGTGCGCGAGGCGGGTAAAAATATCATGGAGTTGCCGTTCATCTGGTGCGCTGACCCAGAGCGTGTATTGCGTACCGCGACGGTTGAAAACTGGGAGCTGGTTCAGGCTGCGCTTGATGCCAGAAAAGGCGTGATTTTGCTGACGCCACATCTCGGTTGTTTTGAAATCATTGCGCAGGCGATTGCCGCCAGAACCCGATTAACCGCGTTGTACAGACCTCCGCGCAAAGCTGCCTTGAAGCCCTTAATTGAAGGCGCCAGAGCTCGCGATAATCTTATCCTCGCGCCAGCAAATTTATCTGGTGTCCGTACCATGGCAAAAGCCTTAAAGAAGGGAGAAGCGATTGGCTTGCTGCCCGATCAGGTGCCGCAAGAGGGTGAAGGGGTCTGGGCCAGATTTTTTGGCAAGCCTGCCTATACCATGACGCTCTCGGCCAAATTGCATACGATGACGGGTGCTCCGTTGATATTGACGTATGCTGAACGTTTGCCCCATGGTCGCGGGTATGTGGTGCGCTTTGTCGCGTTTGATGAAGTGTTGGGCGAAGACGCCACGCAACAAGCAGAGGCGATCAATGTGGCGATGGAAAAACTGATTGCCCGTAAGCCCGCGCAGTATTTCTGGAGCTATAACCGCTACAAAATCCCGCAGGGTGTCGCTGCACCGGTGACTTCGGCCGTTTCTACCGATGTGGCAAAGGAGCGCACATGAGATTTGTTCTGGGATTTATGTGGGTAATGCACTGGTTGCCGTTGCCAGTGCTGGGACGCTTTGGCGATGCTGTTGGGAGCCTGTTGTTTCGTGTGATCAAATCGCGCCGTCATATCACGCTGACGAACTTACGACTGTGTTTACCGCATCTCAGTGAGGAAGAGCGCGTCAAACTCGCACGACAGCATTTTCAGGCCTATACCCGCAGCGTGCTGGAACGCGGCATCTTGTGGTGGGCTTCAGAAAAACGTTTAAAGAAATTAATTCAGGTTGACCCAGCCGTGCCGCTGGTGAGTGTTCAGGACGGGCCGACGATTTTGCTGTGCCCACATTTTGTCAGCCTGGATGTCGCCGGTGTTGCAGTGATGCTGGAGTCGTCCCTGTGCTCGATTTATACCGAGCAACGCAATCAAGTTTTTGATCAGGCTTTACGTAAAGGGCGCTCACGTTTTCGTCCGGTGAAGTTGTTTTCTCGTGCCGAGGGTGTTAAGCCCATCATTCGCGCGATGCGCGAGGGTTTGCCGTTTTTCATGCTGCCGGATATGGATTTTGGGCCTAAAGATGCGGAGTTTATTCCCTTCTTCGGTGTGCCCGCAGCTACCCTGACGGCGGTCGCCAGAATCGCCGCCACTACACATGCCAAAGTGATTCCGGTCATTGCGACGATGCTGCCTGATTATCAGGGATGGAAAGTCAGTTTCCGTGAGCCCTGGCTTGATTATCCTGGCGATGACATCATCGCCGCGACACGCATGATGAACGACTACATCGAGGCAGAAATCCTGAAAGCACCGGCAGAATATTTTTGGGCGCATAAGCGATTTAAGACCAGACCACCTGGTGTGCCGAGCGTGTATTAACTGGCTTACTTATTGCTGATCGGCTGGCTAAATTACTAGTTGAGCCATATCAGTCCTGCCAGACGATGGATTATTTGAAGAAGGAATCGAAGAATAATGCGACGCGCACTCACTCACATGTTCACTCATTTCACCGGCTTAATGGTCTTACTTTTTTCTCTTTCATCTGGCAGCGTTGCAGCAGATCCCTTAGCTGGCGGCAGCAATAGTTTCAGTTTTACCGACACGTTAAGCGCGCCGGATAAACCGGTCACGGTCTGGTACTACAAACCGGCGACGCTCAATGCGCAGACTAAAGTATTGTTCGTGATGCACGGCACTAAGCGTAATGGTGAGGATTATCGTAACGCCTGGAAAGCATATGCAGAGAAATATCAGTTTCTGTTAGTCGTCCCCGAGTTTGCTGAGCGATATTTTCCCAGTGCCGCTTATCAGTTCGGGAATGTGACGAATTCTAACCACGCACAATGGAGTTTCTGGGTCATTGAACATTTGTTTGATGAGCTGCGTCAACGTGAATCACTGAGCACGCCCACCTATTATTTGTATGGTCATTCGGCAGGTGCACAGTTCGTCCATCGTTTCATGATCTTCATGCCATCGCCAAGAGTGGAGGTGGCGTTTTCTGCTAATGCGGGCAGTTACACGATGCCGGTTTATCCCACGTGGAGTCAGGCGCGCTTCCCGATGAGTCTGGATAAGGACGTCGTCAGCGAAACGCAGCTCGCCACGGTTTTTTCACGTCGTCTGGTTGTGATGCTGGGTGAAGATGATTTGCAGGAATCAGGTGGACACGTTCCTAATTCGCCTCAAGCCCGGGCAGAAGGTAAAAACCGGTTTGAACGCGGGCAGAATTTTATGAAGACGGCAAAAGATGTGGCTGCGACACTCAATGCGCCCTTGAAATGGGAACTACTGACAGTCGCCGGGGTGGGGCATAGCGATAAGGGAATGTCCAAGACAGCAGTGGAATATATGTTTCCGAAGTAGTGATTCCCCGAGGATACATTCAGTCTGACTCAATTGAGGGCGCACTGTTCAGACAGTGTGCCCTTAGGTTTTATGACAGGGTTTGCGTATCAATGGATACTGATACGCATCAACTGACTAAGCCAGTAACTCGATCTCACCTGCGAGCAGGGTATCTGCCGGTAGCGCCTCAAGTTGTTTTAATTTTTCGTAATACGGTGCGAAATCCGGTGCGGTACCGTCGAATAATTCCTGGAAGCTGTTGATCACAAAATAGCTTTCCTGATACGAATCGATTTTGTACAAAGTGCGCAGGCAACGCTGTATGTCGAGATGAATATGGCGTGATGTGGTGCCGGAGTTCAGACAATATTCTACTTCACCACCGGACGACAAAATACCCGCGCCGTAGATGCGCAGGCCTTCCGGTGTATTGATCAGCCCGAACTCCACGGTATACCAATACAACCGTGCCAGATAATCGAGACCGCCCAGACCCATGGCTTTTAAACCGCCTTTGCCATACAGCTGCATATAGTCGGCAAACACCGGATTGAACAGCATCGGCACGTGGCCGAAGTAATCATGGAATACGTCAGGCTCGACGATGTAGTTGAATTCTTCCGGCGTACGCAACCATACCGTGACTGGAAAACGGCGGTTCGCCAGATGCTCAAAGAAGGTAAATTCAGGAATCAAACCAGGCACGGCGACGATACACCAGCCAGTCGCTTTAAATAGTGCTGCGGAGGTCTGCTCAAAATCCGGTATGCCGCCAGCCGCATCCATCTTATGCAATGCCTCAATGAATTCATTGCAGGCACGCCCTGGTAATAAGGCCTCTTGCCGCTGATAAAGCTTGCGCCAGAGTTCGTGTTCTGCTTCGGTATAGCGATCCCAATTCTGTTGTACTACATATTGGGCATCAGCCAGCTTGTAATCACCGCGCAACGCAGCACCGTCCGATTTTTTGGCGACGGTAGCGAGAAAGTCTTCATTCGAAATAGTCGTAGAAGCGGCATTGTGTGCGGTATTAGATGCAGCATTAAATGCTGTTGCAGTAGTCATGAAGTTGTCTCTTTCCTCAAACAAAAAAAGGTCAACAGACGACGCACTGAGTGTCGATCTGGTTGACCTTGTATTCTCTTAACGAGCTGCTGAATTATGCAGGTGCTTTTTCGTCTTTGAGAACGCCACGACGGATCTGATCCAGTTCTATGGACTCAAACAATGCGCGGAAATTACCTTCGCCAAAACCTTGGTCGCCCTTGCGCTGGATGATTTCAAAGAAGATAGGGCCGATGACCGTGGTCGTGAAAATCTGCAACAGCAATTCACGTGATGTTTCTGTACTCTTGCCATCCACCAGAATGCGCAACTTGCGCAATGCTTCCAGGTTTTCACCGTGGCCAGGCAGACGGCGATCTACCAGGTCATAGTATGTGTCGATGGTGTCCTGGAACACCACACCATTGGCTTTCATGCCGCCCACAGTGTCATAGATATTGTCGGTGCCCATCGCGATATGCTGCACGCCTTCGCCGTGGTATAGATCCAGGTATTCAGCGATCTGGGATTTATCATCCGAAGATTCGTTGATCGGAATACGGATTTTGCCGCAAGGTGAAGTCATGGCTTTTGACTTCAGGCCTGTGTGCTTGCCGGCGATATCGAAGTAACGGATTTCGCGGAAGCTGAACAGAGTTTCATAGAAATCTGCCCATTCCTTCATGCGACCACGATGCACATTGTGGGTCAGGTGGTCGATATACGTCAGACCCTTGCCGACAGGATTGGAATCCACGCTAGGCAATGCCACGAAGTCAGCATCATAGATACTGATATTGCCGATGGCACCTGCATCTGCGCCATCTTTGCCATGCCAGCGGTCAACGAAATAAATCAGGGAATCGCCGATACCTTTGATGGCAGGAATATTGAGTTCCATAGGGCCGGTTTTATTATCGAAGCCCCAGGCACCCAGATCTAGTGCGCGCTTGTAGGCGGCATTGGCATCCTTGACGCGGAAAGCGAATGCGCAAACTGACTGGCCATGTTTGCGGGCAAATTTTTGCGCAAAAGAATCAGGTTCGGCATTGATAATGAAGTTCACGCCACCTTGACGGTACAGAGTCACATCCTTGGTGCGGTGTTTGGCAATCGCGGTAAAACCCATGGTGACGAATAATTCACCGAGTGCTTTTGGATCGGGTGCTGCGTACTCGATAAACTCAAAGCCATCGGTACCCATAGGGTTTTCCCAAGTTTGGAAGGTCATGCTTGTCTCCTGAAGTAATCGTCAAAGCATCTGCGCGACAGTAGCAATATTGTGCCAGTGCGCTGGATGGTGGCCATCAAAGTCAAAGTTTTTGACATAGATCAAGCTCTCAGTATAGTTCTTGATTAGCGCCATTAAATTGCAAAATAACCCAATAATTGCAAAAATTACGCAATAATATTGCTGTGATAATTAAATTACTGGCAGACTATGACAACGATTCCTTTGGATAAGATTGATCGCAAGATCTTGGCGATTTTACAGGCTGACGGACGCTTAACCAATCAGGAGGTTGCTGAGCGAGTCAATCTGTCGCCGTCACCGTGTCTGCGACGTATCAAGCGGCTGGAGGACAGCGGGGTGATCCGCAAATATGTCGCTCTGCTGGAACCGGCCAAGATCGGTCTGGGCTTGCTAGCCTACGTGAATGTGCGTCTGGAGAAGCATAACGATGCCCCGGGAAAAGGCGCATCACGTTCGCCGCGTAATGATTTCGCGGCGTCGGTAGAGCAATGGCCAGAAATTGTTGCGTGTTATGCGATGACGGGAGAAATGGATTATCTGCTGCGGGTGCATGTCGAGAATATGGATCATTTTTCCCGCTTCATGATGGAAACTCTGCTGCGTCACCCGGCGGTACTCGACGTGAAGTCGAGCTTTGCTTTGCAGCAGATTAAGGATACGACGGCATTACCTGTACTGAATAGCTGATTGATATCATGATTACGCTGGCGGCTGACTTTGTCGTCAGGGGACTATTTATATCTCCTGTATCGCCTTATATCGCCCCTACTGCTTACACTGCTGAGGTTTGTTTCACCGATGCTTCGCGTGCACTTGGCAAGAACTTAGCAATTGTTGACAGTAATTCGTTTTCATCGACCGGTTTGCCGACATAGGCATCGCAACCTGCCCAGCTACCGCGGAACTTATCGAAGGCAGAGGATTTACTGCTTAACATGACCACGGCTGTATTTTTGGTGCCGGCATTCGACTTGATATGTTTGCAGACTTTATAGCCGTCGATTCCCGGCATCAGAATATCTAAAAATACGCAGGTGTATTTCTTAACCTCAGTCATCGCAATCGCCTGTTCTCCGTTTTCAGCGTAGTCGACGTCGAAGTGGAACGGGGCTAATTTGATGCGCATAAATGCACGCACCGTCGCGCTGTCATCAACGACCAGCACGGATTCTGCGGCTTTTTTCGGAATGTATAAGGCTTCGGGTAATTGCTTTTTATCGATGGTGCGGCGATAGGTATGACCATCCCAATGCTGCTCGCTGCCTTGCTGGCGGCGGCCGCGCTCTTGCAATGCGGCGTTCATCAGTTCATCCAGCTGTCCAAACAGGCGCATCCAGTGTATCGGTTTTTGTATCAGCGGCCAATCGACAGCAACCGCTGGATCGCGACCGATGAGTACTGCGGGCGCATGGATATTCGGTGCGCGTTTTTCAAGCTCCTGCATTGCCTCGGCATTGTCGGTGTTGACCAGATAAATGTCGGTACGATCTTCTTCACTCGTCGGCTCGGCATAACAAAAACTTCTGCGTCCCGTGAGCCGGAAGGTGGATGCCAGCATCGTTTTTTCTGCATCAGAAAAACCCAGCATTTCAAGAATGAACTGACGGCTATCGTTGTTAGGTGTTCCTGTAGGTACTGACGTCTGGCTCATGATGAAAATATGTCCCTGATGGAATGGAGATGCGAGTCTTTTTGGCTTTTTCGTGTTGTTGGCGAAATGATAACACAATAAGTCTTTTATTTCTGCCTTAAAAAACTACCATCAATCTTGCGGACAGACTTTCTGACGGGCAATTTGAGTCAGGTCAAATGATTCGCCTCCTGCCGGCATGGAGACCTCAGTATTGTCGAGCAACTGTGCGAAGTTCCGCATGACATCCTCTTCGCCATGAACAAGAAAGGTTTTTGCGGGTGCGACCTTGCGATGCCAGGCAAGTAATTCATCGCGGTCTGCATGTGCTGAAAAACCACTAATTGTATGCACCGTAGCTTTTACTGCAATCTCCTCACCCATGATCTTTACGGTTTTTGCACCATCGATGATTTGTCTTGCTAACGTTCCTTTTGACGCAAAGCCGACAAAAATAACACTGGAATTTTTGCGCCATAAATTATGCTTTAGATGGTGTCGAACACGTCCTCCGGTGCACATGCCTGCACCTGCCATGATGACCGCTCCGCTGGAGAAGCGGTTGATCGCTATGCTGTCAGCCGTATCTCTGGTGAAGTGAAGTCCGGGCAGATGAAAAGGATCTTGGCCTTTGTTGAACAGGCGAGCTGTATTCTCGTCATAGCATTCATGATGATGTGCAAAAATCGCAGTTGCAGAGATCGCCATCGGTGAGTCAAGAAATACCTGCATTGATTGAGGAAGCAAGCCGCCCTCAACGCCTTCTCTGAGGTAGTAGAGCAGTTCTTGTGCGCGTTCCAGCGCAAAGCTTGGAATTACAACATTTCCTCCGCGCTGAAAGGTGTCGCGAATTGCTTGGTAAAGTTCCTCAATTGATGCATCAAGCGGGCGATGCAGGCGGTCGCCGTAGGTGGTTTCCATCACGACGACGTCAGCATGCACTGGCACGACCGGATCACGCAGTAACTTCCGTCCTGCGTTACCAATATCACCAGAAAAAGCGACCGTGCAATGCTGACGATCTTCTTCCAGATCGATAACGATACTGGCCGATCCTAAAATATGTCCAGCGTCTAAAAAACGTGCCTCAATGCCCGTTCCCAGTTTGATCGATTGTCCGTATTGTGCGGTACGTCCAAAAAATTCTAAACACCGAAACGCATCATTTGTTGTGTATAACGGTGACGTTTTGCCTGACTCACCGCGACGCGCACCTTTACGTGCTTGGTATTGTGCTTCTGCTTCTTGCAGATGTGCTGAATCGAGCATGACCACGCGTGCTAGTTCACGGCTGGCAGCAGTTGTGATTATCTCGCCACGAAACCCACGTTTGACGAGCAAAGGTAAGCGTCCGCAATGATCCAGATGCGCGTGCGTCAATAAAACGAAATCAATATCGGCAGCATTAAAACCAAATGGTTCCGCATTCTCTTCATTGAGTTCGCGCCCACCCTGATACATACCACAATCGATCAGAACATATTTGCCTGCACACTCAATTAAATGACAGGAGCCAGTGACGCCGCGGTCAGCACCATGAAATGACAATCTCAAAATAGTTCTCCCTGTTTTACAAGCAGTCTGTCGGTTGCCGAGTCATAGTGCGCGTGCTGGTATCTACTAGGTTAATGTTGTTATCAATCCTTCGATAACAAATGATCAACAGCGACTAACTAAACAGCATAATCCAACAAGTATTTGAGCGAGGTATTTGTGTTTATTCTTGATGCAGATCAATCGTTTTTAGTGCCGGAAAGATTGCCCAACCATTTGACTGCAGCGCGGGTATTGGCTTTGATCGTGTAATCCAGTGCGGCAACTTGTTCTTGCATGGCCTCTTTTAAAACGCTGACGGCGTCGGCAGGTAATAGCTTGAGATAAGCATCCGCTTCGCCATATTCACGATGAATTTCCATCCCGGCTTTTTTTGCGATATGGATCATGGTCTGGTTCGAGGAGAGGCAATGCATGTACAGCGTGTCGACATCCGCATTGCGACAGTGAATCGCACCGCGCTCAAATAGCTTGAAACCGACGCCTTTACCACGTGCGGATTCTGAGACCGACACACCGAACTCAGCGACTTTGTCTTTATCCGTGACTTCGTCTTCGGCTTGCTTCGGCGCGAACGCCAGATGACCCACACCGACCAGACGGAAGTGTGCACTCATGACGCCGAATACCTTGTCACGCGAGAAGTCGATGCCTTCGACGTACTTGGTCACCATTTCATCGGGCAGGTAGGTGCCAAAGCGCAGCAAGCGATCACTTTCTTTGAGCGCCAGAAAGTGACGCAAAATCCGCCGCCGGTCTTTTTCGGATAATTCCTTGACGAACACGGTATGTTTCGGGGCAGGTTTAGGTTCGGATGGCTCACCATCTTTGCCGCTGGGGAATATGTCTGAAACGTTCATGGCAATCCTTCCGATAAAGCAAATTGTGCGGTGCACAATTTATCGCTTCATTGTAGACGAACATCATCGATTATTCCAGAAAACCTCTTGAGACTGTTGACATTCCAACCGACATTGTTGTCATTGTGATGCCAGCAGACCCGGGATGATCCGCATGCGGCAAGGAGACGTCGTTCTGACGCATGTTGAGGTATCAAAGCGCTTATTGATTATTGATGGGCAAGTTCGTAGTGCCGCTTAAAACTACGGACGGCTTCTACGCGGGCCTGATGGACGGCCGCGCCTATCTGTTGCGGCTGTCCGGGGAAACGTTGTGCAATTTCGCCTGCCTGCACTTGCTGGGCTGCTTGCAGCGCCTGAGCCAGATAGTCTGCCTGCGGAAATTTTACGTCCGGTAAATTCGCACGACCAAAGCAATCGGATTGAGCAGCTTGTAATAATTCTAAAAACCGTTGCGGCTTGCGGAATGCATCGCTGCGTTCCAGCAGTGCTACGACGGTATGTGGTCGTAATTCCAGCGCACGGCCAATGTTGCCGTGATCGCGTGCGGTCATGATGGCGAGATCGCGGCAGTCATTCGGTATTTTTAAGCGCTGACAGAGCGCATCAACCAGATCGACACCGAGTTGCTCGTGCCCATGATGGCTAGGCCAGGCCGCAGCCGGGGTCGCGCCTTTTCCCAGATCATGCATCAGAGCGGCAAAGCGCACTGCCAGCGAGTAGCCTTGCTGTGCTGCGTAATCGACGACCATCATGACGTGTACGCCGGTATCGATTTCCGGATGATGTTTAGGCGGTTGAGGCACGCCCCACAAAACGTTTAATTCCGGTAGCAGACGCGCCAGTGCGCCGCAATCACGCAAGACCTCAAACATGCGGGACGGCCGTGCTTCCATCAACCCGCGCGCCAGCTCCTGCCAGACCCGTTCCGGCACCAGCGCATCGACTTCTCCGGCATGTACCATTTCTTGCATCAATTGATTGGTTTCGTCTGCCACGGTGAAGGCATGCGGCTCAATCGAAAAACGTGCGGCAAAACGTGCAACGCGCAGGATACGGACCGGGTCTTCGGTGAAAGCCGCCGAGACATGACGAAACACTTTCGCCTGTAAATCACGCTGTCCGCCAAACGGATCGACGATACTGCCATCCTCATCCTGTGCCATCGCGTTAATACTCAGGTCACGGCGGATCAGATCCTGTTCCAAGCTCACTCCGGCATCGGTATGGAATACAAATCCCTTGTAACCCGCCGCAGTCTTGCGCTCAGTCCGGGCCAGCGCATATTCTTCATGTGTTTTAGGGTGCAGAAATACCGGAAAATCTTTACCCACTGGCGTGTAGCCCAGTGCAAGCATGCTTTCCGGACTGGCGCCGACGACAACATAATCACGATCCTGTACCGGCAGACCGAGCAAACGATCCCGTACCGCACCGCCCACAATATAGATTTTCATTCTTAGGTTTGTATGGCGCTAGTAGTCAGACCGCCGGACGCGCATCATGGCCGGGCATTTCGTCGGTTTCGGCTTCGGCATCGCGTATCCATTCAGCCACCGCCGGATGCGCGGTTACGCGCTCGACATAGGCTTGCAACGCCGGTGCCAGCGACACCCCATAGGTGCGAAAGCGCATTACAACTGGCGCAAAATACGCATCAGCAATCGAAAAATCGCCAAACAAAAACTGATGCGCACCATAACCTGACAGGCAGTCTTCCCAAATTTCGCTGATACGTCCGATGTCTGCCTGGGAGCCTATCGTGCGGCCTTTACCGTGCAGTTCTGCCCGGATATTCATCGGCATATCAAAACGCAAGGCTGCAAAACCAGAATGCATTTCAGCGCAGATGCTGCGTGCAATCGCTCTGGCCGCAACGTCTTCGGGCCATAGATTTTGTAATGGAAATTGTTCTGCTAAAAATTCACAAATCGCTAAAGAATCCCAGACAGTAATTTCGTTCGCGAGTAAAACCGGAACACGTCCCGCCAGCGAGTATTCAGAAATCTGTGAGGTCGTATTTGGCTTGTCTAACAGGATACGGATTTCCTCAAACGGAATACCAAACGCTTTCAGTACGACCCATGGGCGCATGGACCATGAGGAGTAATTTTTATTCCCGATCACCAATTGCAGTGAGGGTTTTTTGTCGCCAGAAAAGATGGCGGCGAGCGTTGTTTCTAATTCAGTATCTTGCATAAAGACCTTAAGGTAAATCGGAATCCGTCGCTGACATTCCTTTGGGAATTACTGTACCCAGACGGGCTCTCAGCGATTGGGGTTTTTTCTCGAATAATGCCGCGTAATAGGTTGCGTTAGACAGTACATTTTTGACGTAGCCGCGGGTTTCGGCAAACGGAATCGTTTCTGCGAAAATGGCTCCTTCAACCGGACGCGTCAGCGATGCGCGCCAGGCGCGTGGTCGTCCGGGGCCCGCGTTGTAAGCGGCAGACGCGAGGGCCTGCGAGCCACCCAGATCTGTCAGCACCATATTTAGATAATTGGTGCCGAGCGCGATATTGGTGTCGATATCATTAACCTGGTCTGGTACGAAATTGCCGAGGCCGATTTTCTTCGCAACATAACGCGCAGTTGCCGGCATGATCTGCATCAGACCAGAGGCGCCGACATGCGATTTCGCTGTCATGATAAAGCGTGACTCTTGCCGGATCAGACCATAGACCCACGCCATGTCGAGTCCCAGTGCCTGCGTCGTTTTATACATACTGTCATTAAACGGCGTCGGATAGCGCTGGCTAAAATCCATCTCCGCCTTGGTGCGGTCTGAGGTATTCACCATACGGTCGAGCAGATTGTTCTGGCGTGCTAATTCTGCCGCCGCAATATGCTGACGCTCATTCATTTTGCGCAGTTCCCAATTCCATTCGCGGGTGCCTTCGAAGCGCAAATTCATGGCATAAAACCGCAATGCCCGTAGCAGCCCGGGGTTCTTCTCCATCGGTGCCAGTTCATCGGCGGTGACAGGTTTGACTGTGATAGGAACGCCAATTTTCTGACCACGTTCTTCCAGCGCCAGCTGACCATAAAAATGCAACTGATCAGCGATGCTGGCAAACATCGTCTGTGCTTCTTCGTTCTTACCTTCATTCTTCAGTGCCCGCGCATACCAATAGACCCAGGTCGGTTCATTTTTTAAGCTTGCAGGCATGGCGGCAATCGCACTTTTTACCAGCTTCCACTCACCTTCGCGCAAGGCTGTCCTGACCCGCCACTGATAGCCTTCCAGAGATAGATTTGCGCCGTCGGCACGTTGCCAGTAACCGAGCGCTTCAGGCTGTAATTTGAGCGAGGCTTGCAGTGCAATATGCGCCCATCCTTGTGCTTTTTCAGTATCGCTGAATTTGCCACTGTAGCGCGATAAGGTATCTGCCGCCTCATCGGGATCGGTCTTGGCCAGACGACCGAGCGCGATCAGGTAAAGCTCATGCGCTGCTTTACCAGCTTCCGGTGATTTTTTGAGTAAAGTGGTCGGCTTGTCGATGGCTGCTACGACTTGTTTCTCGGCGATATCTAACAGCTTCGCCAGCCTTTGCGCCAGCGGTAATGCACCGTTCTCGGCAGCGATACGCATTTGTGCCCACAGGTCAGCTTCACTGAACTGGCCATGTTCCGACAGATAGGTCACCAGCGAATAGCAACCGGCACCGTAATCGCGTGGTGCGGTGACCAGCGCGCGTGCCGCATCGGCGACTTTTTGCTGTTTGACGGCTTTGGACAGCAAGGCATAGCATTTGAGCTGAGTATCGTCAGCGACAAGGAATTGCGGATACTGGACATCAAACGTATCCCATTCGCCACGTTGACCGAGGATTAGCAACCAGTCATTGCGCAGGCGGTCGGCGATGGCGCTGCCTTCATACTGCGTTAAAAAAGTCTGAAATTCGCTGGCAGAGGCAGTGCGGAGCCGGGTCTTGAGACGGTAATAGTCGACATAAGAGGGGATGTCAAAATTTTTCAGCGCTGCTGCATGGAGTTCTGCCTGGCCCGCATCATCATGCATGGCCGCATCGCGCAACGCCATAAAGCGATCATCGTCATTCACAAAACTCTTGTTGCTTTTTGCCGCTAGCGCATTAGTCTGCAAGGATAAAACTGCTACCATGCAAAGGCTGACTGGCAGGACGTATCTTCGTGCAAATTCTTGTCCGGACTGTGTGCTGCGACCGGCAATTCTCTTCATAGACCACATTTTCTACCGCTTCCATCATGATGTTTTTGACAGTATGACACAGCCCTTCCAGCAAGCAAGCCTGAGTCCGCAAAACAGCGGAAAATCCGGTACCCCAATCAGTCGCAGTATATTGCGCAAGCAATTGCTTGATGCGCGTCGCGCCAGCAGTGCCGAAGAGCGGGCGCAATGGGATCATCAATTGGGGCAGCAAGTGATTGCCTGGTGTCAACGGTACCAGATCAGCAGTCTCGGCGTATTCTGGCCCATTCAGGCCGAACCTGATCTGCGCGACTGTTATGCCCGCTTACACCAGATGCAGGTACAGCTTGCTTTGCCAATGGTGCTTGGCAAAGACAAGCCCTTACAGTTCCTGAGTTGGACACCCGGAGACCTCATGGTGCAGGACGATTACGGGATTCCGGTACCGGCACAACGAGAGAAACTGAGCCAGCCTGAGGCCTTGTTGATTCCCTGCGTAGGATTTAACTCTGCGAATTACCGGCTTGGATATGGCGGTGGGTTTTATGACAGAACTCTGGCGCTTCTGCCGCGCCCAAAAACGCTGGGCGTCGCCTATGCGCTGGCGCAGGCGACATTTGCTGCGGAGTTGCATGACGTCGCATTAGATTGTGTGCTGACTGAAAGGATTGCAGGAAGTTTTTGAAGTTACTTAATCTGAAGCAACTTAATTGAAATAACTTAATTGAAATAACTTAACCGGTAGTGATAGATTTCGTGATGTCACGCCTAGGTAAAATGCGGCTTACCGGGCGAAAACGTCTGGTAAGCCGCATCAGCATTGCGGACTCTTCATTGGGAATCTCTAAAAACTGCCAAATAAAAAATCACCTCTCTAGAACTGACGTAAAAACCAAGTCCTCTCACCACAGAGACACAGAGAAAAACAGGAGTAAGCGGTAATGCCGTTCAGGTACGGCCCAAGCCTAAAATCTTCACCCCTGCGCAGGCAGGGATCCAGCGTTTTTTGGCAATGATGAAGCGAAGGGCTTGGTTAAACTGAACAGCATTAGAAGTAAGCTGCTCCATAAAATATCGATTTAAGGGTTTTTAGAAGTTCTGCATCGGAAACGTCCGCATCATCTTTCAGCTTATCTTAAGTGTCCGTCGCTCAGCTCAAGTCACAAAATGATACATCGCCAGCCATCCGGCCAATAAGGCCAGACTTAACAAAAATAATCCAACCGCGCCGTTTGGCCGCAATACGCCAAAATAGGAAATGGCGATCGTTGCAACGCCTTTTTTACTTTGCTTCATGCCGCGCCAGCGCTGCCATCCCTTCATTGCCGACAACACAAAAGTGAACGTGGCGCATGACAATAACGTGACCCGGAATACATTAAGTAAATTGAGCTCGCCAAGCGAGATTTTCTTATAGATCAGGCCGATGATCGCCATGGCAATCGCTGCGCTGATAGAGATCGCGACATTCACATACATGGTTTTGCGACTCGTCACGGCAGCATCTTCGAGTTCGCATTTCAGCATGTCGATTTTTTCATTGATCAGTGTTGAGGTCTCATGCTTGATCGCCAGAATCCGCTGATCAAGCGCTGCGCCTATCTGTTCAGTCGAGTAATCAATCAAGGCTTTGATGTCATCCTTGGTCATGCTGCGCTGATTATGAATTTCGTCTGACAGCGCTGCAATATTGCGATCAATTTTCGCACCGGCTTGCTGGATCACTTGCGAGAGTTCGGTACTGACTTGCTGTATCGAACGATCCATCAGCGGCGCTACATTTCGCTCGATCAGACGTTCCATGGATTGCTCAAAATCGCTGGAAGCCTGTTTTAAATTGAGAAGATCTAAGCCCATGAATTGCCTTCGCCAGTGTTTACTTGCAGGTGCGCTGATGTCCGGAGGGGCGGCTGATTGGTACGTTCTTAGCGCAATATGGTGGTGGTCAAACTGCTAGATGGCGGTAATAGTGTGAATTCCAAGGGGGTATTACATGCATGAGGTTACACGCTGATTGCGATGTTTTTTAATTTCAACACCATTCCGCAGTGTTCATGCGCTCTCTGGCGTGTTTTTGCCTCGCAAGCCTCATGAATGCTGCGGTATTCGTTTTTAAAATGATTTCAAAATGATTTAAAAAACGAATTTAAAAATACTTTTCCAATTATTTGGACATACTCTGATTAATTTCATCGATCGCATCCGCGTCCAGATGCGCGATGTCGCCCCAGGACAATAATTCCAGCCCGTTTGCTAACGTGCTGTCGTAACGAAAACGATTGATGCTGGCGTTGTAGATGGTGACGTCGCGGGGGGCGTTCAATGGCAGATTCTTGGCGGCGCGATAGGCGCATTCGAGTACACCACCGTGCGCAACGAGGGCGATTTTTTTGCCTTCAAATTGTTTGCCGTAATGCAGAATGTGCGTGATGGCGCGCTCATGAAACTGGCGTATGGTTTCACCCTGATTCTCGCCTGGCGGAAACGCTGCATCCGGATCGCGCGATTGCCAGGTCGCATATGCTTCCGGGAACTGATGTGGAATCTCGCTATACAGAACACCTTCAAATCCGCCGAAGCAGCGCTCACGCAAACCAGCATCAATGCGTGTGCTCAGTCCTTGTAGTCTGGCGATCTCACCGGCGGTCTGAACGGCTCGTTGTAAATCGCTGGAGACGATGGCATCGAGCTTTTCATTTTGCAATGCCCAGGCCAGTGCTTTAGCCTGACGTGTGCCTTCGGCATTCAGTGGAATATCGAGATGTCCTTGCAGGCGGCGCACGGCGTTCCAGGCGGTTTCGCCATGGCGGATTAAGAGAATTTCGGTCATAGACTTTTACAGGGTGGGCTTACTGGTGAGCCAGAACGTGACTGGACCATCGTTGGTCAGCGAGACTTTCATATCGGCGCCAAATTGACCGGTCGCAACATGCTCATGTTTTGACGCTGCGTGCTGCACCACATAATCGAAGAGGCGTTTCGCTTCATCGGGTGGTGCGGCTGGTGTGAATGAAGGACGGGTGCCGGAGTTCGTGTCGGCTGCCAGAGTGGATTGCGGTACCAGCAACAAGCCGCCCTTGGTATCCGTCAGGCTGCGATTCATCTTGCCTGCATCGTCGGAGAAGACCCGGTATGCGAGCAGTTTTTTGAGCAAAGCATCGGCTTGACTTTCGCTGTCGCCGCGTTCCGCGCACAACAGTACCAGCAGACCCGCATCAATCGCGCCAATGGTATGGCCATCGACGACGACTTTAGCTTCTGTGACTCGCTGCAATAAGGCGATCATGCAGACAAGGTGATTTTGGCGAATTTACGCTTGCCGACTTGCAATACAAAGGTGCCTGCTTCAATTTTCACTGCCTTATCACTGATAACGGCACCATCCAGACGCACGCCACCCTGATCGATCATCCGCATCGCATCAGAGGTAGAAGGGCAGAGATTCGCTTGCTTCAGTAACTGCGCGATAGCGATAGGTGCGCCACTCAGGCTGATCTCTGGCACGTCGTCGGGAATCCCGCCTTTTGAGCGATTGACGAAATCGGCCAGTGCATCTTCTGCCGCTTGCCGGGAATGGAAGCGTGTCACGATTTCTTGTGCAATGGCGACCTTGATATCGCGCGGATTCTGACCTTCTGCGACGGCTTTTTTATAGGAGGCAATTTGTTCCAGAGAGCAGAACGACAGCAGCTCGTAATAACGCCACATCATGGTATCGGAGATACTCATTATTTTGGCGAACATGGTGTTGGCCGGTTCGGTAATAGCGATGTAGTTGTTCTTGGATTTGGACATTTTTTCGACACCGTCCAGACCTTCCAACAAAGGCATGGTCAAGATACATTGCGGCTCTTGTCCATAATCTTTTTGTAATTCGCGGCCAACCAGGAGGTTGAATTTTTGATCTGTTCCACCCAGCTCCAGATCCGAATGCAGCGCAACGGAATCGTAGCCTTGCATTAAGGGATACAAGAATTCATGAATAGAGATCGGCGTTCCTGCTTTAAAACGCTTGGTGAAATCATCGCGTTCCATCATGCGTGCGACGGTGTATTTTGATGACAGCTGAATCATGCCGCGCGCACCAAGCGGATCGCACCATTCTGAGTTGTAGCGGATCTCGGTTTTTGCCGGATCGAGTACCAGACTCGCTTGTTTGAAATAGGTTTGTGCGTTTTCTTCAATCTGTTCGCGCGTTAGCGGCGGACGAGTTGCATTACGCCCTGATGGATCGCCGATCATGGAGGTAAAGTCACCGATCAAAAAAATCACGTTATGGCCCAGATCTTGCAACTGACGCATCTTGTTCAAGACAACCGTGTGGCCAAGGTGCAAATCTGGTGCAGTCGGATCGAGACCGAGCTTGATGCGCAGAGGCTTGCCAGATTGTTCGCTGCGAGCGAGTTTCTGGGCGAATTCAGATTCGATCAGGAGTTCATCGACCCCGCGTTTAGTTACTGCCAGCGCATGTTGTACCGCATCGGATAAAGGCAGAGCGACCGGAGTAGATTTGAGATTGTTGGGGTTAGTTTGTGTAGAAGTCATGTTGATTTTTAATACATCGATTTTTTGTAACACTGCTAGTCGAATGATTACTGCAAGCCCATAATCGGCGTTTCGTTTAAAAGGTTTCGCTAAGGTATTATCAGGGTTTTGCTATATAATCACGCGATCTTTTCAGCGCATTAGAATTCAGTAATACACACAGAAATAGCTAAAAAATAGCAAATAAATAATTGTGTTTCGCTAGAGATGGCTCACATGTTGATTCACATTCAATGAGCAACTAAGTGAACATCTAAATGAGCAACAATTATTTAATGATTAATCACTTCGACAAAACACTGTTACTCAGAATTTTGTCGGTAAAAACAGTTAATTTTAACTTATTGCATGCGTCTATCAGATAAATTCCATCATTTAACTTCTGGCAGCAGGCTGTTGTTCGGCACCACGCGCACGTCACGTATCGTCTCGGTATGCGGATTGTTTTTTGCCGTGTGCGCTTTTGGTGCAGTTGGTGTGGCACCGATGGCACCTGACGCCTCTGATCTGCCAGTCAAGAAGATTACCCAACAACTCGCTTTGCCTAAGCTCGATGAGCAGATCGCCGCTCTGGAAGAGCACGAGCAGCATTTCATTCGCGAAGAAAAAGTCTTGCGCGGCGATACCTTGAGCGCCTTGTTATTGCGTCTCCGTGTTGATGACAGCGAAGCCAGTGATTTCATGAAATCCGATGCGACGGCCCGTAGTCTGATGCAATTGCGCGCCGGTAAATCTGTGCGAGCCCAGACGAACGACGAGGGCGAACTGGAGTGGCTGCAGGCGACTTTGCTGGATAACAATGACAAGCCAGCGCGCAGTATCACGGTCACCCGCGATGCGAACGGCAAATTGATTGCGTCCGACACGAATGCAAAGCTGGAAAAGCGCGTGGAGATGCGTTCCGGCGATATCCGTTCTTCTTTGTTCGCTGCGACGGATGATGCGCAGATTCCGGACAATATTGCGACCCAGATCGTCAGCATGTTTGAAACGAACGTTGATTTTCGCTATCTGCAACGCGGCGATCATTTTAATGTGGTGTACGAAACTTTCTGGCAAAACGGCGAGTTCGTTAAAACTGGCCGCGTCTTGGCCGGTGAGTTCAGCAATGCCGGTAAAATATTTCAATCCGTCTGGTTTGACGAGTCCCCCAGCAGTGGTGGCTACTATAGCTTTGACGGTAAGTCACTGAAAAAAGCCTTTCTGAAATCGCCATTGGAATTCACTCGCGTCTCATCGGGATTCTCGATGCGCGTACATCCGATTTCTGGTCAATGGAAAGCGCACAAAGGTGTGGACTTTGCGGCAGTGACGGGCACGCCTATCCGTGCTTCTGGTGATGGTGTTGTCGATACGGCAGGGCCAAGCGGTGGCTACGGTAATCTGGTTGTGATTAAACACTGGAATAACTACAGTACAGCCTACGCACACATGAGCCGCTTTGCACCGGGTATTCACAAAGGCAGCAAGGTAGTGCAGGGCGAAGTGATCGGTTATGTCGGTACGACAGGCTGGTCAACCGGGCCACATTTACACTACGAGTTCCGCGTCAATAATGAGGCACGTGATCCTATGTCGATCAGCGTACCGAGCGCTCCACCGCTGGCAGGAGCGGATTTGCCACGGTTTAAAACGGTGGCCGATGAGATGTCCCATCGTTTCGCTTTATTACGTCCTGAACGCATGGCGGAAACCATGAAGCTCGCATCCAGATAGTGTGTCTGCGGTGACAGTGCGATTACAATACAGGGCCGAACTGCATGTTCGGCCTTTTTCTTTTTCACGGAATTACGCGAAACCACCCAGCTTCTAGCTGTCCTAAAGTTGCGGTCTTGGTCGTTACGCCGCACCGGGACAATGTTGCGTAAATCCTATTTCAGATGCCAGCAATGAATAAATTAGACAGCGCAGTCAACAATCTATATATCGGCCTGATGTCGGGCACCAGCCTGGATGGTGTGGATGGCGTTGCGGTCATTTTGCCAGCGACGGGAGAACACTCTGCGATGCGCTTGCTGGCAAGTTCTTATGTACCGTTTTCCGATACGCTGCGAGCCGACGTGATGGCCTTGCAGCAATCCGGTGAAAACGAAATTCATCGCGAGGCAATGGTTGCCAATGCTCTGGTAGAACGCTACGCGGCCTGTGTTGCTGACTTGCAGCAGCAACTCTCAGTCGATCCGATTGTGTTCAATCTTGTAGCTGATGCAGCAACTGAATCAGTAACTAAATCGGTGCCTGTACGTGCAATCGGTGTGCATGGTCAGACCATACGGCATCGTCCAGAATTAGGCTACACGCGGCAGACGAATAATCCCGCCTTACTCGCCGAGTTGAGCGGGGTTGATGTGATTGCAGATTTTCGTAGCCGTGATGTTGCCGCAGGAGGGCAGGGTGCACCGCTGGTACCGGCGTTTCATCGGGCTATTTTTGGGCTCTCCGGTCATTGTCGTGTGGTTGCCAATATCGGTGGTATTAGCAATATTAGTATCCTGCATGCGGATGGTTCAACCACAGGTTTTGATACCGGCCCGGGTAATGTTCTGATGGACGCCTGGATCGCACAGCATCAGGCAAAAACCTATGACGCCCATGGTGACTGGGCTAGCCAGGGACAGGTACATGAGACCTTGCTTGCCGTCTTATGTGATGAGGATTTTTTGCGTCAGATGCCACCGAAAAGCACTGGCCGTGATCTGTTCCGGATGGAATGGATGAATGCAAAATTACATGCATTCCCTGAGGTACCGGCGGTCGATGTACAGGCAACTTTATGCGAGCTCACTGCGCAGACCTTGGCCGATGCGATCCTGACGTATGCGCCGGATGTCAGCAGCGTTTATATCTGCGGTGGCGGTGCGTATAACCGATATTTAATGCAGCGTATCGCAGCGCAACTACAGCTGCGCAAGTCGTCAGCTGCACTTGCTACAACGGACGAGTTGGGTGTTTCACCACATCATGTTGAGGCGCTCGCATTTGCCTGGCTGGCGCAGCAGTTTATACTGGGTTTGCCAGGGAATTTGCCTGACGTGACCGGAGCAAAGGCACATCGTATCTTAGGCGCTTTGTACCCTGCATAAAATCATTGCAGGAATCGATCTCGCTGGTTATGATTTGTATCGAAGCGATCGCTTCAACGTCGCTCGGACGGATCCGGGCGCTTACGTACAATTGAGATCATGACAAATACAGCTACTCCGCCGGGACGGGGTTATTCCTTTTCCCGTATCAATCGTCTTCCCCCTTACGTCTTTAATATCACTGCCGAGCTCAAGATGGCTGCGCGTCGTCGTGGCGAAGATATTATCGATATGTCGATGGGTAACCCCGATGGTGCTACGCCAGCGCACATTGTTGCCAAACTGGTTGAAGTAGCGCAGCGGCCTGATACGCATGGCTATTCCGCATCCAAAGGCATACCCCGCTTACGTCGTGCGATTGCGCACTGGTACAAGGCGCGCTATGACGTCGATTTGAATCCTGATTCAGAAGCGATCGTCACGATAGGTTCTAAGGAAGGGCTCGCCCACCTCATGCTGGCGACGCTGGATAAAGGCGATACGGTACTCGTACCGAATCCCAGCTACCCGATTCATATTTATGGCGCGGTCATTGCCGGTGCGGATATCCGTTCTATACGCATGAGTCCGGGTGTCGATTTTTTTGCGGAACTGGAGCGGGCGATACGTGAAAGTTACCCTAAGCCGAAGATGATGATCTTCGGTTTTCCATCGAATCCGACGGCGCAATGTGTCGAGCTGGAATTCTTTGAACGTGTAGTTAAGCTGGCGAAAGAACATAATATTTTAGTGGTTCACGATCTCGCTTATGCAGACATCGTATTTGATGGCTGGAAAGCGCCATCCATCATGCAGGTGCCGGGTGCGCGTGACGTGGCAGTTGAATTTTTTACGCTGTCTAAGAGCTACAACATGGCTGGCTGGCGCATTGGCTTCATGGTCGGGAACAAAGAACTGGTTGCTGCTCTGGCACGTATCAAGAGCTATCATGATTATGGTAGTTTTACGCCAGTGCAAGTCGCTGCGATTGCTGCTCTGGAGGGCGATCAGACCTGCGTGAACGAGATTCGCGATAAGTATCAGCGCCGTCGTGATGTGCTGGTGAAGGGCTTGCATGAGCTGGGCTGGATGGTCGATACACCAAAAGCCTCGATGTATATCTGGGCGCATATCCCTGAACAGTATCGTCAGCTTGGTTCCTTGGAATTCGCCAAGCAGGTATTGGAAAAAGCACGCCTGTGTGTTTCGCCCGGCATCGGTTTTGGTGAATATGGCGATGAGTATGTGCGCTTTGCTCTGATTGAAAATGAGGCACGGATACGGCAGGCATTACGTGGTTTGAGGAAGATGTTCACGGCAGATGGTTTAACGACATAGCCAAACGACAGAGTGATCCAGGCTGTCGGAATGATACGGCGCTTGGATTTTATTCATATTTTTAGAGATAACGACATGCAACGGATTAGTATTTCTCTCGGCGGTCCCCAATTCTCGCGCATTGCACTGGGTTTATGGCGTCTGGTTGACTGGAATATGTCGCCGCAGCAGCGCGTGACCCTGATTGAGCAGTCACTGGAGTTGGGTATCACCACGACGGATCATGCGGATATCTATGGCAATTACCAGTGCGAACGGCTGTTTGGCGAAGCGCTGGCGATCGCACCGCATCTGCGTAATAAGATAGAAATCGTCAGCAAATGCGGTATTAAATTGGTGTCAGGTCAGCGGCCTGAGCATCATATGCAGCATTACGATACCAGTCGTACGCATATCATTTCATCTGCAGAAAATTCTTTGCGCCAGATGCAGATTGATACACTGGATTTGTTGCTGATACATCGCCCCGATCCTTTAATGCATGCAGATGAAATGGCAGAAGCTTTCCATTATTTGCAAAAGAGCGGCAAGGTCAGGCATTTTGGTGTGTCGAATTTTACCCCGTCGCAGTTTGAATTATTAGCGTCCCGTTTCCCGCTTGTGACGAATCAAGTGGAACTGTCCCTGATGCATTTGCCGCCTTTGCACGACGGCACACTCGATCAGTGTCAGCGTCTCGGCATTGCACCGATGATCTGGTCTGCGCTGGCGGGCGGTCGCTTATTTGGCGATGAAAGTGAGCGCGGTGTACGCGTACGTCAGGCTTTGCAATCCGTTGCAGAGCAGTTGCACGTATCGCCGTCGACTGCCGCGATTGCCTGGATATTGCAGCATCCCTCCAGACCCGTGGTACTCACCGGCTCTGGACGTATTGCTGCAATCAAAGAGGCAGCGCAGGCGACTAGCATTCATCTGACGCGCGAACAATGGTTCACCTTGTGGTGTGCGTCCGCAGGCAAGGGTGTTGATTAGGAATAATGAAGAATCGTTGGGATGTGTTGAAAATTACCGAAACAGGTGGATAAACAATGAAGCGCGTTGATTCGGATTGCTGTCGCTTTGGCGACGCACAGGCTTTGTAGAGAAACGATGTTCTCAGCACAGAGCCGCGAAGGTTCAGGCGAAAAAGCAGGCTTCGTAGAGTGAGTGCTGACAAGAGGCCGTAAGCAGGACGGGCCTTATTGCATGAAATGCCTTGGAAAAGCGCATCCTGCTTGCGGATTCAAATGCGAGAACTCCTAAAAATCCTGTAATCGATTAATCCGTATTTGATGGAAACGTTTACTCCTGTTGTTGCTTCGTAGCTCCTTAACTTCGTATCTCTGTAGTGAGGGGCCTTGGTTTTTGCATCAGCTCTATCGGTGTGATTTTTCAATTGCGCGGTTTTTAGAAATTCCCTACTTGTTTATTCATCCCTTACGAATAAAAAAGATCGCATAGCTCCACTTTCTCGATAACACGGCAATGCAAGACGGCATCCGACAGATAGTGCTGGCATTTCCCAGATGTCGCTGTTAATGTTATTGCATACTATATTGATCATACTTTTGTTGATACAGGCCAAGTGATGCTTTTCAGTAAGTCGTAATTTCTTTGTCGCAGTAAGCGTAATCATGTTGGCGACGAGCTCTTGATCGGATCACTTTTTTGCGCAGAAACACCTCTCACCTCACTGATGGAGGGATAGTTTGTCGATTCTCTTGCAATGGATACGCAATCACTTCCTGATCGGTCAGTCAGGCGTGACTGACATGCAGCAATGGCGTGCGCAAGTCTTATCTGCCGTTCTGTTTGTCGCATTTGCCTTGGGTGCTGTCACGGCGATTCCCAGTATTCTCCTTGCCTTAAAACAAGGCATGCTTACCATTGTTGCGATTGATCTGCTTGCCCTTACCTGGGTCGGGATGTTGTGGCTCAAGCCACAATTACCATTTCATTTCCGTGCCTGGAATTTGCTGATACTGCTGTACCTGTTAGGCGTCTGGTTTTTGCTTACGGTCGGCTCGGTCAGTCAGATTTATTTAATGGCATTTCCTGTGATGGCGTCGTTGCTGGTCGGTTTTCGTCCTGCGGTCATCGCCTTGTGCTGGAATGCAATGTCCATGCTGTGTATCGGTTATTTTTTTAACGCGAATTTGCATATTGAAAAATACGATGACCAGCCATTTATTCAGTGGATTGTTATCACACTGAATTTTACTTTTATCAGTTCGGTGATTACGATTTCTTGCGGTGTTTTGTTGCAGCGTCTTGAACGTTCGCTGAAAGAGCAACTGGCAATCGCTACTTCGCTAAAGGTTGAGCAATCAAATTTACGTGCCGCAAATACGGCGCTGCGCTTAAATGCGGTCGCGCTAGCTCGTCTTAACGACATGGTTTTGATTATGGATGGTGGATCCGGCGAAGAGCATCAGATTGTTTTTGTGAATGATGCGTTCGAACGCAAAACCGGTTATACCCTAGGTGAAGTACTGGGCCAAACCACTAGTATCTTACACGGGCCGAACACACAATCTGCGGAATTGAACAGGATTTCTGAGGCATTTAAGTCCGGTGCATCAGTACGTGCCGAGTTGATCAAATATACCAAGTTCGGCGAAGAATTCTGGGTTGAAATGGATGTCGTTCCACTGGAGGACGATAAAGGTTCTGCAAGTCACTGGGTTGCCGTAGAACGTGATATTACGGAACGAAAAAAAGCCGAACAGCAGTTGTATCAGCTGGCTTATTTTGATGTGCTGACGGGCTTGCCAAACCGGCGCCTGTTGATGGACAGGCTCGATATCTTACTTGCCACGGCGCGACGTACGGGGTTGATCAGCGCCGTTTTGTTTATTGATCTCGATCATTTTAAATACATCAACGATGCTCGCGGTCATGCCGTCGGTGATTCGTTACTAATACACGTCACTCAACGACTAAAGTCCTTATTGCGAGAAGTTGATACGGTAGCGCGGATTGGCGGCGATGAGTTTGTGGTCGTCATTTCAAATGTCGCCAGTGACATCAGCGCTGGCGCATTAAGTGCATTGGCTGTGGCTGAAAAAATCAGAGCCGCGATTGCGGATCCCTTCGACATCGACGGACAGATATACAACTCAGGGTGTAGTATCGGCGTCACTTTGTTACCAAAGGCAGAACAAAATACGGATGACTTATTACGTGAAGCCGATACCGCAATGAATCGCGCTAAGGCTGCAGGACGGAATCAAATTGCCTTCTTTGAGGCGACCATGCAGTCTGAAGTAGAGCAGCGCCTGATTCTCACCAGAGATCTCGCAAAGGCGCTTCATGAGGGGCAACTGCATATGGTGATGCAGGCTCAGGTCAATCACGAAGGAAAACCTGAAGGTGCTGAATTACTGATGCGATGGGTGCATCCCGAACGTGGTCCGGTTTCTCCGGCTCTGTTTATTCCGATTGCAGAAGAGTCTGGCATGATTGTCCAGTTGGGCGACTGGGCATTATTGCAGGGATGCCTGGCATTGCTCCATTTGGAGCAAGCCGGGTGGCCGCTGACCTTATCGATTAATGTCAGTCCAAAGCAATTTAGGCAAGGCGATTTTGTGGATAAAGTTATCGCCGTCTTGAATGAAACCGGTGCTCCGGCAGCGCGTCTGGTGCTGGAAGTCACTGAAGGATTATTGATCCATAATCTGCAAGAAACCGTTGAGCGCATGCATGCTTTGGCGGCATTGGGTGTGCGGTTCTCGATTGATGATTTTGGTACGGGTTATTCGAGTCTTGCTTATCTGAAAAAGCTACCAATCTACGAGCTGAAAATAGATAAAAGTTTTGTTGATGATACTCCCGGTGATCCGAATGATACAGCGATTGTGCAATCGATTTTATCAATGGCCAGCCACCTCGGATTGCGTGTAGTTGCGGAGGGCGTAGAGACGCAACAGCAGGCAGATTTCCTGATCGAGAGTGGCTGTACCAGTTTGCAGGGATACCTGTATTGCCGGCCAACATCTATCAACGGGTGGCTAGAAAAAAATCCCTCCGTAGACATGCATATCTACACCGAAGATTGATACGTCTGACGCATCCAGTTAATAAACAATTGCACTTCAGGTCGGATAATCGCCTGAGCTTCGTGCACCAGATAATAGGCATGCGGCGGGGTTGCGAGCTGTGTATCGAACAGGCGCACGACGTCGCCCCGTTCTATCATTTCCTGAGCAAAATGTTGGCGGGTCAGACCGATTCCGTGACCGTGCTTGACTGCTTCCAATAGCAAGCCCAGATCGTCGACACGTAAGCCGGTGGTTGGTTCTGGCCATTCCAGTCCGGCGACTTCAAACCAGGGTTGCCAGGGTTCCAGTGCTGAGCGTAATAGCTTGGCATGCTGCAGGTCTGCCGGATGTTGAATCGCCGGAATCGTATTTAAATACGCCGGACTGGCAACGGTAAAAGACGGCTCTACAAATAATTTTTCTGTCACCAGATTAGGATATTCTCCTGCGCCAAAACGAATCTCGACATCGCTTTCTGACAGGCTCAGGTCGTATAAAGGGACGAACAAAAAAATTTCAATTTCTATGTCCGGATGCAATGCAGTAAAACCGGCCAGACGCGGCATAAACATATACCGCGCAAAAGTCGGCGGCAAAGTGACTTTGACGC
Source organism: Undibacterium sp. Xuan67W (assembly GCF_049340165.1). Taxonomy (NCBI): domain Bacteria; kingdom Pseudomonadati; phylum Pseudomonadota; class Betaproteobacteria; order Burkholderiales; family Oxalobacteraceae; genus Undibacterium; species Undibacterium sp. Xuan67W. The sequence continues at coordinate 94,436 of NZ_JBMPPN010000009.1, forward strand.
GCAACTGTTTTTGCATTGCTTTGTGTGGCAATGGAAAATCTGACAAGGTCCGTAAAGCCGTACGTACCACATCAAGATAGCGGCGGCCGAATTCGGTCAGTGTGACGCTGCGACCTTCCCGGACAAACACACGCTCACATAAATGCTCTTCCAGCAGACGGATGCGATGAGACAAGGCAGAGGGAGTGATACAAAGCTCTTCTGCTGCTACCGCGAATGAGGCGTGGCGGGCAGCGGCTTCAAAGGCGGATAAAGCGTGTACTGGCGGTAAGCGTGTTGCCATTATTGGTGTCCGTAGGTCGTTAGTGTTTTAGTGTTTTTTGGTTAAATCAGTGGTTCTGTTTGCGCTTGTCTTTACAACGATAGTTATACGCATATTCGGCCTGATGTTTGAGTTCATCGTTGCGTTTCTGCCGGACATGACATATCGGCGTCCCATTGGATGATTTTGCCAGGATTCATGATGTTGTACGGATCAAAAGCCTGTTTTAAGACGCGCATCATGTCGATCGCATCCTGGCCATGCTCTTCAATCAGAAATGCCATTTTATGCATGCCCACGCCGTGCTCACCTGTACATGTGCCGTCCATGGCAAGAGCGCGTGTCACCATGCGGCTGTTGATGCCTTCCGCTTTGGCGACATCGGCCGGATCATGCGGGTCAATCATCATCAGGACGTGAAAATTACCATCTCCGACGTGACCGATAATCGAGTAAATGATGTCGTGACGTTCGCAATCGGTCTGGGTGTCGAGTATGCATTCTGCAAGGCGCGAAATCGGTACGCAGCAATCAGTTGAGATGGCACGTGCTCCCGGACGTAGCTGCAGCAGCGCGAAATAGGCATTATGCCGCGCAGCCCACAGACGCGAACGATCTTCCGGATGCGTGGCCCATTCAAAGCCGCCTGCACCGTGATTCGCCGCGATCTCTTGTACGAGTTCAGCCTGTTCCTGCACGCTGTGCTGGCTGCCATGAAATTCAAAAAGCAGTAAAGGTTTTTCCGGCAAACTGAGTTTGTCATATGCATTGATAGCACGCACACCGTTCTCATCGAGAAACTCGACGCGCGCTATCGGCACTCCCATCTGTATTGTCTGGATCACGGTGTTGACCGCATCGGCAGCGCTGGTAAAGCTGCATACCGCTGCTGAAATCGCCTCTGGTAAAGGGTAGAGCCTGACGGTGACTTCGGTGATGATGCCTAAGGTTCCTTCGCTACCGACGAACAGTCTGGTCAGGTCGTAGCCTGCGGAGGATTTTTTAGCGCGTGAGCCGGTTTGAATGATGCGGCCATCAGCGGTTACGACTGTCAGTGCCAGCACGTTTTCTCGCATGGTGCCATAGCGAACGGCGTTCGTGCCGGAGGCGCGTGTCGCTGCCATTCCGCCGATTGACGCATCGGCACCAGGGTCGATAGGAAAAAATAGACCGGTGTCTTTGATCTCGGCGTTAAGTTGTTTGCGGGTCACGCCGGCCTGAACCGTTGTGGTTAAATCTCCGGCATGGACGGCAACCATCCGGTTCATTTGCGACAGATCAATCGTGACGCCGCCGCGCAGGGCGAGGACATGTCCTTCCAGTGATGAGCCGGCACCATACGGAATCATCGGGATCTGATAATAATGGCAGAGCCGGGCAATTGCTGCGACTTCGTCTGTCGTCTGGGCATATACCACGACGTCGGGCGGCATCGGATCGTAGGAAGATTCGTCTCGTCCATGATGCTCACGCACAGCCAGCGAGGTAGTGCAGCGATCCTCAAGCAGAACCTTGAGCGCTTGCAATAATGCATCAGGCAGCGGTTTTTTAATCGATGCGAGTTTGGCGGGCTGGTTCATAGCGATGGTCCCGAATGGATTCAGTCGTCCATTATGATGCGTTCCTCAAAAAAATGCCGTATCCTGCCGACATCAAACAACGAATAAACTTCTTGCTATAGGAAATCATGGGTAACCGACTTTCAAAAATTGCGACTCGTACCGGTGATGCAGGTACTACCGGCTTAGGTGATGGCAGCCGTATTGATAAAGATGCTTTGCGTGTGCATGCGATGGGTGATGTGGATGAACTGAATTCACAGATTGGTGTATTGCTGTGTGAAGATTTGCCAGAAAAAATGCACCATGCGCTGGTATCGATTCAGCATGATTTGTTCGATATGGGTGGTGAGCTCTGTATTCCGGGTTACACCATGATCACCGAAGCCCAGGTCGAACGTCTGGATGCTTTGCTGGCGCATTACAACGCGGATCTGGAGCCGCTGCGGGATTTTATTTTGCCGGGTGGTTCGCGTGCAGCGGCGATTGCGCATGTTTGCCGCACCGTTTGCCGTCGTGCGGAGCGTGCGATTGTGAGCGTCGGTAAGGCGGAGCAAATCAATGAGCATCCGCGCCAATACATGAATCGCTTATCCGATCTTCTATTTGTTTTGTCGCGTGTCCTTAATCGCTATGCCGGTGGTAGTGATGTCCTGTGGGAAAAGGAAAGACAGCGCTGATCGCTGTGTAGGCGCAGCGTGCGTGAGGGCATATTGTAGATGCTGGATTGCTGCGCTAGCGGCTGAGGCAGGTGTCGGGATGTATGCTGCAACGCCTGACTAAATGAATGTCTAAACGAATGTTGAAATATCGTTTAAATAAGATACTCCCCATTATTTTATTTAAATATGGCTTAATCCGCATTGTGTTAAAGGTGTGTTTCAATATACTTATGGGGAGTATGTTGACAATCCATTACAGTTCCCATTGAGTCTATACACTTCCGGCACGGAATCCGCTCAAAATAAAAAGCCACGTCTGCAACAACGCAGCGTGGCTTTTTTTGTAAATATCCGGTTCAGCTTTCAGATTTTACAGCGCCTGTGCGGCGGCATGTCTGCGTGAGCTGAAGTTACTGGCGAGCTGGATTTCCTCTTTAATTGTTCACGACAAGTTTTGGTGCGTCGGGGGCAAATTTTTTGCGGATAGATGCTTCGATGCCTGGAGCATCCAGGCCACATTGCGCTAGCAGAATTACCGGATCACCGTGATCGACAAACTGATCAGGCAAGCCAAGAATTAACAGCGGTTTGCTGATACCTGCCTCGGCCATCGCCTCTGCTACTGCCGAGCCAGCGCCGCCCATCACTGTACCTTCTTCGACTGTCACGATGAACTCATGACTTGCCGCAATGCTTGCCAGCATCTCTGTATCCAATGGTTTGACGAAGCGCATATTGATGACCGTGGCATCGAGCTTGTCCGCTGCTTTCAGGCTAGGCTGAACCATGGAGCCGAATGCCAGAATCGCTATGCGCTGTCCCTGGCGACGTAACTCCGCTTTGCCGATCGGCAGGGTCGTCAATTCCGACGACATCGCTGCACCAACGCCTGCGCCGCGCGGATAGCGTATCGCTGCCGGACCGGGATGATGGAAGCCGGTTGACAGCATCTGACGGCATTCGTTTTCATCGGAGGCGGCCATGACTACCATATTCGGAATGCAGCGCAGGTAGGCCAGATCATAATTGCCCGCGTGGGTCGCACCGTCGGCACCAACTAGCCCGGCGCGGTCCAGCGCAAAGGTGACGTCGAGATTTTGCAAGGCGACGTCATGAATCAATTGATCATAAGCACGTTGCAAGAAGGTCGAATAGATCGCTACGACGGGCTTTAAACCCTCACACGCCATACCACCGGCGAACGTTACCGAGTGCTGTTCGGCGATGCCGACATCGTAATAGCGGGAGGGAAATTTTTGTTCGAACTCAACCATGCCCGAGCCTTCACGCATCGCCGGTGTAATACCAACCAGCCGCGGATCGGCGGCGGCCATATCGCATAACCAGTTGCCGAATACCTGGGTGTACGTTTGTTTGGCCGGAGCGGTTGACGGCTTGATGCCCTCGGCCGGATTGAACTTACCCGGGCCGTGATACAGAATCGGATCGGCTTCGGCAAGTTTATAACCCTGGCCTTTTTTGGTCACCACATGCAGAAATTGCGGACCTTTGAGGTTCTTCAAATTTTGCAACGTCGGTACGAGTGAATCAAGGTCATGCCCGTCGATAGGGCCGATGTAATTGAAACCGAATTCCTCAAACATCGTCGCCGGAACAATCATGCCTTTTGCGTGTTCTTCAATGCGTTTTGCCAGCTCCAGCATCGGCGGTGGCAGGACAGATTTACCCACATTACGCGCTGCCGCATAGAATTTACCCGACATCAGCCGCGCCAGATAACGGTTCAGCGCACCGACCGGCGGTGAAATCGACATGTCGTTATCGTTCAGGATGACCAGCAGATTAATATCGTCGTACACACCGGCATTGTTGAGAGCCTCAAATGCCATGCCAGCCGTCATTGAACCATCGCCGATAATCGCTACCGAATGACGGTCTTCGCCCTTGGTTTTTGCTGCGAGTGCCATGCCAAGCGCTGCCGAAATCGATGTCGACGAATGGGCAGTGCCAAAGGTGTCGTATTCACTTTCCACACGACGCGGGAAGCCAGAAATGCCGTCGAGCTGACGCAAGGTATGCATGCGATCGCGGCGACCGGTCAAGATTTTATGCGGATAAGTCTGATGGCCGACGTCCCAGACCAAGCGATCTTCTGGCGTCTGAAATACATAGTGCAGGGCAATCGTCAGTTCTACGGTACCCAGATTGGACGACAGGTGACCGCCAGTTTTGGAGACGGAATCAATCACAAAATGTCGTAGCTCATCCGCTAGCGGCTTGAGCTGGGAGCGCGAGAGTTTGCGCAAGTCGTCCGGGGAATTGATGGTATCGAGTAAATTCATATTACGCTTTCCGCTGCACAATTAGATCTGCGAGGCTGCGCAGCATGTGAGCTTTTTCTCCAAAGGGCAATAACGCTGCGTGGGCGTCTTTGCATAGTTTTTGTGCGAGTTCCTGTGAGGCGCTTAAGCCAAGCAGTGACACATACGTCGGTTTGTTGTCGGCCGCATCTTTGCCTGCGGTTTTGCCGAGTGTTGCCGAGTCTGCGGTGGCATCGAGCACGTCATCCACGACCTGAAACGCCAGGCCGATGGCGCTCGCATACGCACCTAGTGCTGCGATTTCATCGTCAGCCAAAGTTTTGCCACTCATCGCACCGAGCAAGACCGAGGCACGCAATAAGGCACCGGTTTTTAAACGATGCATCTGCTCTAATTGCTCTATCGTCAGCGCTAAGCCCACGCTGGCCAGATCGATTGCTTGGCCGCCACACATGCCGGTTGAGCCAGCGGCCTGTGCCAGCAAACGCAGCATTGCTAAACGTGTTGCCGGATCGCCTTCGCCTTCCGAGAGTACCAGAAATGCCTGAGCTTGCAATGCATCACCCACTAGCAGGGCGGTTGCTTCGTCGTATTTAACATGGACTGTAGGTTTGCCGCGGCGCAGGTCATCATCATCCATGCAGGGCATGTCGTCATGCACCAGCGAGTAAGCGTGAATCATCTCTAAGGCGCATGCCGCTCTTGCCAATAACTCCGCAGGTGCATCGAACAAGCGGCCTGCAGCAAATGCCAGTAGTGGTCGTACCCGTTTGCCGCCGTCCAGTGCCGCATACCGCATTGCCTCATGCAGTCTGGCCGGAACGACATCGCTGGCTGGCAGGAAGAATGCTAATGCTTCTTCACAATGCTGCTGGGTAGATGTCATCCACTGGCGAAAATCCTGATTTAGATCCTCATGGCTCATGAGTTGGCCTCGTCGCTGCTGTCAGCGGAAAAAGGTTTCAGCATACCGGCTTCTAAGATTTTGACTTGTTGCTCGACTTTGTCCAGCTGGCTGGCGCAGTATTTAATCAGCTCCGAACCACGTTGGTAAGCACTTACAGAAGCTTCTAGCGGCAATTCGCCAGCTTCCATTTGTGCGACCAGTTCAGAGAGTTCTGACATGGCGGCTTCAAATGATTCTGGCTGACCAGTGCCTGACGATTTTTTTGGCATATAAATAGCAGATGCGAATTAAGATTAACCCTGCATTTTAGTGCAAAGCTTGCCGATAAATGAGGATTACTATTGTTTGCCAGGGATTTTGGCAAAATTTTTGTTGCTAAGCACTTGTTACTAAGCTTCTGTTGCTAAGAACCGGCAGTGCCTGGTGATGCTGTTATGTATTTAATTTTGTACTTACCCTTGTACTAAATCTCGTCCTTACTATTGAGCTTAATTAAAATGTGAGCTGACGAGAACTGACTTTTTTGTCGCATCTGGTAACAAAATTTGTGCAAAAAAGTGACATAAATTGCGTTTCAAACATTTCCACATGGAAATTAATCACCTATAGTGCAAACAAGTTGGTTTCTTTTGCGCATTTTTGTTGGTTACATTTTAATAAAGCATTAAACTCAGTAAACTTTATTTTAAGCACTATTCGGCCCTTATTGAGTCCTCGCTAATATCGTTGTAAAGCGCTCGTAACAAGAACTATCTAAAATTAAGCAACGCCAATTGACCTAAAACCACCATGTCTGCCCAGTCGCCCGATCACCGCCCAGCTCAGAAAGCACCCCTAGCGCGTGCGGAGATGTTACGTGCGCTGATTCCCCAGGCGACTCATCTGGTAGTGGCGCAGCTAGACGCGTTTTCTGCGCGTTTGTCGAACGCATTTTTTGCCGCTTCCGAGCAGGTCAGTGATGCACGTGAAGCTAATTTAAGTTTCAACTCCGCACAATTACTGAAAAATAATGGTTATGCCTTCTATTATCTGAGCTCCGCCGGTATAGAGGCGGCGTTTCGTAAAGAATTACAAGCACTTCAGTTATCCAGCAAGCCAAAGACGCCGAGTGCCCAGGGCGCAGATGTTGCCCTGACCTTGGTGTCATATGAGGAAATGGACAATAAGCTGGCAATGGGGCGTGCCAGCCGCAGCCTGGAACTGGCGAGCGCCGAGCAACTGGCAGCGCTAAATATGCGTCTTGCCAGTGTGCTGGAAGTCGATAGTCTGAGCACGGCACAGAATCCTTTCCGGCCCGAGATTTTTTTACGCTCCCTGCATGCCGCTTGGTGTGAATTCAATCCCGATGTTGAGGCTCACCCGCTGATTTTGCCGCTGTTGCGCGCAGAAATTTTATTTGATCTGTCGCCGATCCTGCAATCGCTGAATGAGTTTCTGGTGCGTCAGGGTGTATTGCCGGATCTGCATGAATCGTATCGTATTAAAAAGACGCAAAATAACGAGAGCAATCCCGTCGAGAAAACTGACGTCAAACAAAAGCTGAAAGACATTTTCTCCCGAAAGAATCCCAACGGATCACCATCTGGACGTGCTGCCAATGACGCATCTGATCCTCAAGATGGTAATGAGCAATTTGGTCGCTTTAGTCATTCTCAATTCCACCAGCCAGAGTATGCCGATGCCCCCTCTCCGGTAACCGATACCCGTCTGTTTCATTACTTAGCTGATTTGCAAAAAGGCATGGCGTTGCGTCAGTTCGTCGCAGGCGCGCAGGATGTAATGCGCTTATCGCAAATGCGCGAGCAGATGCCGGAGTTGGCGAATAGCAGTGTAGAGAAAACGACACTCGATTTACTCTCAAAAATATTTGATACCGTTTTTCATAATCAGACTATTCCTACGCAGATCAAGGAACTGATCGGTGTGCTGCAAATACCGGTATTAAAAGCGGCCTTGATGGATAAGGAGTTCTTTTTCCAGGAAGCTCATCCGGCGCGTCGCCTGATTGACTTGCTGACGCAATACAGTGTCGCGGTAGATCAGAGCAAAGGTCACGAAGATCCTTTGTTCCAGACGATGCAACGTAATGTCAGTCGTGTACAAAACGAATTCGATCAGCAGATGACGCTGTTTGACGAGGTTGTGTCAGATCTCGAAAGTTTTGTTGCAAAAGAAGAAGAGGCCAGTACTAAGGCCTTGCATGAGCCGATTCAGCGTGCGCTCCAAAAAGAACGCATCAAGCAAGCGAACATCTCTGCGACTAACGAGGTCGCCATGCGTGTAGGCACGGGCGAAGTGGTCGCTTTTGTCGAAACCTTCCTTGAAAATCGCTGGACTAAAGTACTGACGCTTGCCTATAGCGTCCAAGAGCAAAAACCGCATGCAGTCGCAGATGCGATCAAAACGATGGATGATTTGATCTGGAGTTGCCAGCCAAAAATCACCTTGCCGCAACGTCAGGAACTGTTGAACCGGTTACCGGCAATTTTGGCACGATTGAATAAATGGTTGAGTCTGATCAAATGGGACGATGCAGACCGGGCACAATTTTTTGCCGAATTAGCCGAGTGTCATGCCTCGATTGTCAGGGCACCTCTGGAATTGTCACCAGAACGTCAGATTGAAATTGCGGTAGAAGCAGCGCAATTGGCAGCTGAACGCCGGCTCGAAAAACGTGCCCAGGCTGAGGCCCAAGCTCAAGCAGAGGCTAATGCTGCCGAGGCAGCAGAGATCGATGGTATTCCTAATACGGAGCTGGGTGAAGATGATTATGCTGAGGTGGTCGCCAATCTCGAAAGAGGTGTCTGGTTACAGCTGACCAAAAAAGATGGCAACACCAACAGGGTAAGGCTCGCATGGGTTAGTCCTATGCGCAGTTTGTTCATCTTCACAACCAACCAAAAAGAAAAATCATTTTCAGTATCTGCTCAGGAACTGGAGCAAACCTTCCGTGAGCAGCGCGCTCAAATTCTGATGCTGGATAAAGTCGTTGATCGTGCCTTGATGGAAGCGCTTGAGCAGACGCCTGAGCCAGAGACAGCGTTGAGCGAATAAAGCAGACGTCTAAGAGTCTGCAGTTATCCATTTCCCTCACTTCCCTCTTTTATAAGCTGCCAATTTCCATGAACAATCAGTTCGTTCGGTTGGTCATGTCAGTTCAAATTTTCCTTTTTTATGTTATCAAAATCATTGCTTGATCAGGGATACTGCGTGTCTGAAGTTTTGTTTGCTCTAGGTGTCATTGATGACCTTGAACATCAAATAGCTGACCTGCTTTATCAAGGTGCTGGTACTCGCCAACTACTTGAAATGCCATGGTGTGCGGACCTGGCAAAACGTATGGCACAACATGAACAGCTTGCGCCGTTACTGCCGCTTGACCCGGTTGCTGTTCAATGTACCTACTTTGAAAAATCTCTGGACCAGAATTGGTTGGTGCCATTACATCAGGATCTGAGTATTCCCGTTGCAGAAAAAGTTGATCATCCAGAATTGACAGGGTGGTCCGAGAAGGAGGGGCGTTATTTTGTCCAGCCACCTATAGCCGTGCTGGAGCAATTGGTGGCAGTGCGCTTGCATATTGACGATTGCGGGGAGGAAGACGGTGCCTTGAAAGTGGTTCCGCGTTCTCATCGGCTTGGGCGCTTGTCTGGCGCGGCAGCAAGCTCAGCGCGTGATCAGTTTGGCGAAACCACATGCTCTGTACCGAAAGGTGCGGCACTTATAATGAGGCCGCTGGTCTTGCATGCGTCCTCCAAGGCGACTGGATTGAGTAAAAGACGGATACTCCATTTTTTGTATGGCCCAGCATCCCTGTCACACGGATTACGCTGGCACCATGTCATGCGGTGATACCAATATTCACTCGTAAGCGGCCAGACGCTTTTGTTCATTGCTATCAAACATTTGGTTTCTGATTTGCTGGAGCGCTGCGATTTGTTCTGCTGCAGGTTTATTCGCAGCGTTGCTTAAGATTCTGCTGCGTTCAGTCAGATAGTTGGCAATACGGGTTTTCCATTGTGCATCTTCCCTGTCCAGTTCTGCCAGCCGGGCAGCCGCTTCCGGTGTCGTGGCTGCGGCGCGCATGCGGTAAACCTCGTCGTCGCTGGCACCTTGTGCGCGCATTTTTACGACGTTTTCCTCTAATCGAATTACCTGATATGGCGCTTCTTTTTCGGCACGTAAACTGGCTGGCATAGCAGCATCAAGAGTTTGCAATTTTTGTTTTTTTTGTGCATCGCTCAAACTCTGGTCGTCGCTGATGTCCATACGTGCAATCGCATCGGTATCGTAAGCGTCGTCGAACGCAAAAAAAGCCTGATTTTCCTTTTCGCTAAAATAGCGCTGACGGGTTTGCTGCATGATCGCAAGCCGCGCTTTGATGGCGCTAGTTGCAGAATTCATTCCTTGAGTAGGGTTGGTTGATGGAGTTTTTTTTTCTATGTCGGCTAATTCCCGTTTGTAATCGAGATAGCGACCTAATAAATTTTTGGCCTGAGTCGCGGCATGTTGACTCAGCTTCGCATCCAGTTCTTTTTCTATCTCCGTGCGAATCGCATCGAGAGATTTTTCACCTACAGCGGCCAGGTAATAGTCAAACAAGCGGCGCAAGGCATTATCTACAATCAATGTACCGCCATCGGCCTGTCGGATCTGTCCATCTGGTACTGTGCCCTCCATTGATCGTACGAAAGCAAAAGGATCTTTGCCGGATAGTGCCTCGCCGGAGTTCTCATTGTGTTGAGAGGCTGATGAGGCAAAAAAAACAGCGGCAACCAGTACCGCTGCGCCTAACACGATGATTCCTGCAAATACTGCAGAACGTTTTTTGATAGTCATGAGATTCTTAAGGAAATCGTGATGATTTGTTTTTGCTTTATTAACGTTGATCCGGTTTGATTTTGTCCGGATCTAATTACAGTCCTTGATTCTTCAGGCGATTTGCATGCTGGCGGTAAATCGTTACTGGATTGGTTTCAAAGATATTGACCAGTCCTACTGTCTGATTGACTTCATCAAGATGATTCATTGCATAATCATCACGGATGACTTTGCCCAGATGCGCCGAGCAACTTGCGACGAGGCCGTCATTTTTTGCACCGCCAAATGCTAGCGACGTTAATGCGAGAGCTGGGTCGATAATGTCCAGTACATTTGTATAAGCTTGTGCGCCACTCCATGAGAAATACGACACACCATTTACCTGATATGCCCCCTCACCGCAACTGCTGGTTGGAATGCCTTCCGGGTGCACTACATTGAATTTCAGTGAGCCTGCGGTGCTCAGTGACTTTGCTGCTGCCAGCGAATCCTGAGTTAAGCCTTTGCCGCCTGAGAGGAAGTTAATCACGGTTGCCAGGCCATTCGTGATCGATACAATGACTGCGTTTGACAACGAACCATCCGGTGCAATACCCAGCAACAGGTCGGCAACTATAGAGCCGCGATTGACGCCGCCTACGGATGTCACAGATGCGATCAGATCGGGGCGTACTGAGGCGACGTAGCGAGCCGTCGGACCGCCATGACTGTGTCCGATCAGATTGACTTTTGTTTTGCCGGTGACCGCGATGATTTGTTTCACTTGCGTCAGCAATTGCTCTCCACGAACTTCCGTGCTGTTCGCTGCGGAGACTTGTGTTGCATAAACTTTGGCGCCATCGGAGCGCAGGGCTGCCGGAATGCCGTACCAATATTCAACTGGACCGATATTGTCGAATCCAAACAGACCATGTGCCAGCACGATAGGATATTTTGTTTCCGTATAGCCGGTGGCCCATGAAGGTGCGGGTAGCACCGTCAAAGCAATCAGTAAAGCACAGATTTTTTTTACGAAGGATTTGTTCATTTGTTTGTCTCTTAAATTATTTTTTTCACATAGCCAAAATGAAGCAGGACCGCGTCGTGTCCTTTACTGTGCCTCCTTTCTTTGTTAGTTGTGATACGAACTTTTGGCGCATGTATCGACCAAGTTTCACCAATGTGTCGTGCTCTCCACACTGTTTTTATTGGTTATTCTTGTCGTTACAAAACAGCAAAAAACGCACTACGAGATAGATAGCTATTCCAAAGAAATTGAACTACCAAAACTGCCTATCTACGCATTCGCAGACTTTGAAGTCACTCAGGCTAGGTTTTGCCTATTTCATAAGCAAGCTGCGATGCAGCAAAAATAGTGGCCGCTGTGCACTGCAGCATCCTTAGCACTGAGAGGGAAATCCCCATGAGGCAAGCTTGCCTCATGGGGAGAATTTGAGAAAATGTCACGGCGCATGACAGACAAGTCGATGCGATCAAAAAAATTAGACGAAAATGACTAAAAATGCATTTGCGTTAATTTTGAGACAAATATGTCGGTAGCCGACAACAGTTAGTAAGTAAAAATTTGAGCCAGCACAACGGCAATCGCCGCGCGGTAGCTACCCAGTGCCGCCGATTCAGGTATAATCCGCGGTCTTGTCCAAAATTTCCTCTTCATTCTTTTTGTGTGAGCTTTTGCCTGAATATTGTCGCAACTGACCGCGATATGCAGTTAAAAGCAGGTTTTTGTGGATTCTTTCTCCTTTAGGTTGGTGCAAATTAATTTGGGGGGTAGGGATGTCCGATCTGGCTTCTTTTTCCAAACTCGCGCGCTCTGACGCGCAACTTCCTGTTCACGTGTATTTTGATCAATCCTTGTTGCAACGGGAGATCAAACAACTTTTCCAGTCTGGCCCGCGTTATGTCGGTCATGAACTGATGGTGCCCAACGTCGGCGACTTTGCCACGCTCGCTGCCGAGAACGAGGGTCGCATGCTTGTTCGCAATGCCGAGGGGGCTACTGGTATTGAGCTCATGTCCAACGTCTGCCGCCATCGCCAGGCACTGATGTTCAACGGTCGCGGCAATACCAATCATATTGTTTGCCCGCTGCATCGCTGGACTTATGACCTCAAAGGGGAGTTGATCGGCGCGCCGCATTTTGATGACACGCCTTGCCTGAATCTGTCGCGTACACCTTTGCAAAACTGGAACGGCTTACTGTTCGAGCAAAACGGTTATAACGTGATGGAAAAAATGGGGCAGCTCAGCATCACCAAAGACCTCGATTTCACCGGTTATATGTTGGATCACGTTGAAGTTCATGAATGTGATTACAACTGGAAGACCTTCATCGAAGTGTATCTTGAGGATTACCACGTAGAGCCTTTTCATCCTGGCTTAGGCAGTTTTGTCACCTGTGATGATTTACGTTGGGAATTTGGCGAGGACTACAGCGTGCAGACGGTTGGTGTGAATAACGGTCTCTTAAAATCTGGCTCCGCTACGTATCAGGCCTGGCAAGAACAAGTGTTGAAATTCCGTAACGGAGAAACGCCAAAATACGGCGCGATCTGGCTGACGCTGTACCCGAATATCATGGTCGAATGGTATCCCCATGTACTGGTGGTGTCGACCTTATGGCCGACTGCGACGGGCAAGACGCGCAATGTGGTTGAGTTCTACTATCCTGAAGAGATTGTTTTGTTCGAGCGCGAATTTATCGAAGCCGAGCGTGCCGCCTATATGGAAACCTGTATTGAAGATGATGAGATCGCGTTGCGCATGGATGCCGGTCGCAAGATTCTGATGGATCGCGGCGTCAGTGAAGTTGGCCCGTATCAATCACCGATGGAAGACGGCATGCAACATTTCCATGAGTGGTATCGACGCCGAATGCAGTTTTAGTCGCAGGATAAAATTACCTCAGTTGCGTCAATCGGTTATGTAACTTAATTATGCTACTTCGCTATGTAGCTAAGTTATTCAGACTAAGTTATTCAACTAAGTTACTTAGTTACCTTAATTGCCTAAATGAAGACGTCTATCGATTACCTGCATAATAGGGGAGCGAATTAGCTCCCCTTATTTTTTTGAGAAAAACGATGCAGTCACTTTGGATGCTGGTAGCCAGCTTCTTGTTTTCTATCATGGGTGTCTGCGTGAAGCTCGCCTCGGACACGTATTCAACTTCAGAGATTGTTGCTTATCGCGGCGCGATTGGCATGCTGATGATTTTTATCCTGATCCGTGTACAGGGCGGTAGCTTGCGCACGTCGATGCCAGGACATCATCTATGGCGTGGGGCAATTGGCGTGCTGGCATTGTGGTTATGGTTTTATTCAATCAGTCGCCTGTCGCTGGCGATGGCGGTTACCCTGAATTACATGTCACCGGTCTGGATTGGCTTTTTTTTGTTCACAACGGCCTGGTTCAAAACTGGACATGACGGTAATGGCACGCGTCGTATCGAATGGGGTTTGGTTGGTGCCGTGACTCTGGGATTCGTCGGCGTGATCCTCTTATTGCGACCGAGTATGCATGCCGATCAGATGCTTGGTGGTATGGTTGCGTTGATTTCTGGCATGCTGGCCGCACTCGCGTATATGCAGGTGCGTCAGATGGGTTTGATGGGGGAGCCGGAGTATCGTGTCGTGTTTTATTTTTCTGCAACCTGTGCAGTAGCCGGTGTGCTCGGTGCCTTGCTCACGGGTGGTTTATCCGATCATTCGCTGGCATCCGGCTGGCATCCGCACAAGCTTAAGGGTTTGCTGTTATTGTTGGTCATTGGTGTCACTGCGGCATCGGCGCAAATGGCGATGACGCGTGCCTATCGCCTTGGAAATACGCTGGTAGTCGCGAATCTGCAATATGTCGGCATCGTGTTTTCTAGTATCTGGGACGTGATGCTGTGGCATGATCAGCTAGGCTGGTTAAGCTGGTGTGGTATCGCCGTCATATTAAGTAGTGGTCTGATCGCGACGTTTTATAATAGTCGTAATAAGTCTGCTCTGCCCAATGATCCGATTGCGTCGGAATAGTCGGCTTTCATTAGGCAGTGCTGGCGTCGGACTTTAGGTGTGAGTGTTCTGTAGTAAGCATTTTTCGTCAGTTATTCAGATAAAGGAAACTATGTACACGACTCTGATCTCTGCAAGTGATTTGGCTGCCCACATCGATGACCAGCGCTGGGTCATTCTCGATTGCCGCCATGATCTGATGGACACGCATGCCGGTAAAAAAGCGTATGACACGGGCCATCTGCCGCGCGCCCAGTTTGCTCACCTCGACAGTCAGTTGTCCGGTGCGAAAACCTCGTCAAACGGCGCTTTTCACGGGCGCCATCCCTTACCCGCTAAAGAAGATTTCATCCGCGCTTTGCGTTCATGGGGAATCGATCATTCTACTCAGGTCATTGCGTACGATGCACACGGCGGTATGTTCGCAGCGCGTCTGTGGTGGATGTTGCGCTGGGTTGGTCATCGATCCGTTGCCGTGCTGGATGGCGGCGTTCCGGCCTGGCAGGCAGCGGGTTTACCGTTGACGGATAAGCTTGCTGAGGGTGGTCGCGGCAATATCAGCGCGTCTGCCAGCCTGGTCAATCAGGTCAGCCTCGGCGACGTACTAGCCAATCTCGCCACTTCGGCACGCACGCTGGTGGATGCACGTGCTGCGGATCGGTTTCGTGGTGAGAATGAAACGATTGATCCGATTGGTGGCCATATTCCCGGCGCTAAAAATCGCTTCTTTAAAGATAATCTTCAGCCAGATGGCCGCTTTAAATCAGCCGAGGAGTTGCGGGCAGAGTGGGTTGCGATTGTGCCGGATCCGGCTAAATCGATTATGCAATGCGGCTCTGGGGTGACGGCTTGCCATAACCTGCTGGCGCTTGAGGTTGCCGGTTTAAACGGTGCGGCGTTATATCCGGGATCGTGGAGCGAATGGTGTTCGGAGCCTGCGCGTCCCTACGTCACCGGTGCTGAGGGATAATCCGCGTAAAGCGGCTGATGTGAACAAGCAAATAAGTAGTTAAATACCCATACTCCCCTCTTTTTTTGTCAAATATGCTTAATCTCGCATGTTTTACCTGCGATATGGAAATATACAGGGTGGGAGTATGTTATTTCTGATAGGTAATATCAAAAGTATCGCCTGATCCTGATGGTGTCACATTATCCTTCGACTGCGCGTATGGTCCAGAAATCTGCTGCCAGGTTTGACTCTAGCAAGTAAGCATAAGGAACGGTAAAAAATCCCTGTTTCCCCCATTGTGGTCCCCAGGAATTCATCACAATAAAGCGCTCGCTCTTATCATCATAACCGACTGCTAATACCGAATGACCACCGACCAGTCCCTCATTTTTTTTCGGCATCTGCAGCACGCCGGATGCCGCCATCTTGTCGGATTCAAAACCCTCGTACAAGGTTAGCCCGAACACAAACGGATGACCCGTCGCCAGACAGACTTTTAAGTGATCGAGTTTTTGCTGTAAGCGCTGGTAGCAGATTGCCTGATGATCCAGTGCTTCGTCATAGGCAGTGCGCGGCGGTTTGGTCGCATACTTCTTGGCGACGTACGGCCAGCTAGTTTCACGACAAACGCCCTGCTTGGCGATGCTCTTGATTGCATCGCGAATCTGCGCACCGTGATTTTGGCGTTCTGTTCCTATCATCACCCGGGCGTTGTAATGCAAGAACAGGCGTGACGGCATGAAGGGACGTTGCATCCCCTGCTTCATCAGATTGAAGCGAAAGGCATTACACACCGCATTTGCCGTACAACTACCGATTCGCTCGCCTTGATCAAACACGCTGGGGCAGTGCGGACGCAGGTCAATCTTAGTTGGCAGGTGGTGCAGATAATCCGGTGGCAGATCGAAGCTATGATCGCGATGATCCGGTAAGTCTGGCAACCATCCATATCCCGCGATTTTTCTGCTCATATCAGCCTCTGTGACTCGTAACGAATAACACCAGAGCAACGCCTAGTGCGATTAATAGTATCTGTGGAATCGTCTCGCGCAAGGTTGCACGACGCTGCATTTGCGGCATCAGATCGCTCACCGCAATATAGATAAAACCGGACGAAGCAAACACCAGCACGTACGGCAGCAGATTGCTCGCGCCCTCCAGCATATAAAAACCAAGCACGCCGCCAACCACCGCCATCAGACTGCAAATCAGGTTGTACATATAGGCACGGGTACGCGAAAAACCGGCATTCAGTAGTACGATAAAATCGCCGATCTCTTGCGGAATCTCATGCGCAATAATCGCAAGGCCAGTCACCAGACCCAGCTTAGGATCTGCCAAAAATGCAGCGGCAATCAAGATCCCATCGGTAAAATTATGCATGCCGTCACCGATCAGTATCATCCAGCCTGCTTTGCCCGCCTCATGTGCATCATGACCATGTTCGTGATGATGTCCGTCACCTTCGTGATGATGCGAATGCCGCAGGATCGCAAATTTTTCGAGTAAGAAAAACGCCAGCAAACCGCCCAGCAAACACGCAAACAAAGTACGTGGATCGGCGCCCGATTCAAACGCCTCGGGTAGCGCATGCAATAGCGAAGTCGACAGCATAATGCCGACCGACAGGCTGACCATTCGTTCGACCATTTTGGATAACAGCGAAAACGAAAAAATAGCTGCAGCACTAATGCTCAGCACGCCAGCAATCGTCGTGGCGAATAAAATGGATAACAACGTGGGGTGAATTTTGAACCTCGAATCGTCAATGCAAGCCATGTGCTTGCAACTGGGTTGCAAATTAAAACACAGAGTGAGGTTTTCTGCAAATTACTGAGGTAGGTTCTAGTTGTAATAGAAACTTCGACACTCTTGGAAAATGTTCACAGAGACGCATGTTTGACCAAATCATGCTTCAGTCGGTGTTTCTATAACGGGGGAAACCGTTTTGGATCTGGTTTAAATTTGAGCCGCAGATTTGTCGAGGTGTTCCATCTAGTCTCTCTTAGTGGCAGTATGTTCTTGAGAAATTGCGGATGTAGTTGTGCAATGTATTTTCTCGACAAAATTTTTAATAGCGTTTGCGGTTATTCCCGGCACCGCTTGCAATAAAAGATGCGGTCCTTTCACATCGATTTGAGTGAGTGCAGGAAGCAGTTGTGCAATGTGCCTGGACGCGTTGGAGAACACGACATAATCATCAGTCGCCCGAAGATATAGAACTGGTACAGAGACTTTTTTAAGTTCAGCAGAATAATCGACTTCCAGTACGCTCTTCAAGCGAATACGCAAGGCATTTGCTGAAACGAGTAATAGCGCATGACGTAATAACGAACGTAGCCGAGTATTTGCGTACTTCCCTAAAAGTAATGGCCAAATCAAGTTTAGCAATTGACCTTTGACCGGTAGTAAGCGAATCAAGGAACTGATTGGGTGGAAATAGGTGTGAGGATTTTTAGCGAATGTGCAGGATAGTATCAGGGCAATAAGCCCTTCAGGATTGGATGCCGCAAGTGAAATAGCAATTGGGCCTGAGAATGATTCGCCAAGCAGGATAAATGGTTTTCCTAACGGTAAATGAGCACGGGCTATCTCTTCAAGTGCTGCATAATTCAGTGGCAGGTCTGGTGGGTATGCGACCACGATGGGATTAAATTCCGGACCCAGAGCCGTAACGAAGTCGGTAAATAGCGTCCCTGAGCCATCCATTCCTGGCAGTAAGACAATGGAAAGCATAGTCCTCTTATTGGTCTCGTTGAACAAAATATACAAATTGATAGCGACTGTGTTAACAGAATATCAGTTGTCCACAACTTGAGTAGCGCTAAAACCAAGCCCTAACCCGCAGTTTATATTTCACATACTCCTCACCAAACAATTCCGTCAGCGCCCGTTCTTCCGGAGCGATCTGGAAGTGTTTGATCCAGAGCATAAAGCCAGCCGGACCAATTGCCACCAGCGGTGACATCAGAAATACAGTCCAGCCACACAGCACGAGGAATAATCCGACGTACATAGGGTTCCGGGTTAGATTGTAGATGCCGCCTTGTACCAGTGATGAAGTCTTTTCGGGTGTCATCGGATTGACGGTGGTTTTCGCTGCGCGGAAAGCGATGGCGCCAGCGAGACTGTAGGCGCCGCCAATGCTGGCGATGACGAGGCAGAGTATCAATCTGAGGGGATATGGTAATTCGATTGCCGGTAGCACGCGCGCTAGCAAGGTCATGCCTAAACCTATTACCAATGCGAGTAAGGGCGGTGGAATTTTGAGTTCTAGTGATGACATGCTGAGTCCTCTTGGTGACTAGACTGAAGTGGGTATTCGTTTGGTCGCAGCTCGTGCGGGGGAGGGAATTTATCCGGTCTGAGTTTGCTCGGACCGGATAGGGCGCTGACCAAGAAGCTGTTTAGCGGTCAGTATGTTGAACCGCGTGAGACTTACACTACGCCGTTTTCTTTAAACCAGGCGACGCAACGAGTCCAGCCGTCTTTGGCATCTGCTTCGACATAACTAGGACGATAGTCGGCGTGGAAAGCATGGCCGGAATTTTCGTAGACTTTGAATGTGGATTTGCTGTTACCTTTTTTGAGTTCCACTTCCATCTTGAAAATCGACTCGGCGTTGATGCCGGTATCTTTCGCGCCGTACAGGCCGAGGACGGGTACTTTCAAGCCCGCTGCGATGTCAACAGGGTTGCTTGGGGAAAGCGGTGTAGGTTCACCAACCAGGCGGCCATACCAGGCGACACCGGCTTTGACGCCGGGATTATGAGCGGCATACATCCAGGTAATGCGACCACCCCAGCAGAAGCCGGTGATTGCCAGTTTGCTGGTATTGCCGCCGTTGGTTTTGGCCCAGGCAACTATGGCATCGAGGTCGGACATGACCTGGGCGTCGGGCACCTTGGAGACAACTTCTTTAATCAGTTCACCGATGTTCGGGTACTTGCTGGCATCACCCTGGCGGACGAATAATTCGGGTGCCAGAGCGAGGTAGCCGAGCTTGGCAAAGCGGCGCGCGACATCGGCGATATGTTCGTGGACACCGAAAATTTCAGAGATCACGAGAACCACAGGCAGGTTAGTTTTGCCCTCAGGTTGTGCTCGATAGACAGGCACTTTTTGCCCGTTGATTTCTAATACAACGACACCAGCGGTCAATCCATTGGTATCGGTCTTGATCATGGTTTGCGCCATGACGGGTAAAGCAGCGGCGGCAAAGCCGACACCGACGGCGGTTTGAATGAAGCTGCGGCGATCAACACCCTCAGCCAGTTTTGACTTGCCGACCAGACTATCGAAATCCTGTTGATTCTGCATAACAATCTCCTGAAGGAATTATTGTGGCATGGGGAAAACAGCGCATAGCATACCGGAAAACCTCAAACCCTTGCGTTGGTGATTTGTATCGCCGCCGTGCCAGCTTGTCACACAATGACCGTAGTAGTCTGGTCACTTTCAGATGATGTTATTTCCAGCCTTGCAGCCATTTGGTGGTGTCTGTCAATTCCTTCCAGGGAATGGTGCGGCTATTCCCGGAGTGAACTGCTTCGATTATGATCAGCTCACAGGGCTTATCCGGATTATCTGGCGTCTCCGGCTCAATGAGCTTAGTCACAATAAAGTGCTTTTCTTTATTCTCCGGCTTAGCCGCAGTCCATTTGCTGAGCAGGAGTTTTTTGGGATTGAGAGGGCTCAATTGGCGTCCGGTTCCAGATAAAACGCATCCGGCAATTGTGCACCGGCGGTCGTGTGTTTGATGTCGCCTTTGATATTGGTCAGCACGACAGCTAATGTCGGTCCGCCGAGTTCGATGATGACTTGGCGGCAGGCACCGCAAGGAGCGATTGGGCCGTCGGTATCGCCCGTGACAGCAATTGCTGCGAAATCACCGGGGCGATAGCCGGCTGCGATGGCACTGAACAGCGCGGTGCGCTCGGCGCAATTACACAGGCAGTAGGATGCGTTCTCGACATTACAGCCGCGAAAAATTTTGCCGTCTTTGGTTTGTACCGCGGCACCGACTTTAAACTTGGAGTAGGGCGCGTAGGCGCGTTCGCGGGCTTGATGGGCTTCGGCGATCAGGTGTTGGGTGAGGTCTTGGGTTGTCATACGGATTCTCTTTGGAGGTAAAGTGTCTGAGCAGAATAGCCAGACCAGGCAGATCGATTCATCATCATTTTAAAATCAATCCCGCTTATCCGGTGCGGCTTCTAGGTCGAAAATGACTGGAGAGGCGCATGAATAAAGCGGGATCGTTTTTAAAATTTTATTTCTTAACGCCGAGTTCCTTCAGACGTTCTTGCAAATAGCTACCGGAGGTGTGGCGTTCCGACAGCACCACGTCGGGACGCGGATGCAGGAACAGCGGCAAAGAAATACGTGATTTTTTCGCTTCTTCGCCAGTCGGGTTCAGGACGCGATGTATAGTCGACGGGTAGTAACCCTGCGACGCTTCATCGAGCATGTCGCCGATATTCACGATCAGCATACCGAAATCGCAGGGCACATCATGCCATGTGTCGTCTTTGCCCAATACCTGCAAGCCTGCCTGCGTCGCTGCCGGCAATACGGTCAGCAGATTGATGTCGCCATGTGCTGCAGCGCGCACCGCATCCGGTTCTTCATCGCCGCGCAAAGGTGGATAGTGCAATACGCGCAGCAAAGTCAGGTCACTGTCGGTAATCATATCGGACAGCGGCATCGAATATTTGGCTTTGATGTCGGCTGGCGTGTGATCTTCAACCCATTGCAGTAGTTCGGTCGCGAGCTGGTTGCCGTGATCGTAGTACTGGCGTGCTGCGTCGGATACTTCGGCAGGATAACGACCTTCCGGATAGATATGATAGAACTCTTTCAGATCACGCTTGGTATTGCCCTTGGCCGTTTCAGAAATTTTTGGCGAAAAATAGCCGTCCATTTTTTCGGCATCGAAGTCGTATTTATTCTTCGCATCCGTCTGGAAGAAGTCATACCATTCTTTGTAAATGGTATTGAGCAGATCTTGCGACAAAGGGTGATTGGTTAAGACGCCAAAGCCGGTGTTGTGCAGGCTTTCGGTGAATTTTTTTGCGGCGTCCGGATCGCGATAATCAACTGGTTGAATATGCATGACGGCTTCTCCTTAGTTGCTCAGCGCTGGTTGTAGCCAGTTGCCGGACAAGGTTGCATCGATCAATGTAGCGCAGGCATCGGCATCGACCTTCATGCAGACGCGGGTCTCAGGCTTGCTGATTTCCCAGCCGGGTTGCGGGTAAGGAATCGCGAGTTTTGCCATCATGGTCTGGCCATTGCCGATGCCTTCTTTGGCGACACGGACACGACCGGATTGCGTTTCGAATATCTCTGGCGCAACCAGCCACACAAACGCCAGTACGTCATGACCGTAGCAGGCATGACCGAGGTCAGGACGGATGCTTTGGTAGAAGTTCGCATAGAAATTCACTGCATGTGACAGGGTGTCCATCGCGACGTGTTGATGCTGTGCTGCGAGGCGAGCAAAGAAGCTTGATGGCAATACCACGCGGTGCGTGACGTCCAGACCGACCATCGTCAGATCCCAACCTGCGGTAAATACCAGATCGGCGGCATCAGGATCATTCCAGACATTGGCCTCGGCGACCGGCGATACGTTGCCTGGTTCGTCAACGGCACCAGCCATCAGTACGACTTTTTTCAGCAGCTTAGGTAATTGCGGCTCCATCTTCAGTGCCAGACCCAGATTGCCGAGCGGACCTACCGCGACCAGGGTGATTTCACCCGGATGCTGACGTGCCATTTTGACGATGAATTCTGCGGCGCTTTCGACTTCTGCTTTGCCACCGACGTCGATACGGCTTGGCAGATTTCCCAGACCATCGGCACCATGGATAAAGTCAGGCGGTGTGCCAGCAGCTTTTGCGAATGGCACGTCCACACCTTGCGCTACCGGAATGCTGCGGCCTGCGATGCGGGTCAGATACAAGGCGTTGATCGTTGCCTGCTCTACATACACATTACCGAAGGTGGTGGTAATACCGATGACGTCGATGTCTTGATGGGCGAGTGCAAAGTACAGCGCCATTGCATCGTCCACACCTGGGTCTGTATCAAAAATGACTTTGTGTTTTGCTTGCATGGATGTTCTCCAAAATTACTCCGGCTGGCCATTAACAGAACCCAGACGCGAAATGACTTGTTGCGGTTGACCCGGTTCAAGGAGGTCGAAAACATGATCGAATATAGCCGTTCTCACTGCTATATAGCTATGTGTCTGCTGCGATCTCAGCTATGGTTCTCCCCTTCAGGCGAGAGAGCACATATAATTGTTTAACGCGACTTTACAAACGGCACGCCAGTTGCTTTTGGTGCGACAGATTTCGCCATCAGTCCCGCGAGTACGACGACGGTGACGACATACGGAATCATCTGTATCAGAGAGCCGGGGATTTTGCCGATGCCTGGAAATTCGATACCTTCGATCTGAACTTGCAATGCGGTAAAAAAGCCGAACATCAAACAGCCCAATGCTGTTTGTAAAGGACGCCAGTTACCGAACACCAGTGCGGTCAGTGCCAGATAGCCGTTACCAGCAGACATATCGCGCAGGAAGAATCCGCTTTGTATGATAGACAGATAAGCGCCCGAAAACGAGCATAAGACACCCGCACATAACATCGCCATGAAACGGGTGCGCTCAACATTGACACCTGCGGCATCGGCCGCGTGCGGGTTCTCGCCAACAGCGCGCAGGCGCAAGCCAAAACGGCTGTGATAGACAATCCAATGCACGACAGGGATTAACGCGAACGCCAGATAGACCAGCGCGCTATGACCACCGATCAACTTGCCGTAGATCCAGCCGATCAGCGGGATGTTTTCTACTGCTGCGGTGCCTGGTAAAACGATATCAAACAAGCGTGCCTGCCCCAGATCTGGCGTACGGCCACCTTGGGAGAAAAAGAATTGGGCAAGGACAAAAGTTAGGCCGCTCATGGCAATATTAATCGCGATACCGGCGACCAGTTGATTGCCTTTTTGTGTAATGCTGACAAAGCCTTGGAGCAAAGCGATTGCGACAGAGATGCCGACTCCTGCCAGTATGCCCAGCCAGGGATTTTGGGTTGTGTAGGCGACCGCAGCAGAGACAAAGGCCGAGGCCAGCATTTTGCCTTCCAATGCCAGATCGACGACGCCGCTACGTTCGGCAAACAGACCCGCCATCGCGGCGAAAATCAGAACCGGTGCATTGCGGATGGTAGAGACCAGTATGCTGGCGAAATGAAAATCATCAAACATTATTAACTCCGCTTCAGTTCCGCTTAAGTAGGCGCGCTAACACCGGCGCATACAGGTTTTCCATGGCGCCACAAAACAAGATGATCAGGCCCTGGATAAAGATGAAGGTTTCGGTCGGGATATTCGGTTTTTCCAGCGACAGATCAAAGCCGCCCTGAATCAGCGCACCGAATAGAATTGATGACAGCAAAATACCAAGCGGATGCTGACGACCCATCAGGGCAATCGCAATACCGATGAAACCAGCGCCTGCCGGGAAATTCAGATTCAGATAATGCGTTGACCCCATCAGGGAATTCACGGATGCCAGGCCAGCGAGACCACCGGATATCAACATCGCGATGACGATGGTTCTTGTGATCGAGATACCCGCGTAGTGGGCTGCATGCTGGTTCAGACCTGTGGCGCGTAACTGATAACCCCAGGCAGAGCGCCACACCGCGATGCCATAAATGACCAGCGCGACCAGCGCCAGGACGAAGCTGATGTTCAGCGGTGTTTCGCCAAGTACGGGCAATATCGCATTCAATTTCGGTAACCAGGCAGCTTCTGCAAACACACGGCTGGCGGGGTTTTGCTGACCGGTTGGAATTAGATAAGTGACGATCACAAAATTCATCAGGCTGGCCGCGATGAAGTTAAACATGATGGTCGTCACCACGATATGACTGCCGCGTCTGGCTTGCAGATAGCCAGGCAAATACGCCCAGGCCGCGCCAAACAGCGCGCTGCCGATGATTGCCAGTGGAATCAACAACCATCCCGGCAGACTCGCGTCGAGCGCCAGCAATACCAGCGTTAAGCCAAGGCCGCCGACATACATCTGGCCTTCACTGCCGATATTGAACAAGCCCGCTTGCATTGCGATGGAGACGGACAAGCCGGTAAAAATAAATGTTGATGCATAAAATAAGGTGTAACCCAAGCCCTCAGGATTGAGTACCGCTGCGTTAAGCAGAATGCCCAGAGATTCAACCGGACTTTCTCCCAGCAGGTAAATAACCAGTGCAGCCACCAGCATTGCAGAGAGCAAGTTCAGAAGCGGTAGGGCGATCGCTGTAGCCCAGCGTGGCAATTCATTATTATTCATGGCTATGCATTGCTCTGTGATGTCGGACGCGCCGTATCGCTTGAGTGCGCCGGCTGGGTAGCGGAGCCGCCCATCAGCAGGCCGATACGTGTTGCGTCGAATTCTTCTGCCATCAGCTCACCCGTGATGCAACCGTCGGACATGACCAGAATCCGGTCGGCCAGTGCACGGACCTCTTCGAGTTCGACCGAGACCAGCAAAATTGCGACGCCTGCATCGCGCATTGCCAGGATTTGCGCATGGATATTCTCGATGGTGCCGATATCTACGCCACGGGTCGGCTGTCCGATCAGCATTAATCTAGGTGCCGCAGCGATTTCGCGGGCAATCACGACTTTTTGCTGGTTACCGCCTGAGAGCAAGGCGATACGCAGGGCAGGATCGGCCGGGCGCACGTCAAATTTTTTCAAGAGATCCGTACAGCGGGCCAGCGTACCTTTAAGGTCCAGCAAGCCGAACCGTTTTTTGACCTGCGTCTGATAGCCGAGAAAGCTATTCATCATCACTGAAAAATTCTTCACAACCGCATCACGCAAGCGGTCTTCCGGCACATGCGCAATCCCGAGCTGGCGAAACCTTGCTGGCAGGCCGTCGGCGTCTTTGCGTCTGGCGATTGGTAATGCCTTGCCTTGCAAGAGCATTTCACCGCTGCTTGGCAAACGCATGCCAGACAGGATCTCCAGCAATTCGCTTTGGCCGTTACCTGAGACGCCGGCAATGGCGACAATTTCACCTGTACGTATGGTGAAATTAATATTTTTCAGTAATTCGACAGATTGTTTGCTACGCAAATTCAGATGCTTCACTTCCAGCACTGGCTGACCCGGCGCATAAGGTGCACGCGGCAATTGTGTCTGGATGGGGCGACCTACCATCAGGTTGGCGAGTTCTTCTTTGTTGGTCGTTGCGGTGGCAACGGAGCCGACCACTGTACCGGCGCGCATCACGGTTACCTGATCAGTGATCTCGAGAATTTCTTGCAGCTTGTGCGTGATCAGTATGATTGTTTTGCCCTGCTCTTTAAACAGACGTAATACGGCAAACAGGGAGGCAGTTTCTTGCACGGTCAGAACCGCAGTCGGTTCATCAAGGATCAGGATATTCGCACTGCGATAGATCTGTTTGAGAATTTCAACCCGTTGCTGCAAGCCGACGGAAAGATCCTGAATTTTGCTGAGAGGATCAACATCCAGTGCATAGCGCTGGCAAATTTCACGTAGCTTTTTCTCTACCTCGGTGCGATGGGCGGCGAGGCGGAAACCGCCTTCGGAACCGAGCATCACGTTATCGAGTACCGTCATGTTTTCTACCAGCATAAAGTGCTGATGCACCATGCCGATACCGAGCTTGATGGCTTCCTGGCTGTTGCGGATGTGTTGTGCCTGACCGTTGATCAACAGCTTGCCACTGTCGGCGCGATAGTAGCCGTACAGGATACTCATCAGTGTCGATTTGCCTGCGCCGTTTTCGCCAATAACGCCATGAATACTGCCTGGCGCAATAGAAAAACTCACATCACGATTGGCATGCACTGCGCCAAAGCGTTTCGATATTTGCTGGAATTCTACGGCTGCTTGCATACAGGGATGGTAAAAAAATTAGCTGAGTGAGGATGGCTATGGTTATGGCAGCAGAGGACTGACGATTACGTGCAATTTATTCTGCCCATCATCTTTGCAGATATGGGCAGAGGTCTTACATCAATCTCTCTTTATCTTAGGACTTATGCAAAACCGCCCCAGCGTCGTTGTTGCCGCCTCGCCGTGCCATAGCACTGTCTTCGTCGGCACGCCTAGCTGGAACAGTTTTGCCTAAGCCCTATATCTATTTGCTGGGTCGCTGGCCAATTAATCTGACATGAATCTAGCATCAAATCGGTATCAAACCGGGCACTTACTGCCTTCACGGAAATCGATCACTTTGACTTTGCCGCTGACGATGTCTTGCTTGGCGGCGTTCACACGTTTTTCGATTTCTGGCGTAATCAGGTTACGGTTGTCTTTATCTAACGCCCAGTCTACGCCGCCTTCTTTCAGGCCTTTGCTGATGATGCCAGCTTTCCAGTTGCCGTTTTTGATTTGCATGAAGCTGTCATAGATGGCCTGGTCAACACGTTTCACCATCGAGGTCAGCATGGTGCCCGGATAGAGATAATTTTGATTGGAGTCCACGCCGATTGCCAGCTTGCCTTTTTCTTTTGCAGTTTGCAGTGTGCCCATGCCGCTGCCACCCGCCGCCGCAAAGACGACATCGACGCCACGTTCAAACTGGGCGCGCGCCAGCTCACCGCCTTTAGCTGGATCGTTCCAGGCGGACGTCGTGGTGCCGACCATATTGGTTGTGACTTCGACTTTAGCGTCAATAGCTTTGGCGCCTTGCGCGTAGCCGCAAGAGAAGGTGCGGATCAGCGGGATGTCCATACCACCGACGAAGCCGATTTTTTTGGATTTGCTCGCCATTGCTGCGGCAACGCCAACCAGATAAGAACCTTCTTGTTCCTTAAACAGGACGGAGCTGACGTTGTCACCGGTGGCTACGCCATCGATCAGGACGAATTTGGTTTTTGGAAATTCTTTGGCAATATTCTGAACTGCCTGACTCTGCGCGAAACCGATCGCGGCGATTAGGTCGACGTTCTTGCGTGCCAGATTGCGCAATACCTGTTCAGTCTGAGTGTCGCTGGCGACCTGGACTTCGAGATAGGAAATTTTGGTTTCTTTTTTGAAGCGCTCTGCACCCTCGGAGGCCGATTGATTGAAGGATTTGTCGAATTTGCCACCTGCATCGTAAATCACTGCCAGCTTTGGATCTGCGGCGTACGCATTCGCGGCGAGCAGGCTTGATACAGCTGTCATGGTCAGGCAAAGATGCTTCAGTTTCATCGGTAAATCCTCGTCGGTCGTATTCGTTGGAGATGACTGCATGGCCAGGCAGGTTCAAATCAGTTCAAGCGTATTTTTACCAGTGGCTAGCAAGCCTAACATGGTCTTACTATTCCAGTCAGTCAGCGCCGATTTTATTTCAAAATTTGTTGCCGAGATACTGAGCTGACTGGCGTAATATCAGGACTCGGTTAAGCTATATCTGTTTGCGAAGTTAGTGTTTGCTAAGCAGCTTGGCGGCGCTGCATAAATTCCATTACTTCCTGACGATGCGGGATCGAGGTTTGTGCACCAAGTTTGGTCACCGTCAGTGCTGCCGTGTATTGCGCCTCGCCGCTGGCATCGAGCACACTCAATCCATTAGCCAGACCAACCGCGAATGCGCCAACAAAGGTATCGCCCGCTGCTGTCGTATCGACGACGTCAACTTTAATTGCGGTGATAAACTGACTTCCTGTTTTATCTGTAATGATGACGCCGTGTTCTCCCATGGTCAGCAGGACGGTGCCCACACCACGCTTAAGCAGTGCTTGGGAAGCTAATTTCGCGCTATTTTGATCGGTCACTGTGATTTTGCTGAGCTGAGATGCTTCTGTTTCATTGACCACCAGATAGTCAACCAGTTGCAAAATGTCGTCAGATAAATCTTGTGCGGGAGCTGGATTCAGGATGACGCCGACTTGATGCTGATGGGCGATCTGAATCGCACGTTCTACGCTGGCCAGAGGCGTTTCGAGCTGGCAGAGCAAGAACTTTGCTGCCATGATCGTGGCGCTCGCACTTTCTACCTGGTCGATGCTGACGCGCGCATTGGCGCCAGCTGCCAGCACGATACTGTTGTTGCCGCTGTCTTCGACGAGAATGCCTGCGACGCCGGTGGCGACGCCATTGATCGTTGCCAGATGGCTGAGCTCTATGCCTTCTTTTGCCAGGCAGGCTTGAGAGAATTCACCAAAACCATCATTGCCTACTGCGCCGATAAAGCTGACTTCCGCCCCCTGACGTGCTGCCGCTACCGCTTGATTTGCACCTTTACCACCGGGAATTTGACAGAATTCATGACCGTGCATGGTTTCGCCGACGGCGGGCATGCGAGGGGTGCGAAACACCAGGTCCATATTGACGCTACCAACAACGGCGATGCGTGGCTTCATTTGACGATCTCTTGGCTAAAAAAATGATCGCGCAATCGTTTGCGCAATCGATTTCCTATTTAACTATGGTGAGCTTATGCAAGTCAAGAACTAATCTGCAAAGCGTTGAAATTTTGCTTCAAATTCAAAATGTTGGAAATTTTGCACGGGATAGTTAGCCACGTCAAATCATCACGACATAAATGCTCTGCTGGTGTGGCATCCGGTTAAAACTGGTGAGGGAATTAATCATCATGTGACGACGAGTTGGACGAAGAATTTGACGAAAAAAAGACATTTGTTTATTATTTTAGACAAATGTTTGTTTTATTCCGCTGTTTTATCTGATTTTTATAGAATTGACGCAAAAACCAAGACCTTTTACCACGGAGACACTGTGGCACGGCGATACAGGGGAAAGTCAGAAGTAAGCGATTCTATGAAATATCGGGTGAAGGTTTTTTAGAAGCTTTTTTAGAAACTTTTCAAACGAATCCGCAAGCGGGGTGCGCCTGTTGGCACGAAAACCCTTTGGAAGCCGCATCCTTCCTGTGGATTCAATATGCTTGGTGGTGATCAGATTGTCGTTTTGCGTAAGTTCTCTTTACGTCACCGTTTTTACTGTTTTATTTCTTTGCACTACTTTTCGGACGCCTCGTGATCGAATCAAAAAAAGAACAGTTATATCAGATTATCCATGCCCAGCCGTTTATCTCGCAGCAGGAGCTGGCGGAGCGGCTGCAATTATCGCGTTCGGCGGTGGCAGGGCATATCGCCAGTCTGATTCGCGAAAAACGCTTACTGGGGCGTGCCTATGTGTTCCCTGAGCGCAGACCGGTGGTGTGTATCGGCGGGGCTAATATCGACCGCAAAGTCCGGACTGTGGGGGCGTTACAGATGGGGACGTCGAATCCGGTCAGTCAGTATGAGAGTTTTGGAGGCGTGGCGCGCAATATTGCTGAAAATCTCGCCCGCTTGGGCAGTGCTACGAGCCTGATCTGCGCTGTGGGGGATGATGCGAGCGGTGCTGGTTTGCTGGCACAGGGGCGTGTTGCCGGGATGGACACCAGTGCCAGCCTGACGCTGAGCGGTCAGGGTAGTGGCAGCTACACCGCGATTCTCGATGCCGATGGTGAAATGGTGCTGGCACTGGCGCATATGCAATTGTGTGAACAGCTTGATGTGGCTTTTCTTGCGAGCCGACAGACACAAAGGGCGGTCGCTCTGATGACCGTCGCGGATCTGAATTTGCCTAAATCCAGTATTGACTATTTGCAGGCTGAAGCGATCCGTTGTGGTCACCCGCTGGTTCTGGTTGCCGTGTCCCAGCCGAAGATGAGCCGCTTGCCTGACGACTTACAAGGAGTCAGGTTGCTGATACTTAACCGGGCCGAGCTGGGAACCCGGGTGGCGCAAACGCTCGATACCGAGGATGACATTAAACATGCCTGTCGCTTAGTGCAGGCACAGGGCGTACAGGATGTCATCGTCACTTTGGGGGAGGCTGGGGTGATGCTGACCGATGGTGCGGAATGGCATGAATTGCATGCGCCTGCTGTGGATGTCTGCGATGTCACCGGTGCTGGCGATGCGTTTGCCGCGGCGGTTTGCTGGTCGCTGTGTCATGACGATAATGACATGATATCGGCAGCAAAGCGCGGACTGCATCTGGCTGCGCTGACCTTACAAAGTGCCGCAACTGTCTGTCCTGACCTGGCTCCTGATACTTTGATAAATTTACCTAAATAAGAAATACATTATGCAAAACCATCTCGTTTTTTCAGAAGAAGTCATCCAGGCAAAAGCACAAGGCAAGGCGATTGTCGCCCTGGAATCCACCATCATTTCCCATGGCATGCCTTATCCGCAAAACGGTCAGACTGCGCGTGAAGTTGAGCAGTTGATTCGTGCGTCGGGAGCAGTGCCTGCGACGATTGCGATCATCGGAGGCAAGATACGGATTGGCTTGTCTGACGCTGAGCTTGAACAGCTTGCCATTGCACCGGATGCGATGAAAGTCAGTCGTCGTGATTTGCCGTATGTGCTCACGACCGGCAAGCTCGGTGCGACTACCGTTGCGGCGACGATGATTTGTGCGGAGCTGGCGGGAATACAGGTATTCGTCACCGGCGGTATCGGTGGCGTCCATCGCGGAGCTGAAACCAGTTTTGATATCTCTGCCGATTTGCAGGAACTAGCCCAAACTTCGATCGCGGTCGTATGTGCTGGTGCGAAGTCGATACTGGATCTGGGGCTAACACTGGAATATCTGGAAACCCATGGCGTACCGGTCGTTAGCGTCGGTCAGGCGGAGTTTCCGGCGTTTTTTACTCGCGATAGCGGCTTCAAAGCGGACTTCCGTTTAGATAGTGCGCAAGAGCAGGCCAGTTTTGTGCGTTGTAAATGGAGTCTGGGTTTGCGGGGCGGTGTGGTTATTGCTAATCCCGTGCCAGAGACTGAGGCGATGCCAAAGGCCGAGATTGATCAGATGACAGAACAGGCTTTACAGGAGGCGGCACAGCAGGGCGTCAGCGGTAAGGCAGTCACCCCATTTTTATTACACAGGATTAAGCAATTAACGGAAGGTCGCAGCCTGGTCACGAATATTGCTCTGATCAAAAACAACGCAGTAGTCGGTTCGCGTCTGGCGGTCGCGCTGAACGCTCTGAATGCACCGAATCAGGCTGATTGATTCGTGCTGCATCAAGGATAAAAAATGCTCACATGATATCCGGCAGCTTTGATGTCGGATAACTCAAAATACAATTTAACGGATTGTTCACTGGAAGGTGAAAAACCTTTAGACAGGTCGTTTTTATTGTTTAGGTAATCGGATGGCACAAATACTTTGCGCAGAACCGGCTTGTCTTTTGCATCGTTCAGCACCAGCTCTAGCATTGGCCATTCTTGCGTGAGCGACCCTTTGTTTTGCAACTGTACGGCCAGAGTAAAAACATTTCTGGCTGCAGACAGCGCTTGCAGCTCATTTGATTCAATCGAAATCTGATCGATCTGTGCAGGCAGGCTGATCTGGCATTTCAATAATTTGCAGCCCTCGATTAATGCAGGTTTTGTCTGCGGCAACCAAGCCGCAATCTGATTGCGGGCGCTATAGCACACCTGGCCTGTTAGTGACAACAGCATAAGCAGGGACAAAACGATCATCGCAATACGGATCCAGCGACGGCGTCCTTTGTTTTTTTCTGCGGCGATGACAAATCCTGGTAATTCTGCTTCATGCTCCAGCTGTTGTTCTGGTTGTGATAATTGATCGGTAACCGAGTCGGATTTGCCGCTGTTATCAAAGTCTAAGCCGTCATGCAAATGCTTCTCCGGCTCGCCGGAATAGACTTCCTCGTCCTGAAGGGCATGCGCATTGTCATCGTCAGTTGGGCCGGAATTATCTAAATGCGGTTCTTGTCTGTTATCTGATTCTGTTGCCTCGCCGGATGCCTCTGTAGCTGACCATGAGGGCTCATCCATTAAAGCAATACGTGTCTCTAGCTCAACTTGATTGATTTTTTCATCATCGAGCGTGTCATCTGCTGACACGATATGTTGAGCGCTCGCTGATGGTGCATCAAGATCTTCGACACCCATATCAAAATCAAGCTCGTCAACGCTTGATGACGCTTCTCTACTCGCGTCCGCAGTTGCCGCGATTGCCGGAGAATGCGCTTCAGCCTGATCGACGAGCGCCTCCGGAGAGGTTGCTTCCAAGGCTTCAACACTTGCCGTATAGTCCGGTTCTTCTTGCGGCATTGCCTCCGATGCTTGCTCCGCAATTGCCGGCGCCGCAATCTCAGTAGGTGCTGGCGCAATGACGCCGGGAGTTGGCGTTGGATTGTCAGTGATCTGAGTAATCGAAGTGGGCGAAGTGGTCGGATTGATCGGAGGGACAGTGTGGTGTGGGGCAGACGGAGTCGCCGGAGGTATAGCAGCGGCAGGTGCCAGCAAATGCTCAATGCCGTTAAAAGTCTGCTGGCAGGAACCGCAACGCACAAGACCACCATGCAGCTTCAACTGATCATTGGCAACCCGGAAGGTTGTATGGCAGTGAGGGCATTGAGTGGCTAGTGCCATGCTTGTGCGTCCTTAGACTGAACGGCGACCGGACAAGGCTACCCAGCCTTCGTGCTCTGCCCAGACGGTGAGTTGGATAAATGGCGCATAGGCTGCAGCAACCTCTTCGGCCTGTCGCGCTAAGACGCCAGATAAAATCAGCGCGCCACCTTCAGCAACGCGACCTGCCAGCATCGGTGCCATGACTTTGAGCGGGCTGGATAAAATATTGGCGACAACGACGTCAAACTGCACGCCGATCGGATGTGAGGCCGCAAAAGTCTCTGGTAGCGCGTACGTGATGTCGCAATGATTGCGTTCTGCATTAAATTGGGCTGACTCTATCGCTTGCGGATCGATATCGACACCGACCACAGCGCGTGCATCGAGTTTTTTCGCAACCATCGCCAGAATACCAGAGCCGCAACCGTAATCTAATACGGACAAATCTTTCGGTGCGTGGGCTTCCAGCCATTCCATGCAGAGACGGGTAGTAGGGTGGCTGCCAGTACCAAAGGCCAGTCCAGGATCTAACTCAAGCACGAGTGCGTTTGGGTCTGGAATGTCATGCCAGCTTGGCACGACCCAAATATTTTTACCTATATGAATAGGGTCGAACTGGGATTGCGTCAGTCGCACCCAGTCTTGTTCTTCGACGGTACGGGTTGTATGGGCTGGAACTGCCGCCAGTCCGACTTCAGTCGATGCTGCGGTCAGGATAGCGACGGGATCTGCGTCTTCTGCGATCAGCGCAACGACGCGGCTGTGATCCCATGCGGCTTCTTCTGGTTCCATGCCAGGCTCGCCGAATAAAGGTCTTTCTGCATCGGTACCTTCATCAGCGTCTTCAACAGAAACGGACAACGCACCCGCCTCCATCAATGCATCTGACAGACTTTCCGCATGATCGCGCGCTACTTCGATGACAATTTCTATCCAACCCATTTTTATATCCTTGTTTACTACATCAGGACGCAGTAGACCAAAGGATCCGCTGCGTCCTGATTTACTTTTAGTTCGAAAATCCGGAAGCCGGACCTAAGATTTATTTTTCTTTGCCAGATCTGGCATTTCTGCCAGCTTGTGCTCTAAATAATGAATATTGGTGCCGCCTTCGATGAATCGTGCATCGACCATCAGTTCACGATGCAAAGGAATATTGGTTTGTATTCCCTCTACTACCATTTCGGACAACGCAATCTGCATGCGACGAATCGCCTGTTCGCGGGTCGTCCCATAAGAGATTACCTTGCCGATCATGGAATCATAATTTGGCGGAACAAAGTAGCCAGCATACGCATGTGAGTCTACCCGAATGCCAGGGCCGCCAGGTGCGTGCCAGGATGTGATACGCCCTGGTGATGGTATGAACTTGAACGGATCTTCTGCATTGATACGGCATTCGATAGAATGACCTTTCAGTTCGATATCGCTCTGGCGTACCCGTAGTTTTTCGCCAAACGCGATACGGATCTGCTCCTGCACAATATCGATACCGGTGATCATTTCGGTTACCGGATGTTCAACCTGAACGCGGGTATTCATTTCGATGAAATAGAACTCGCCGTTTTCGTACAGGAATTCAAACGTACCTGCACCGCGATAACCGATCTTGCGGCAAGCTGCAGCGCAACGGTCGCCGATTTTTTCGATGATCTTACGCGGGATGCCTGGTGCTGGTGCTTCTTCAATGACCTTCTGGTGACGACGTTGCATAGAGCAATCGCGCTCGCCTAACCAGACGGCACTGCCGTGCTGATCGGCCAGGATCTGGATTTCCACATGGCGTGGATTTTCCAGAAACTTCTCCATATACACTTCAGGGTTGCCAAATGCGGCACCAGCCTCCGTTTTGGTCATGGTGACCGCGTTGAGCAATGCTGCCTCAGTATGAACCACGCGCATGCCACGTCCGCCACCGCCGCCAGCTGCCTTGATAATGACCGGATAGCCGACTTTACGTGCAGTTTGGACGATGACTTTAGGATCGTCAGGGAGTGCGCCTTCCGAACCCGGTACGCAAGGTACGCCTGCTTTGATCATGGCGTGTTTGGCAGATACTTTGTCGCCCATCAGGCGGATGGATTCTGCACGCGGGCCGATGAAGACAAAGCCGGATTGCTCTACGCGCTCTGCGAAATCGGCATTTTCAGACAAAAAGCCATAGCCTGGATGAATCGCTTGTGCGTCAGTCACTTCAGCGGCGCTGATAATTGCCGGCATACTGAGGTAACTTAAATTCGAGGGTGCCGGGCCGATACAGACGGACTCATCAGCCAGCTTGACGTATTTTGCTTCACGGTCTGCTTCAGAGTGAACGACCACGGTTTTGATGCCCATTTCACGGCAGGCGCGCTGGATGCGAAGCGCGATTTCCCCCCGGTTGGCGATTAGAATTTTTTCAAACATGATATAAATTTTGCAGTAACGTTGCTTGCAGCGTTGCAGGCAGTATGCTCACTTGGGTACAAAATTCAGCGAGTACGCAATGTGGAATACTGAGTTTAGCCGTTTTGATATCTTGGCCTATCTTAAAACGAAGTCCAGGCTAGAGTTTTGAATTAGCCAACGATAAACAAAGGCTGGCCGTATTCTACTGGCTGACCGTTTTCTACCAAAATCTGTTTGATGGTGCCGCTGAAATCACTTTCGATTTCGTTCAACAGTTTCATCGCTTCAATAATGCACAGAGTATCGCCGGCATTGACGTTTTTGCCGATATCTACGAATGGTGCGGAGCCCGGTGCAGAAGAGCGGTAGAACGTGCCTACCATAGGAGATTTGACGATGTTACCTTCGGGTACAACCGGAGCTGCCGGAGTGCTGGCAGCTGTGGCAACTGGTGCGGGGGACATTGGTGCTGCTTGTTGCATGTGCTGAGGTTGCATCATCACGACTTGATTCTGCGGAACGGCCGGGGTTTTAACAATCCTGACTTTACCTTCGCCTTCAGTGACTTCAAGTTCGGCAATATCGGACTCGGCAACGAGATCAATCAAAGTCTTGAGTTTTCTTAAATCCATGTGAAATCCCCTAGTGAAGATGCGTCTGAACTCAAAATTTAGTTCAGTAAGCGTTATTGGAATGCACGCAATTATATGCTATATCGAAGCCAATGTATGTAAATTGCGTGAAGATGCAAGAATTTAAAGATTTTTTAAACTAAAGTCAATCGCTAATCGATAGCCTTCAGTGCCAAGGCCGCAAATCACGCCTTTGGCTATTTCGGAAAGGAAAGAATGATGCCGGAACTGTTCTCTTTGATGCACATTGGAAATATGTACCTCAATAAAAGGGATCGCAACTCCGGCAAGTGCGTCACGTAAAGCAATGCTGGTGTGCGTCAAACCGCCCGGATTAATGATGATGACGTCAATCTGTTCTGCACGCGCAGCATGTATCCTGTCAATCAGGGCACCTTCATGGTTACTTTGGAAACAGATTAGACTTGCGCCGGCCTGCTGGGCCTGATTTTGTGCAGCATTTTCCAGCTCGGCCAGTGTTGTTGCGCCATAGACTTGCGGCTCACGGGTGCCTAGCAAATTCAGATTCGGACCATTCAGCAGCAGCAGTTTGCTTGCCATATTATCAATTCTGTTTCACGAAGATAGCCGCATTTTGCCGCTATTTGTAGTGGATTGGCAAGGAAAACTATTTGGCCGCTTTAGTCAGTTTACTTATATCGGCCCGCAATTCATCCATTTTCAGACGACCGAGATATTGTTTTGCCACCGAGCCATCCGGGGCGATCAGTACGGTAAACGGTAATCCCCCTGCTTGATTGCCCAATTGGCGAGATAACTCGGTGCCCTCCATGCCAGCGGCGAATAAGGGGTAGGTAATCTGATATTTTTTTGCGAAATCAGCGATATTGGTGGGGCTATCAATGCCCAAGCCCAGAAGCTGAACGTTGGCGCTGGCCAAGTCTTTTTGTAATGCGGACAGTTCTGGCATTTCCTGAACGCAAGGTCCACACCAGGTTGCCCAGAAATTAACCAATAAGAACTTCCCCTGCCATTGTGCGAGTTTCTGGGTTTGTCCCTTGCTGTCAGGCAAGGATAGTGCGAGCAACTGCGCCACGCTGGCGTTTTTGGGGGCTGAAGGCGCCAGCTGTTTGTTGGCAGCGACTACTCCAAATGTGATTGATGCAATCGCGACCAAAACGGCGGCGAAGAAAAAACGTTTATTCATTCCTGACTTTCTGAAATTAATGCCGCCACTGCGGCCATGCCTGCGCGCTCATTACGACCCCCAGCGCGCAAATCATCTTGATTGTAGAGCGCCAGATGCACTCCCTCTTGCTGATACATAAAACTTAAGGTCTCAACGGGCTCATGCCGTTTGCTTGAGGTGTTCTCGGTTACTTCAAAACGAATATCTTGATTCAGCAAAAAAATGGCAACATCTTTGCCATTGTCGGTAAATAAATGCAAATAGATGTCGGAATGATCACCTGCGGTGCCATTCATGACTGCGCCGACCAGATATGGATTGAACCTCTCCAGTAGTTGCATTACATCCAGAGCAATTTCGCGCAATTCCAGCAAGCGCTGTGGTTGGGTATCACCAAAAAAGATGGCATTGTATTCGCGTACTTCCTGCTCAATCTGCTGATTGTCGGGCATGACATCGCCGCGAACTTTTTGATTGCCCAGCAATTGTTTGGCAGCGCGGCGCTTGGCGGAGCCATAATCTGCGCCATCTTCAGCAATCATGCGAGCCGCCAGCGCAGCGATTTCGGCGCGCAGCGATTCGGCTTCTCTAGGAGTACTTATCATCATGTCGGCATGATAAACCAAAAGGAGAAATCCCGGATTAAAGCTGAGGTAAAGCTGAAGTAAAGCCGGATTTACTATCAACGTCAGGTCAGGCAGTTTGCCAGCCAGGCAATCGTTGGGGCCGTGCTTGCAAATTGACAATGAACGCATGGATCAAAAACCAATGGGATTGAATGGAGTTCTTACTATTTCAGCATTGCCTCCATACAGATGAGCGGGTTGATGGAAAAGCTGGGTTAAAGGCATCTCTCAGGTAGAATTGCGGGATTCTGAAATTTGCGCGCAGCTAGCTCGTTTGACTAAATAATTATGCACATTCACATATTAGGTATTTGCGGTACGTTCATGGGTGGTCTGGCCGTGTTGGCGAAACAGGCGGGGCACAAAGTGACGGGGTGTGATGCGAATGTGTATCCGCCGATGAGCACGCAGCTGGAGTCGCAAGGAATCGTGCTGACTGAAGGTTTTGGTGTCGAACAGAGTGCCATTGAACCTGACCTATATGTGATCGGTAATGTTGTTACCCGCGGCAATCCTTTGATGGAAGAAATCCTGAATCGTGGCTTGCCTTATATCTCCGGTCCGCAATGGATGGGCGAACATATCCTGCGGGATAAATGGGTTTTGGCTGTCGCGGGCACTCATGGCAAGACGACGACCTCGGCGATGCTGGCGTGGATACTGGAGTCTGCCGGTTATGCGCCAGGCTTTTTGATCGGTGGCGTGCCCTTGAATTTCGGTATTTCTGCGCGTCTGTCCGGTCAGGCATTAAATCAGGCGGCATCCGATTTTTTTGTCATTGAGGCTGATGAATACGATACCGCTTTCTTTGATAAGCGCAGCAAGTTTGTGCATTACCATGCCAAGACCGCAATTCTGAATAATCTCGAATACGATCATGCTGATATTTTTCCCGATATTACCGCGATTGAAACGCAGTTCCATCATCTGGTGCGCACGGTGCCCGGCATTGGTTGTCTGATCGTGAACGGGCAGGAAGGCTCGTTGCAGCGCGTATTGGAGCGCGGTTGCTGGAGCAGTAAAGAATTCTTTGGCGTGGATGCCAATGCAGATCTACACAGTGATGCGCAGCAAGGCTGGTCATTGATCTTAAAAGACGGCGAAGATTTCGACGTTCTCTTTCATGGCGAATTTCAGGGCACGGTACAGTGGCAATTGAATGGCGCGCACAATCGCCTGAATGCACTGGCTGCGATTGCGGCGGCCCGCCATGTTGGCGTCACGCCAGCGATTGCCATTGAGGCTCTGGGACAGTTTGTCAACGTGAAGCGCCGCATGGAGGTTCGCGGTGTTACAAATGGCATCACCGTCGTTGACGATTTTGCGCATCATCCGACAGCGATTGCGACTACGGTTGCGGGTTTGCGGCGTAAGGTCGGTACGGCACGCATTCTGGCAGTACTGGAGCCGCGCTCCAACACCATGAAGCTCGGCACCATGAAACAAGCTTTGCCAGGCAGTCTGGCCGAGGCGGATCTGGTTTTTGCTTATGGCGCACCTGCCACAGGTAAAACTGTCCTAGGCTGGGATCTGGCCGAAGCCTTGCAGCCGCTTGGCGACAAGGCGAGCGCTCATCATGATCTGAGTGAGCTGGTCGTGGACATTGTCATCAAAGCGCAGCCAGGCGATCATATTCTGGTCATGAGCAATGGTGGTTTTGGCGGCATTCATCAAAAATTGCTGGATGCCTTGGGCAAGGTTGCACAAGCATGATTTTGTACTTGCACGGTTTTCGCTCGTCGCCACAATCCTTTAAAGCCCGCATGATGGCGGAGCATATGCAGCGCCTTGGCCGTGCTGATGACTATGTTTGTCCGCAGCTATCGGCCTCGCCTTTGATAGCAATCCAGCAAGCCGAGCAGATTCTTGCTGCTTATCCGCTCAGCGAGATCACTATCATCGGGTCCTCTCTAGGAGGATTTTATGCAACCTGGTTGGCGGAGCGTTATGGCTGCAAAGCGGTACTGTTAAATCCTGCCGTCAAGCCGCCGCGCGATCTGAAGAAATACGTCGGCGTCACGACGGCTTATCACAGTGACGAGATATTTGAGTTTAAAGCGGAGTATGTGCCGGAGTTACGTGCCTGCGAAGTAGTGGCCATTACTCAGCCCGAACGCTATTTATTGCTGGCAGCGACGGGAGATGAGGTGCTGGACTGGCGCGAGATGGTCGCGCATTATCCCGGCGCTCAACAGATTGTGATTCAGGGCAGTGATCATGGTATGGCGGATTTTGTTGATTATATCGATCAGGTAATAGCGTTTTGCGATGAAAAAGCATGACGCAAAACATAAAGCAGAGTATGAGCCAAGGCATGAAGCAGAAAGCAGCGGCGCATCAGCATGAAGATAAAGGTGCTCCTTGCATATCGCTGATCGTGACACCAGCTCATGCGCGCTGGTTTGCGAATGTGAACGGCGTACAGGCCTCGCCCCTGATGGCAGACTGGCTGTCCAACCGCGGTTCGCTGACTGCGCGTCTGGTAGCGCGTTGCGGTCAGTTTCGCGTTCAGCGCCTGCACCAGCGCCGTGCCCTGTGTCTGCCTGATGAGGCTGAGCAGATCGGTTTGCCTGTAGTTCGTAAAGTGCATGAGCGAGAGGTGATCTTGCGCTGTGACGGGCAAGCGATGGTCTATGCGCATACGGTGGTGCCCTTGACGGCGAGCGCTACGCAATGGCCTTTATTCCGTTCTCTCGGCGAGCGTTCTCTAGGGACAACCTTGTTTAACGATCCGCTGGTGGCGCGTGGTGATCTGATGTACGCACGTTTGCGCCCTTCGCATCCCTTGATGCGCAGGATTGTCGCTATTGAAGAATTAGCCGGACTGACGCAGGGCGTATTTAGCTTGCTGGCACGACGATCGGTGTTTCGTCGTAAAGGCAGTAGCCTGCTGGTAACGGAGGTGTTCTTGCCAGCGATTATAGACTTGAAATTAAAGCATACTGGTGGGGAGCATATTTAAACCACGCCGTATCGAGTGCGGACTGGGCTTAAATTGGGCGATACTCCCCTTATGGAATAAATTGATTATAGATTGACAGCGTGTCGAAGCAATGTATAGCTCATGTATCGACGTCAGATCTGTATTGGATAAACAATAGCTGGGCGACCGGCGCATCGAAGAAGTATTGCATGAACTTATTTTTTGAAGAATCAGGTGATTTCAAGGGAGGCAGCGTCTTGTCGCAGGCGGGTGAGGCGTATCAGGTTGAGCTGGCGAGCGGCAAGCGTAGCAAAGTCAAGGCGAAGGATGTGCTGTTGCAGTTCGGCTCTCCCGATCCTGCCACATTGATGACTCAGGCAAAAACATTGGCGGCTGAGATTGACCTGGCGTTTTTATGGGAAGTCGCGGGCGAGGATGAATTTGGTTTTGCTGAATTAGGTGCCGAATATTTTGGACACGCACCGACGCCCGACGAGGCAGCTGGACTGATTCTGGCATTGCATAGCTCACCGGTTTATTTCTACAAAAAGGGCCGTGGCCGCTACAAAAAAGCACCGGAAGCCTCCTTGAAGGCAGCTCTGGCAGGCATAGAAAAGAAGAAGCAGCAGTTGATCGTGCAGGCGGCGTATGTTGAAGAATTGAAGCAACATCGCCTGCCCGCCGCATTTACATCACTGGCACTGCAACTATTATTCAAGCCTGACAAAAACAGCATTGAATATAAAGCCATGGCCGAAGCCTGCGATGCCTTGCAAACTTCGCCAGCACGCCTGATGCTGGCATGCGGCGGACTGACGAGTGCGAAAGACCTGCACTTTTCTAAATTTCTGTTTGAGAGTTTTCCTAGGGGCTTGGGGTTTCCTGCAGCGCCTATTCCAGCTTTGCCGACGGATTTGCCAGTGGCAGATGTGCAGGCTTTTTCGATTGATGACGTAACCACGACCGAGATTGATGATGCGTTCTCCGTCGTTGAGTTGGGCAGCGACCAGATACGCGTCGGTATTCATATTGCGGCACCAGCGCTGGGTATACAGCGCGGTGATGCGCTCGATGCCATTGCGCGTTCCCGTATGTCCACTGTGTATATGCCAGGCGACAAGATCACGATGTTGCCCGATGCGCTGGTCGAGACTTATACGCTCGGCGAAGGCCAGACGCGTCCGGCGCTGTCGTTATATGTGACGCTCAACACAACAGACTGGTCTGTCGTCAGCACCGAAACCAAGGTCGAAGCAATACCGATGGCATCGAATCTGCGTCATAACGATCTTGATGCACTGGTGACCGAGGACAATCTCGCAAATAATGCCGGCGAGTATCCGCACAAAGCCGAGATCGCCAGAATCTGGCAATGGGCGCTGGTGCTTGAGCAGGGTCGCATGGCGAAGCGCGAAAGTTTCGGACTTAAGCCAGAGCAAACCAACCGTGTCGATTTCAATTTTTATGTTGAGAATGATGTTGTCTCCATCGTTCGCCGCAAGCGTGGTGCGCCGCTGGATAAGATGGTTGCCGAGCTGATGATTTTTGCGAACAGTACCTGGGGCAAATTCATGGCCGATCACGGCATCCCCGGCATCTATCGTGCGCAGGGGGGCGGGTCTGGTGGCTGGGCCGCCAAGATGCAGGTACGTATGGTTACCCACGCCGCGCCACATCAGGGGCTGGGCGTCGATCAATATGCATGGAGTACTTCGCCACTGCGTCGCTATACCGATCTGGTGAATCAGTGGCAAATCATCGCCTGCGTACAAAATGGCGTAACCGCACCGCTGGTAGCGCCGTTTAAACCCAAAGACGCTGACCTGTTCGCAATCGTATCTGGTTTTGACGCTGCGTATTCCGCCTATGGCGACTTCCAGTCCACCATGGAAAGATACTGGTGCCTGCGCTGGTTGCAACAAGAAGAGGCGCGCCAGGTTGTGGCCGTAGTGCTCAAGGATGAAGTGCTGCGCTTGGTCGATATTCCCCTGATCATCCGTTTGCCGGGCATGCCGCAAATGGCGCGCGGCGCACAGGTCAAACTCGACATCCTGCGCTGGGATGAGGTAGATCTCAGCGTTGAAGCGCGTATTCTGGAAATGTTATCCAGCGTGACCGAAGAAGGTCTTGGCGATGTCGAAGACGACGCTGCGGATGGCGAGATTGTCGCCGTGGTCGACGATATGGCTGATCAGTCCAGCGAAGCTGGCGAATTGACCGTTACGGAAGAAAGTAACGGCGCTACAATGTCAGGCGAAGTTGATGCGATCGACTCATTGACCGTGTCGCAGCAGGCCGAGCATCACGTCAATCCGGCGCAGCCAGAAAACTGAACATAGTCCGCAAGAGTAGTCGATGACTTCTGATCGCCGCCTTACATTAAAAAAACGACGAAACTATTTGTGAAATCCATTTTTGATAATCTGATTCTGTCCACTGCCATCTTGATCTCCCTGGTCTTGCACGGGACGATTTTGTTATTGCACTTTGTTTCTCCCCGACCTGCTGAGGCTGTTGCTGCGGATCCCGGTCTGGAAGTTATTTTAGTCAATGCTAAGCATGATAAAAAACCCTTAAAAGCAGAAGCATTAGCTCAGGCCGATCTCGATGGCGGTGGTGCGAGCGATGCGGGGCGCGCCAAGTCACCTCTACCGGATATGCGCAAGACCGAAAACGGCGACAGCATTATGACGGCGAAGCGTAAAGTCGAAGAGCTGGAAGAACGACAAAAAAAATTGATGGATCAGGTCGATTTGAAAACACCGTTCAGATCTACTAAAACCAGTGACAGCAATAAATCAGAAGACAGCAAACAAAGTAGCGATGGCCGGGATAATGTGGACAGCAATCAGGCGCTGGCCAGAATGGCTGCGGAGATTTCTCAGACCATAGAAGATCAGAACAAACGTCCGCGTAAAACCTTTATTACGCCGAGTACGCAAGCAGTTGGTTATGCCATGTATTACAAGGCCTTGCAGAAAAAAGTCGAGGACATCGGTACGCTGAATTTTCCTCAAAAAGATGGTAAGAAGCTGTACGGTGAATTGATTATCTATATTCCGATTTTTCAGGACGGTACCATCTACGAAAAAGATGGTGGACCAAAGGTAGAAAAATCATCGGGTAACCGCGCGCTGGATGCGGCTGCTTTACGCATCGTTCGGCGGG
Source organism: Undibacterium sp. Xuan67W (assembly GCF_049340165.1). Lineage (NCBI taxonomy): Bacteria > Pseudomonadati > Pseudomonadota > Betaproteobacteria > Burkholderiales > Oxalobacteraceae > Undibacterium > Undibacterium sp. Xuan67W. Next base: position 138,213 of record NZ_JBMPPN010000009.1, read on the forward strand.
CGGCGCCGTTTGGCAAGTTCCCGGCGAATATGCGCTCGAATGATAAAGATGATCTCTGGGTCGTCATTACCCGCTTCAAATTCACCCGTGATCAACAACTCGAAACCGAGTTGCGCGGAGGCCCCAATTGAGTACCCTGATTGGAGCCGCAACAGCTGACCGTTACGTTGTCATCGGCAATCCGATCGCGCATAGCAAGTCGCCGGCGATACATGCGCACTTTGCCTTACTGACGGCCCAGCAAATCGATTATCAACGCCTGCTGGCTCCTTTGGATGGGTTTGCACAGACGGTCTTGTCCTTTCGTAACTCTGGCGGTAAAGGGGTGAACGTCACTGTCCCTTTTAAGCTTGAGGCTTTTGCGCTTGCCACACAATTGACACCGCGTGCGCAAGCTGCCGGTGCGGTCAATACGCTGAAGTTTGAGGGTGCTGTCATTCTTGGCGACAACACGGATGGTCAGGGATTGGTTGCCGATATTGTACGTAATGCGGGTGTGACGCTTCAGGGAAAGCGCGTATTACTGCTCGGCGCTGGCGGCGCCGCGCGTGGTGCGCTCCTGCCTCTACTGGAACAGCAACCTGCACAGCTGGTGATCGCCAATCGTACCGTTGCGCGAGCTGAAGAGTTGGTCTTGCTGGCGCATCAATATGAACCGCTTGCAGGAATCGCCTCTGTTGTCACCAGCAGCGCGTTCAGTGATGTAGACGGTGAATTCGATATCGTCATCAACGCTACCTCCGCAAGTTTGCACGACGATGTGCCGCCGGTTTCTTCAGGTATTTTCACTGCAAATACGCTGGCTTACGACATGATGTACGGAGCAGCGCCGACAGCGTTCTTGCGCTTTGCCGCTAGCCATGAGGCACAGATCCGTGACGGCCTTGGAATGCTAGTTGAACAGGCGGCAGTCGCCTTTGCGCTATGGCGTGGTGTATTGCCTGAGACGGCGCCCGTGCTGGCAGAGTTGCGCGGCGCGTTGTTGGCTAGGGCGAGGTCGTCATGAAGCGTTTTTTCTTGTGGCTGATTCTGTTGCCGATACTTTTATTCATTTTGCTGCAGGCGTATTTTTTACTGCAAATTTGCTGGTGGGTGAAATTCAATCCATCGTCTACCAGCTTCATGCGTCAGCAATTAAGCGTACTGCAAGAAAAAAATCCAGACGCCAGGCTCCAGCATAAATGGGTGCCATATAACAAAATTTCGAACAATCTGAAGCGCGCTGTGATTGCTTCCGAGGACGATAGTTTTGTCGATCATGACGGTGTCGATTGGGAAGCTATGCAAAAAGCCTACGAAAAAAATCAAAAGAAGGGCAAAGTAGTGTCCGGTGGTTCGACGATTACGCAGCAGTTAGCGAAGAATTTGTTTTTGTCCGGACAACGTAGTTATCTGCGCAAAGGGCAGGAATTGATCGTGACGTACATGCTGGAGCTGTGCATGGATAAAGAACGGATTCTGGAAATTTATCTGAACGTAGTTGAATGGGGTGTCGGTGTGTTTGGTGCCGAGGCAGCATCTCAGCACTACTACGGCATTAGCGCCGCGGCGCTGGGACCTGCGCAGGCGGCACGGCTTGCTGTGATGCTGCCTAAGCCGCGCTATTTCGATAAAAATACCGGATCGGCGTATTTACAAAGACGTAGTGAAATGATTTTGAAACGTATGAATTCTGCGGAGTTGCCATGAGCTTGCAGAGGCAATCCGGTGCGGTTAGTTTGCTGATGACGTCGATTGTGATGATGCTCATGACATCGTTAGCACTCGCCTTCTTTTATTTTATGCGTTATGGCGAATTGCCTTTTCACGACGCACTCCTGCGCTGGACAAAATCCGGTGATGCGATCTCCGCCGGTATCAAGGACGCGGCTAGTTTACATAATCCGATAGGGCAGACGATCACCGCAGATTCAGAGGTGCGCCGTTGTACTATCAAGGGGAAAGTCGTGTTCTCCAATACTGATTGTCTCGATACAAATACAACGACACGCACAGTCAAGTTGATCGATAACAAGGGCTTTGAACCGCCTAAAGTGCCTGCGTCCAGCGGTGAAAATCAGGCTAGTGGTGTCGCTGATTTACGTGAACAACTGATTATTAAGCAAGCTCGCTGATGTCGATGCCCTTGTCATCTTGTTTGAAATTGTAAGATGAACAGGTTTACAATCCAGCCATCCGTTTTCGCCGGAATCCATCCATGATTAATGTTTTCGTTTTACACAATGGCCGCCTCAGCCAGATCAATGTAGAGAACCGCGAAGATCTGGAGAATACGTTGCCGATCTGGGTCGATCTGACCGATCCGAATGAAGAAGAGCGCGAATGGGTCAAGAGTATTTATGGCGTGACCTTACCCGGCGAGGACGAGGTCAAAGATATTGAAGCCTCAGCACGTTACTACGAAGCGGATAATGGCGACTTGCATTTGCGTACAGATTTTCTGATTGATGATGACGACGAGCCAGCCCGTACCGTCACAGTCGCTTTCATTCTTGCCCGCGATATCCTGTTCTCTGTTCATACTCTCGATTTGCCGGTATTCCGACTGGTACGTATGCGCGCCCGTTCCCGGCCTGGTTCGATCAACGATTACAAAGATGTCTTACTGGATTTGTACGCAACGGATGCCGAGTATTCTGCTGATGCGCTGGAGGGAATTTACCAAAATCTCGAAGAGGTAAGCCGGGCAGTATTGCAAAAGAATTTCTCTGATCAGGATGCGGCGGCCGCCCTGAATGCGATTGCGCAAGAGGAGGATCTGAATGGCCGGATTCGCCGCAATATGATGGATACGCGCCGGGCTGTGAGTTTTTTGATGCGTGGACGTCTGCTGAATGCCGACCAGTTTGAAGAGGCGCGGCAGATCTTGCGCGACATTGAATCACTTGATGGTCACACCTCATTTTTGTTCGATAAGATTAACTTCCTGATGGATGCGACCGTCGGTTTTATTAATATCAATCAGAATAAGATTATCAAGATTTTTTCTGTGGCCTCGGTCGCATTTTTACCGCCGACGCTGATCGCCAGTATTTACGGTATGAATTTTAAAATTTTGCCGGAGTTGCAATGGGATTGGGGATATCCGTTTGCACTGGTATTGATGCTGGCTTCTGCTATCGCCCCGTTCCTGTATTTCCGTCGCCGTGGCTGGTTGAAATAGATCATTTTTTTTCACGCCACCAATGATTAGAGTGCGTTATTGCTAATACAGCTCGTACGCAAAAAATCATTTCTGAAAACTGAATCCACAATGTTGGCGCGCCTCCTCGCACAAAATGCCTTGGTGAGCCCCATGCAGACAGCGGATTCAACCTGGACTTTCAGAATTTTTGACAGGTGAATTCATTCAGCTCATCACCGTCGCAACTTCGCAGTGCTGTTTTGCTCCTGCCACGAATCCAATACGCGAAACTAGAGTAGCTTCACACCTGACCCGGTTGCGCCGGTCAGCCCGAGCGTGGCAAGGGCATTGAACTCTTCTTCAGACACGACAGCTTCTGCAATGACCTGTGTGCCTATGCGGCTCATGATATTCGTCATGCTTTTGATGAACACCTGGTTGCTCTCGTTGCTATCGATGCTGCGTATAAAACTGCCATCAATCTTGAGATAGTCCAGTTTGATGTCATGGATTAAATTCATCTTGCTGAGCTGATGTCCTGCGTGTTTGAAACCGATCTTGCAACCAAATGGTCGCACCATTTGCTCAAAAATTTTGAAGGCGTCGAGTTGGGCGAACACGCCGTTCTCAGGTATCTCCAGCCATAGTCGATGGCAGAGATCGGTATAGGTTTCCATAAACCGGCGCAGCTCTTCCCTGAATCCCGCATCACGTATAGAAAAAGCCGACAGATTAATCGCCAGCCCCGGTAATGCAGGTTGCTGGCCCAAGGTAATGAGGCCCAGCGAAACCGCACTTAGGTCGAGTTGTGCGGATAAACCTAGTCGTTCTGCGATCGGGATAAAGCGGCCAGCCGCAAACCAGCTACCGTCAAACATCAGACGCAACGCGGTCTCTTGATGCAGCAAGCGGTGAGTGAAATCAGTGACAGGAAACACCGCGAGTTTGACGCGATTTTGCTGCAAAGCCTGCTGTATCAGATTAGTCCACTCATCTTTGCTTTTTGGGGCCTGTGCAATGCCGAGTGGCACTGCGCGACGGGCATCGCTCTGGCTACTCATTTCAGCGCTGGCAATCGCCGTATCGACTTGAGAGAGCAGGTCGCCTGCAGTCATGCCATAGTCAAATTCACCATAGCCGATACAGGCTTTGCAGGGATGATCGCCCGCTTGCTCTAGTGTGTACTTCACAAGATCGAGCAGCGTTTTTGCTACGGGCTCTGCGTCGGCATGACGACACAAAACAGCAAAGTCCGATCCGTTCAGCCTGGCAGCGAAGCCTTCTTCTAATGCCAGAATATGTTGCTGCAAGGCCTGGCCGATATCTTTGAGCAGTGCATCCGTTTTTTCACGTCCCCATTGCTGATTCAGTTGAGCGAAGTGTGTCAGATGGAGCATCACCAGCGTGCCAGTTGCGGCATTTTCTTCCTCGGCCATGACTTGTAGCTGCGCCATGAAATGCGTGCGGTTTGCCAGACCGGTGATCGCATCGGTATTCGCCTCGCGGCGCAAGTGGTCGAGTCTGGTGGCCTCTTCAGCGAACATGGATTTTAATAAATTGACGGACGCATTCATCGCAAGCGACAGTTGTTTTAACTCGGGTACCTGTGACTCGGGTGTCGTCACAAAGCGTCGCTCTGACAAGGCGTGTGCTTGTGCAATGACGGAATCTAGTGGTTGCTTCAGACGGCGTAATACCTGTGTGCCCAGATAGCCGGAAATTAATCCGGCCAGACCAATCGCTCCCAGCATATTGCAGGTGGAGTCCCATAATGCCTGATACGCAAAACCACTTTGCGATACCAGAGAAATCGTACCGACTTGTTTCCAGCCATCGCTGATTTGTGCTCGCCCCGGGAATGAGTGGATCGGGAACAGGCGAATAAACCACTGCGGTATTTGGGTTTTTTCTGCCGCAGTCACGCGCTCGACCATTTTTTTACCATCAGGGTTGGTGATGCTGATACTCTCGTAATGCCCGCGATCAAAGAGTGCCGCCACCATTAATTCGAGATCTACAGGATCGGTACTTTTCTGACTGATCGACAGGGCAAGAACGCTGGCATTATCGGCATTTTTCATCCTGAGCTGTTCATTCAGATACGCTCGCGAACTGAGTGTCGACGCTAGCAAACTGCCTATCGACGCGAGCAGCGTGCTGAGAATAATGGCAAGCCAGAGTTGGCGATACATAGACATAATGCGTTTCCTTTAAAAACCTTCGCGTCGTGCACGTTCTAACAAGTCCTGCCACCTCGATAGACGGCTGGTGCCGCCGGCACCCGCTACGGCATTGGCCGCAGCACCGGAAAAAATTCCTTGACTATTGAAGCTGAATATCGGTGTTAAGTCTTTACGTTGTGATGCCGGATGAATCTCGGTATTTAAATTATCCAGTACCAGAGGCTCACCGTCCGTAGAGGGAGGTGGGTAGTACGCCAGTATCATATGCGCTTGTTGGGTACTGCCGCCAATACCGTCGGTGTTATCAATCCGCGCTTTGACATAGATGAGGCGCAATTGATTATCCGGAACATTCATGCTGCGCAAAGTAAAGTATTTCGCAATGACGAAATCTTCACAATCGCCTTTACCCTTGGCTAGCGTTTCCATCGGCGTTGCCCAATAATCGGGGACACCCCAGACTTCCTGATCCTCTGCGTAGCTTATTTTTTGATTAAAAAAATCGTTGACGGTTTGCAGCTTGACGGCGATTGATGTAGTGGCGTTCGCCTGCACTAATTTTTGCCACTCATTAAGTGTTTGCTGAGTACCGCCCAGCGCCCGTATGCTGGTTTGTAAGCGCGGGAAGTCAAAGGCACTAACCGTCAGCAACATGGAGGAAGCTGACACACAGAATGCCAGCTTACTTAGCTTACTCAACACAGGCAATTGACGAGAGCGCGATGACAAATTAAGTGTCCGTGGGTATCACATCAAGAGACAAAAAATGAGGACTGCATCAGGTTGCTCTGTACTTTGTCTTGACGACGGCAGACAGGCTGAGTTGATGCAGTGTGGGCTACTGTAGCATTAATTCAATTGAGCAAAGGCGTGTCGTGCAGCCTCTATCGTTGCGGCAATGACGCCATCATCATGCTGGGCGGAGACAAATCCCGCTTCAAATGCAGAGGGAGCCAGATAGACGCCGGCATTGAGCATGAGATGGAAGAAACGATTAAACTTTTCCTTGTCGCTTGCCATCACGCTTGCATAACTGTCTGGGATGGAGTTGGCAAAATACAGACCAAACATGCCGCCTTGAGAATCGGCGCAAAACGAGATGTTGGCCTCTCTGGCGGCAGCGCTCAAGCCTTCAACCAATTTCGTGGTTTGCGCAGATAAATTTTCGTAGAAGCCAGGCTCTTGTACGAGCTTCAGTGTCGACATGCCTGCCGCTACAGCAACCGGGTTGCCGGACAAAGTTCCCGCCTGATAGACACCACCTAAAGGCGCCATGTGCTGCATCAGGTCTGAGCGTCCGCCGAACGCTGCTACGGGTAAGCCGCCCCCGATCACTTTGCCCAGCGCAGTGATATCGGCCTGAATTCCGTATAAGGCTTGCGCGCCGCCAAGGCCGACTCGGAAGCCGCACATGACCTCATCAAAAATCAAGACACTACCGTAGTCCGTACACAAACGACGCATTGTCTGAAGGAATTCTGGCGTCGCTTTGATCAGATTCATGTTCCCGGCAACGGGCTCGACAATCACGCAGGCAATGTCTTTGCCATAGGCTTTGAACGCATCCTCCAGTTGTTGCGGGTTGTTATAGTCCAGCACCAATGTGTGTTTAGTGAAATCTTCCGGAACGCCTGCCGAGGTCGGATTGCCAAATGTGAGTAAACCGCTGCCGGCCTTAACCAGAAGAGAGTCTGCATGACCGTGATAGCAGCCTTCGAATTTGATAATCTTGTCACGTTTGGTTGCACCGCGCGCCAGTCGTAATGCGCTCATTGTTGCTTCTGTGCCACTGGATACGAGACGAACTTGTTCAATGGACGGAACCAGACGGCAAATTTCTTCTGCCATCAGAATTTCACCTTCGGTTGGGGCGCCAAAACTCAGGCCGCGCGTAGCTGCTTCTTGAACCGCTTTGACGACGACAGGGTGAGCGTGTCCGACAATTGCTGGTCCCCAGGAGCCAATATAGTCGATGTAGCGTTTGTCTTCTGCGTCCCAGAAATAAGGGCCTTCAGCACGGGTGATAAAGCGAGGTGTGCCGCCCACAGAGCGGAATGCCCGCACGGGTGAATTGACGCCGCCCGGTGTCGTTTTTTGTGCCCGGAAAAACAGGCTGTCGTTTTTATTTGTCATGGTGATGCAGTATCAGGTAGGTAATGATGAAAAGATCAAAAAAGAATGTGGATCCAAGGAGACGGTTATGTCTTGCGATGCATTAAAAACGAGAATCAGTAAAATCAGGCTCAATAAAGTCAGACTCAATATTATTCTGGTTCTTTCGCCCAGAAATAACGATCAGGGATAAGCTTGCCCATGCCCAGACGTTGTGCGTGACCAATTGCCGCGACGGTGAATTCTTGTGCTTCAAGTACCGCTTCCGGAATTTCTAGACCGTTGGCCAGCAGGGCAGCAATACTGGCGGATAAGGTGGTGCCGCCACCGGCATGTGAGCCGCTGACTCTTTGCCAGTGATCGTTGCGCACCACGCCAGATTCGTCGAATAAAATATTAGCTACTTCTACGGTGCTGGTTGGCGTGCCTGTAACCAGAACGTATTCACAACCAGATTCAATCAGGGTGGCCACATCTGCTAGCATTTCTTCTTCAGAGCTGGCAAGACTCTGGGCACCGGTTTCTCTCCAGGTTTCTGCCAGTCTGGATAATTCAACGGCGGAGATCAGCAATAAGCTGGCTTGCGGAATGAGGAGCTCGCGGATGGCCAGCAACAGATCCTCTGCTTCCGGTACCTCCGGCATGCCGGAATTAAATGGATCCAGTATCAGCGGCATATCCGGATAATCGGAGACGATTTCGGCAATTGCGGTGACTGTTTCTACGCTCGCTATTTGTCCGACCTTGAACGCGACGACAGGCATATCTTCGAGGACGGTACGGGCTTGATCCGTGACCAGATCGGTTTCCATCGGATAGATGTCATCGATTTGTGAGGTATCACCGACAAGGATGGCAGTAATGACCGGCAGGCCGTGACAACCCATTGCGGCAAAAGAGGCAAGATCTGCCTGCACGCCGATTGCGGCAACCGGATCGGAGGCCCCAAAGGTCAAAATAAGTGGAGAAATTTGGTTTTGCACGTTTGGTAGATTAATATAGTCGACTTTGTAGAGGTTATTGCTCAATATTCCGGCGGTGTTTTCAATTCAGGCACCAACATCAGTGCTAAAAAGTGCATGCTTAAGACTAGCGGAAATGTTTTGCGACAATCTCGGTATTTTACTTGATTGAAGGGTTTTGGTCGTGAGTGATAAAGAATCAGCAACTACAGAATTGAAGTCATGGATGTGCCTGATTTGTGGTTGGGTCTATGATGAGCAGCAAGGTTTGCCAGATGAGGGTATTGCGCCAGGAACCCGCTGGGAAGATGTGCCGATGAACTGGACCTGTCCAGAATGTGGCGCCCGCAAAGAAGATTTCGAGATGGTCGCATTCTGATTTGATTGCTTAAAGAATAATTTTTAAAGTAGTTTGGTGTTGCGTGTTGTACTCGAATGTTTATTCTGGGAAAAAATCATCGCAAGTTTGTCATTTTTTGTTACAGTGTCAGATGATTTTAACCCCAGTATCTTAGAGATAATCTTATGTCAACGTTGACAGGCAATGAAAGCTTGAAAATTATGGTGATCGACGACAGCAGTACGATCCGTCGGTCAGCAGAGATTTTTTTGGGGCAGGTGGGTTACAAGGTGGTTTTGGCAGAAGACGGCTTTGATGCTTTGGCTAAAATTAACGACTCTCATCCTGATTTGATTTTTTGCGATATCTTGATGCCAAGGCTAGATGGGTATCAGACTTGCGCATTAATCAAAAAAAGTGCCAAATTTCGTGATACGCCAGTGATCATGTTGTCTTCCAAAGACGGCTTATTTGATCGTGCGCGCGGTGCGATGGTAGGATCAGATGAATATCTGACTAAGCCTTTTACAAAAGACAGTTTGCTCAAAACGGTGCGTAATTACACATCCGGCACGCCATCCAAATGATTTAACCGTATTAAATGTTGAGGTAAAAAATGGCTATACAGAAAATTTTGGTAGTGGATGACTCTCCGACCGAGCGTTATTTTTTAACGGATATCCTCGTTAAAAATGGTTTTTCAGTATCAACTGCTGAAAATGGTGAAGAGGCACTGACAAAAATCAAGGCCGATAAGCCGCAGTTGATTTTGATGGATGTGGTTATGCCTGGTCAGAACGGATTTCAGATCACACGTGCGATTGCCCGTGATCCTGAAACACAGGATGTTCCTGTGATTATCTGTACCAGCAAAAACCAGGAGACTGACCGTATCTGGGGATTGCGTCAAGGTGCTCGTGACTACCTCGTCAAGCCAATCGACCCGCAGGAATTATTAGCAAAGATAGCCGCACTCGGCTGATTGTTTTCGTTCGATAACCTTTCCGGACCATTATGGACCAAACTTCTCGCGATAAACCAGCGACAAGCCTAGACAGAACCAGACCAGATGCTGGTCTGCGCCGTACCCGTTTGCGGGAATTTCAGGCGCAGCTGGTTGAGCGTATGCAGGCAGCCCAAAGTGGCGCGCGCGTTAGTGCAAGTCAACTAGGCGTGATGATTGGACAGGTAAGGTATTTGCTTGATTTGCAGGAGTCCGGTGAGATCGTCTCTGCCGGTTCTATGACTAGAGTCCCTCTGACCAAAGACTGGTATGTTGGCTTGTCAAACATACGGGGAAGTTTGACCAGCGTTGTCGACCTTGCTCGTTTTGAGGGGCGCGATGTGACGAACCTTGATCATAGCTGCCGTGTCGTTGCATTTGCCCCCAGTCTGGCATTTAACAGTGGCTTACTCGTGACTCAGGTGCTGGGTTTGAGGAACGTAGCAGAAATGGAAGAGCAAGTGAATCCGGAAGGGGAAAACCAACCCGACCAGAAACCTTGGATCGTTAAGAAATATCGTGATCGTGATGCAAACATCTGGACGCAGCTGAGTTTGGCTACGTTGGTGCAAGATCAGGATTTTTTACATATTGGCTTGTAATTCGTCAGTTGAATTATCAGATTGGCTGACAGCTTCTCAATCGTTTAGGAGACCTAGTAATGGCATATAAACTACCGTCCTTGTCCAAGAAAAAACAAGACCAAGAGCTTGACTTAGCAGAATCAAGCGTCCGGGAGTTCAATAATGCTGCCGATTCGATTGAAGAGGCTAGTAACGTGAAGATGCTCCCGGGAGACGCTCATGGCGAAGCAAAGCCTGAGTCAGTAGAAGTCGTCGCAGAGCGCACGCATGTGCCGCGCGCTGATGCGACCTTCATTGGTGATGCGCTGGAAAAAGGGGGGGATATTCGCCTCCCTCTGATCGGTCATTTGCCGTTGCAAAGACAGATTCGTTTATTGCTGATCCTGATGGTGGGTTCGTTGCTGGCGGTTGCTCTGTTCGTTTATCTGAACTCTGCCCAGTCAACTTTGATTTCTACTCAGGCGCAGATTGCCGGTGAGGTGCTGATGCACTCCCAGCGTATTGGTAAAGCGGCACCGAATGCGATTCAAGGTAATCCGGCAGCGTTTAAGCAGCTCGATGAAAGTCGTCGCGAGATCAACAGCGATCTAAACGTTTTGCTGAATGGTTTGTCTTATCAAGGCCGTGAATTGAAAAAGCCAGATTCTTCTGTTGAGCCCATCTTGGCCGACACTAAGAAGGCCTGGAATAACTCAGACAAAGCGGCCGACACAATTTTGAAGTTGCGTAAAGAGTTGACGGGTTTCGGTCAGACGCTGCAAAAACTGAATGGCATGTCTGGTGGCCTGTTGGAACTGACCGAACAAATTTCGACCTTAAAGGTACAGGGCGGTGGTAATTCTCGTGAAATTTCAGCATCAGGTCAGCTGGTGATGTTGACTCAGCGTCTGGCGCGTAGCGCGAATGAATTCCTTACATCTGAAGGTGTTAACCCTGAAACGGCATTTTTGTTGGGTAAAGATACAAACACGTTCCGTGATCTGGTTGACGGCTTCCTGAACGGTAGCGATGTATTGCGTCTGACGCCGACGAAAGATGCTGCAACACGTGAAAAATTACTCGAATTGCAAAAAGCGTTTGCTGAATACCAGACTTCCGTTTCCAGCATTCTCGGTAATCTGCAAAACTTTATTGCAGCGAAACAATCCGAACAATTGGTGTTTAACGAAAACGAAGATTTGAAGCAAAAAATTACTAAGCTTCAAAAAACTTACACTGCTCAGCAAGATACGATCAGTATTTCATTCTGGCTGATGTTGTTAAGCGCTGTACTGGCTCTGGTTTCAGCTGCAGGTATCGCTCTGGTTCTGTTGCAGGATAGCCGTAACCGCGCTAAAGAAGCGAATGAACGCCGTGTAGAGGCCGATGCGCAGATGTTGCAAGCGCAGAAGCAGGAAGAAGAGGCGAAAGCTGCGAACGATCAGAATCAGGCTGCTATTTTGCGTCTGATGAATGAACTGCAGGAAGTGGCGGATGGTGACTTGACGATTCAGGCAACGGTGTCCGAAGACATTACTGGTGCGATTGCCGACTCGGTTAACTACACGGTGGAAGAGTTGCGCGGGCTGGTAGGTCGTGTTACGTCAACGGCGGCGCAGGTTACTTCTGCATCTAATCAGGCGCAAAGTATTTCTAATGATTTGCTGGAAGCATCACAACAGCAGTCTCGTGAAATCTCTGACGCGGGTCAGATTGTTGTGACCATGGCACAGGATATTACCGACGTTTCCCGCTCTGCGAACGAATCAGCCGAGGTTGCACGTCAGTCGGTTGCTGCGGCAGAGCAAGGTTCCCACGCGGTGGAAAACGCGATCAAAGGTATGAACGAGATTCGCGAACAAATCCAAGAAACATCTAAACGTATTAAGCGTCTCGGTGAGTCCTCTCAAGAGATTGGCGAGATCACTGAACTGATTTCTGATATTACCGAACAGACCAACGTCTTGGCGTTGAATGCGGCGATTCAGGCAGCGTCAGCGGGTGAAGCAGGTCGAGGCTTCTCCGTGGTTGCGGAAGAGGTTCAACGCCTTGCGGAACGTTCAGCTGAAGCGACCAAGCAGATTGGTGCGCTGGTTCGTACGATTCAAACAGATACGCACGATGCGGTTGCCGCGATGGAAAAATCCACGCAGGGTGTGGTTGAGGGAGCAAAACTTTCCGATGCTGCTGGTACCGCGTTGTCTGAAATCCGTAGCGTTTCGAACCGTCTCGCGGAACTGATTCAAGGCATCTCTCTCGCTACCGAGCAGCAGGCAACTTCTGCTAACGGCGTTGCTCAAAATATTCAACACATTTTGACGATTACTGAGCAAACTCAGACCGGTACACAACAAACTGCGCATTCCATTAGTGAATTGTCGATGTTGGCTGAAGAACTTAGAAACTCCGTATCTCGTTTCCGGGTTGCTGCTTAATTTTCAGCTACTGGCTGCGTATTGTTCGTAGCCAGATCATAAATGCATGGCGATAAGCGAAGGTTTATCGCCCTTTGAGTTTGCGGGGTACGCATGACGTCTGATTTTTCAATTTCGCAAGAAACTCCCCAGGAGCAGTTTGATATTGGCCCTTTGTCTTGGGTGATGGGTGAAGTCCGCGAAGCAATTACCAGTGCTGGAAAATTATTGTCGGATGCTGTCGTGCAGGATGACGATAGTAAATCCACGATGCTATTGCATGCCAAAAGTTATTTGCATCAGGCGCATGGCGCCTTGCAGATTGTGGATATCGACGGTGTGTCGATTGTTACTGAGACCATCGAGGATTTGATCGAGCGCCTGCAATCGGGGCAGCTCGAAATGAATCCGGCGCATATTGACGTCATCAACGACGCTTTCCACGCTATTTTGCGTTACCTCGAAGACTTGTTGTCTGGCAGCGCACATCAACCTGTGCGTTTGTTCCCTTACTATCGGGCATTACTCGAATTAAAGGGTGCAGAGCGCATTCATCCTGCCGATTTGTTCTTCCCGTCTTTGTCAGTTCAGGAGCAAATTCCTGAGTTGACCATCGCACATGATGTCGCTGCTGTGAATTACACCAGCCTGAGACAACGTTTTGAAAAACTCTTGCTGACCGTTTTAACCAGCAAAGATAATGCGCAGCAACTGCTTGCCGTAAAGGCGATGCACGATCTGATCGGTGAGATTGAGCATGCACAGGTCACGCCGCAAGCGAAAGCTTTCTGGCTGGTGATGCGCGGCTTTGCCGAGACGGTTGCACAGGGCGCGATCGAAAATAAACAGTACGTAAAACAAATTTTCGGGCGCATTAATTTGCAGATTCGACGTCTCGTGGACGGTGTTTCCAGTATTCCTGAGCGTTTACTGCGGGATGCTTTGTTTTTTATTGCGCAGGTCGATCACCCCTCGGCTTTCGTCGCACAAATTCGCCGCGCATATCAGCTCGACAATCAGGTTCCGATTGATTACGATCAAAAGAACTATGGCAAGATTGCCGCCAATGTGTTGGCGACTGCCAAAGAGCAGGTGGGTAGTTTAAAAAATCTGTGGGGCAGAATTGCTAATGGCGATGCTAGCGTCTCAGATCGCTTTGCTCAAAAAATGAAAGACCTAGCTGAGAATGGCGCAAACCTGAACTCGGCTCCCTTGTCGAAGTTGCTCCGTGAACTGAGTGGTATCGCACGCCATGCCGCTCACACTCCGGAGAAGGGCAAGATCGGCATAGAGCTCGCAACAAGCTTGTTGTTTGTAGAAAATGCACTCGACCACATATCACGTTTGCCAGACCATTTTTCTGAACGTGCAGACGAAGTAACGGCACGTTTGTTGTCACTGGTTTCCGGTGATGAACCGCCAACTCAAGCCGCGTGGATGGGTGAAATTTCACGTGAGGCGCAACAAAGACAAACGATGTCGGTACTGGTAGCAGAAATGCAATCTAGCCTGCGTCAGGTTGAAAAAACTCTGGACGAGTACTTCCGTGATCCGGCTAGTGTCGAGGTATTGTCACCTGTTGATCCGATTTTGCATCAGATTGGCGGCGCTCTGGCTATCCTGGATCAGGATGATGCCATGCTTGCTGTTGAACATGCCCGCAAAGTCATTGCAAATTTCTATGAAGTTGCCGGTACTGAACATGCGGAAAGCGCTCATCAAAATGTCGCACAAAATATTGGTGCGCTGACTTTCTTTATCGAGATCTTGCAATCTCAACCAGATACCGCAAAGAAAAAATTCAGCTTTGATGCGGACGCTGGATTATTACGTTCCAGATTGCTGGAAAAGAGTGTAGAGAAAGAATTGCTTCCCTCTTCACTGAATGAATCTGCCGGAAATGTTGTTCAGGCGCAGTTATCCGAGACTGTCGTTACCGCAGAACAAGAGCTGGTCAATCAGCAGCAGCAATCGTCAAAGCTTGTTGCTTCTTTGATGGAAGAGCCAGAAAACCGTGAGCTGCAGGCACAGTTAAAAGATTCACTTGAGTCGGAGCGCTCGGTTGCTACCCTCCTTGATGATGCTGATGCGAGTACACGTGCTCGTGCGGCGATTGATTTGCTGGGGCAAGCAGATTCGACTATTTCTCAAGACGCACTCAACCATATTGTAGCGGCTACGACGCACGTTGTCAGTGAGCCTGCGCCTAGTTATGTTCCTGAGCTGCCTGCCAATGATGACGCGATTGATGCTGAGTTGTTGGAAATATTTTTGATGGAAGCAGATGAGGTTCTTGGCTTTGTCAGAGAAACTGTGCCAGCATCGAGACGCGATCCGGGTAATCAAGAACATCTTACAAGTCTGCGTCGTTCATTCCATACTTTAAAAGGCAGTGGACGTATGGTTGGCCTGACCGTCTTTGGTGAGGCTGCATGGAGTATCGAGCAGATCATGAATATGTGGCTGTCCGAGTCACGTGATGGTAACGAGCATTTGTACGCCTTGTTAGACCGGGCCGCAGACGAAATGTTTGCCTGGGTCGAGGATTTGAAGCATGTGGGATTCTCCAGTCGCAATGGATTAGCCCTGATTGCCGCAGCAGAACGCATTAAAGCCGGTCAGGATTTCCAATATATAGAAACTGCCATAGCAGAAGTGGCTCCTCCTGTTACTGAGCATGTTGTAGTCGAACCTGTTTTGGCTGAAGTTGCTCATCCTGCAATGGATGATGCTCACACTGATTCGCCCGCTCTTGTTGAGCTTACTGCTGCTGTAGAGACGGCAAACTCCGTGCCGGAAGAGGCTGAGATCGTCATTGAGGCGGTTGCAGCCTTCGATGCAGATGAAGAAGATCATGTGAGTGACAGCGTTGATCATGCGATCACTGTCTCTGATATTACTATTCTTGAACCAACATCATTAAGTCCGGTTGATCGCCAGGAAATTACGGAAGCGCCTGCTTTAATCGAAGCAATTGATTTCATCGAACCCGTCGTGTTGCCCGACTCAGTATCAGTCCCTGAAGCACTTGTTGCAACAGATAGCCTCGATATACCGGAAGTTTTATCGGCAGAACCAGTTGTTCTTGATGTGGTGGCAGATACCGCAGCTGAATTGCCTCAGGATACTGCCGCGGTGTTTGAGACTATCGTACATTCGGATGCTGTTACTCGCCATGAGACTTTGTCAGAGGTGACCGCGATAGCACCTGAGCCATTGGCAAACCTCGTTTCGGAAGCGGCATCGACTGCGCAGATCATTGAGTTCCCAGATTTATCCAAGCCTTCCGAAGCGCAGGATGATAACGTAAAACGTATCGGCGATATCGAGATCAGTTTGCCTTTGCACACGATTTACATGGCAGAAACGGATGAAATTGTCCGCTACCTGTCACAGGATTTTGCTGAGTGGCGTCATGAGCCACATCGCAACGTATCCAAACATGCTGTGCATGCAGCTCATTCTTTAGCTGGCAGCTCTGCTACGGTAGGTTTGAAGTCGGTTCAAGAGCTTGCACACAGTCTGGAAATGGTTCTTCAGCGTTTAGAGCGTCATCCTGTGGTACTGGACAATGCAGAGTTTGACACACTGGATCACGCAGTTGAAACCGTGAAGCAGATGTTGAAAAAATTCGGTTTGTCTGAGCTTGCAGAGCATGCATCGACCGAAGTTCGTCAGCTGGATAAATTATTGCTTGCTGTCATAGCGCGTTCGGATGCTGGTGCAGATGACGAGTTCATTACCTCTACAAACGAAAAACTCGTTATCAACGATTTAGCTGAATTGGATATCGCCGGAGAGGCTCCTGCAGTTGAATTGCTACCTGAACCAACGACAAATGCTAATTTAGATAAGCCAGAAGAGAGTTTGCTAGATCTGGACACGCAACGTGCGATTGCTGCAGATTTGCTTGAGCATCCGGATGTAATCGTTGAGGTAACTGCAGACGCCTTGCCTGAGGTGCTTATTGAACCAGTTTCTGATGAGCCAGTCGTTGAGCAGCCAGTTCGGGTTGAACCAGAATCAGTGGTCAGTGTAGATCCTGCGATACCAGAACTAGTTGCAGAGCCTGTTATTGCGCCGCTAGTGCCGCAGCACAAGGAAGTTGCGACAGATACTACATTTGATGCGGCACCATTGACATCAGATCCCGATTTGCGCATCAAAGATGATCTGGATCAGGATCTCTTGCCGGTGTTTATCGAAGAAGGTCATGATTTGTTGCCTATGGTAGGGCAGCTATTACGCTCATGGCAGCAACAACCGGAAGAGACGGCAATTCCTCAATCCATCTTGCGTCTGATGCACACGATAAAAGGTAGTGCACGGATGGCGGGTGCGATGGAATTGGGGCAGCACACCCATGATATGGAAACGCGTGTAGAGAATCTTATGCACGCCGGTGGCGGAGCAGCGCGTCAGCCACTGATGGATGATCTGGTCATGCGTCACGACTACAGCATGCAACTGTTTGATCGCCTGCAGAATCCGCAGTTACAAGTAGTTGCGCCTGTTGCTGCAGAAGCGCTGACAGCAGCACAGGAACTGGATCAATTCCAGGAAACGCTGAGTCAGGACGCAGCTGCTAACACCGGTCCGGCTGATATTGCGTCAGCCCCGAAAGAATTGGTCAGCCTTGCACCTTTAGTACCTTTAACGGCATCGAATGCCGTCAGCAATTTTGTGCCTGGCCGCGCGGCAGTATCTGCCCCGGTTGCACCTGCTGGCCCTGCGCCGTTGGTGCGTGTCCGTGCAGATATTCTTGATCGCCTCGTCAATCAGGCTGGTGAAGTTTCTATTTCACGCTCTAAGTTAGAAAATGAAGTAGGCACATTGCGTACTTCATTAACTGAATTAACCGAAAACGTGAACCGTCTGCGTGCGCAATTGCGTGAAGTCGAGATTCAGGCAGAAACCCAAATTACTTCGCGCATGGCGATGTCTGGCGATCGCGAATTCGATCCTTTGGAATTTGATCGCTTTACCCGTTTGCAGGAACTGACTCGTATGATGGCTGAGAGCGTCAGCGACGTAGCGACGGTGCAGACCAACCTGACGCGTACGATTGATGGTGCATCGAACGATTTGCATACACAAGCACGTCTCACCCGTGAATTGCAACAGGATTTGATGCGTGTCCGTATGATTCCGTTTGCAAGTATTGCCGAGCGTTTGTACCGGGTAACCCGCCAGACGTCGAAAGAAGTCGACAAGCGTGTCAATCTTGATATCCGCGGAACATCGGTTGAGATTGACCGTAGCGTTCTGGAAAAAATGATCGGACCGTTTGAACATTTATTGCGTAATGCAATTGTTCACGGCATCGAAACACGTGATGCACGTCGTACCAGTGGCAAAGAAGAAATCGGTGAACTCTTAGTTGAAATTCGTCAGGAAGGTAATGAAGTTGTGATCCACTTCAGTGATGACGGACAGGGCTTGAACTTGTCACGTATTCGCGAAAAAGCTAAAACAGTTGGTTTGATTGGTTACGACGAGAATGCCAGTGACGCCGACGCCGTTAACATGATTTTTGAACCGGGTTTCTCTACTGCCAGCGAGGTCACAGAGTTGGCAGGCCGTGGCGTCGGTATGGACGTGGTACGTTCTGAGGCGGCGTCTCTGGGCGGCCGTGTTGCGGTGAGCTCTGTCGAGGGTAAGGGCGCGCATTTCACCATTCATTTGCCACTGACTCTCGCCGTCACACAGGTCGTTATCTTGAAATCTGGTGGAAAAACTTTTGCAGTGCCGTCCGTTCTTGTTGAGCAGGTACAGCAATTGAAATCTGCAATGCTGGCCACTGCTTACAATGATGGCGCGATTATGTGGCAAGGCGCCCGCGTTGCAATGCATTACCTGTCATCGATGTTGGGTGAGCACGAGGTAGCACCGATTGCGCAGCAATATTCACCGATCCTGATCATGAAGAGCGGTGCAGAGCGTGTTGCGATTCACGTCGATGATATCGTCGGTAATCGTGAGGTTGTTGTTAAAAATATCGGTCCGCAGTTAGCTCGTATGACCGGTATTGCCGGTGCTACGGTACTTGGCTCTGGTGAAGTCGTACTAATTCTGAATCCAGTGCCTTTAGCCCAAAGAATGGAGCATGAACATGCTCGCCATCCTACACAGCAAGCAACTCAGGATAATCCTGAAATGGGCGCGGTAGCGAACCTCAGTACCGGTACTGAGAATGCAGAAGTAGCGCCAGTCCAGGGTTTACGCACTCAGCACACGATCATGGTGGTTGATGATTCATTGACGGTACGTCGCGTTACCCAGCGTTTGCTGACACGTGAGGGATATCAGGTGATACTGGCCAAAGACGGTATTGACGCTCTGGAGCAACTGCAATCGGTCACTCCGGATGTCATGCTGGTTGACATCGAAATGCCACGTATGGATGGTTTCGATCTAACTCGTAACGTTCGCAGTGATGCGCGCACCAGTCACATTCCTATCATCATGATTACTTCACGCACAGCGGACAAGCATCGTAACTATGCACAGGAGTTGGGTGTGAATGAGTACTTTGGTAAGCCTTATCGTGAAGATGATTTGCTCGGCGCAATTACACGTTTTGTAAGTAAAGAAGCGGTTGTCGTATAAATAAACCGTGCCGGATGTCTTCTAGAGATCATCCTCCAGATGTAAATTTAAAAATGCACCTTGCTCAAGGTGCATTTTTTTCGTCTGGCTTTTTTACCACTGCATAGCGAGCCAAGGTCGCTTTGCGGGCCAGATCATGTTCAACGACGGGCAGCGGATAGTCTTTTCCCAAAGTCAGTCCAGCCGATCGCAATGCATCCGTGCTCTGCAGCCATGGGGCATGAATTTGTTTGTTGGTGAGCTTACCGAGTTGGGGTAAATACCGGCGGATAAATTTACCTTCCGCGTCAAATTTTTCAGATTGCGTGACCGGATTAAAAATTCTGAAGTAGGGCTGCGCATCACAACCGGACGAGGATGCCCATTGCCAGCCCCCATTATTTGCAGACAAATCAAAGTCATTCAAATGCTGTGCAAAATAACGCTCACCCCAGCGCCAGTCGATGCCCAAGTCTTTAATTAAAAAGCACGCCGCGACCATGCGCAGGCGGTTGTGCATATACCCTGTCTGATTCAATTGCGTCATTGCCGCATCGACCAGCGGATAGCCCGTACGCGCCTCGCACCAGGCCGCAAACAGATTTTTTGCCCGCTCACCCTGTTCCCACTGGATCGCATCGTAGTCTTTCTTAAAGGAGCGTTCCACAACATGAGGGTGATGATGCAGGATCTGAAAATAAAAATCGCGCCAGATCAGTTCAGCCAGCCAGACTTGCGCTCCGCCAAGATCGGTAGCAGTGCGCATACAGGTCATTGCTTCACGTACCAGATGTCTTACCGATACGGTACCAAAGCGCAGATGTACCGATAGATATGAGGGACCTTTTACCGATGGATAATCTCTTGTCTGACCGTAGCGCTGTATCCGTTGTAAAAAATCAGCGATTAATACCGTACCGCCCGACATGCCGGTTGGTACGTTCATATGTGATTCCGGATCGTCCTTAAACCCTAGCTCTGCCAGGCTCGGGATAGTGGTCAGTGCAGCAGGCAAATCTGCTGCAAAACGGTTTGCATAAAGGTCAACGGGATAGGGCTTGCTATAAAAATCGCTTCCTTCTGCATAAAATTTCTTCAGCCAGGCATTTTTATACGGCGTGAATACGGAAAAAGAAGTTCCTGCCAGCGACAAGACTTCATTTTTCTCAAAGATCACCTGATCCTTACGCGTATACATAGCGCAGTCAAAACTCTGCAGTCGCTGCTTGACAAGAGCGTCACGCCTGATCGCCTGAGGCTCGTAATCGTGATTGGCAAATACCGCATTAATGTTTAGTTCTGCTGCCAATGCAGGGATTTCTTCTTCGGCGACGCCATAACGTACGATGAGCTTTCCGCCCAGTTTCGCCAGTTCCTGCGCCAGCTCCTTGATGCTTTCGTGAATAAACCAGACACGCCTGTCATTAGGAACTAAATCCTGCAAGATGCTTTTGTCAAAAACAAAGACGCAATACACCGCTTGGCTATGTTTAAGGGCGGCATACAGGGCAGCATGATCAAAACAGCGCAGATCGCGCCGGAACCAGACCAGTGAGCGCTCGACAGTTAATTGAGAAGTGGTCATCGTAGTATGAAAAATTGTGATTTGTTATGTTTAGATACCGCTGATCGTCTTAGAACGTGATCAGTTCGCTTTATCATCATCCAGATAACCGCGCAGGCGCCCTAAAAGATGCCCAAAAGCAGGAATATCCAGCGTTTTGCCGCAAGCACTGACATCGAAAAAGCAGCCTAAAAATGCTAAAATGGGCGCATGGCGAAGTTAATCAAAAATCCCCACTCTGAATTATCGGCAGAATTCGTACAGCAAGAGCTAGATGCTCCTGTGGATGCCGCTGCTGACACATCCTCCGGCACATCCGGCGAGGCATCTCAGCCCGATACCACTTTAAATCTCACCAATCATTTCTTGATTGCAATGCCATCGATGCAGGATCCAATTTTTGGCGGCACAGTGATTTATCTGTGTGAGCACAATCAGCGTGGCGCGATGGGACTGGTCATCAATAAGCCGACTGACATGACGCTAGCGGGTTTATTTGATCGTATCGATTTAAAACTTGAAATTATTCCTGATTCTCACCCTATGCGCCAGCAGCCTGTGATGTTTGGTGGACCGGTGCAAGATGATCGTGGCTTCGTTTTACATGCGCCTGCCGGCAAGTTTTCATCCTCGCTCAGAGTCACGGATCAGATCGCTTTCACTACGTCGCGCGATGTTTTAGAAGCGGTTGCATCGGGTGATGGCCCTGCGCAAGTCTTGGTCAGTATCGGTTACGCAGGCTGGAGCGCGGGTCAACTTGAGCAGGAAATAGGCGCCAATGGATGGCTGACTGTTGCCGCTGATGCCAGGATTATGTTCGAGTTGCCAATTGAAGATCGCTTTACTGCTGCGATCAAATTACTCGGTATCGATCCGATGATGTTAGCAGCCGATGCAGGGCACGCCTGATGAATGCTGTCGCCAATGTATCTGGCACTATCCTGGCATTTGATTTCGGATTAAAACGTATTGGAGTCGCAGTCGGCAATACCTTGCTGCGACAAGCTCAGGCTTTAAAAATCATCAGTGCCGCGACCAACGATGGCAAGTTTAGTGAAATCACACAACTGATCAAAGACTGGCAACCCGTGCTCTGTGTCGTAGGCTTACCCATGCATCCTGATGGTGCCGGGCATGAAATGACTGTACGCTGCACCCGATTTGCCAACCAGCTGCACGGTCGTTTTGCTGTGCCGACGATCTTAGTCGATGAACGTTACTCCTCTGCTGTGCTGAGCGCCAAACGCGGCGAACATATCGACGCACAGGCAGCCGCCCTAATTCTGCAACAATATTTTGACCAGACTCCATGACCTCTTCTACGCAATTACCCGATGCGGAAACGCTCTACCAGCAATTGCTGGAGCAAATTAAAGCGCGTGTTGCCACCGATGAGCATCTCGCTATCGTTGGCATTTACTCTGGCGGTGCCTGGCTGGCAGAGCGTCTGGTCAGCGATCTCGGCCTGAAGGGCAAGCCCGGCTTTATCGACGTTTCATTTTACCGTGATGACTATGCGGCTAAAGGCTTACACGCTGAAGTGAAGCCTAGTCAGATTCCGTTCGATGTCGATGGCGCCAGCATTATTTTGGTCGATGACGTGCTCTACACGGGACGCACAACACGCGCCGCAATTAATGAATTATTTGACTATGGTCGTCCCGCAAAAATCATGCTGGCAGCTCTGGTCGACAGAGGTGGGCGCGAGTTGCCGATTGCGGCAGATTTCGTCGCTCATACTGCCGAATTTGAAAAAAACTGTTCCGTCAATCTGCAGCGTGCAGACGGTGGTCAACTTAGCTTCTCGATAGATCATGCATAATCCCCAGCTCAATAAAAACGGCGAACTCCAGCATCTGCTGACCATCGATGGCTTGCCAAAATCCATCGTCAATCACATTCTGGATACTGCCTCTTCCTTCGTCAGCGTGAGTGACCGCGAAGTCAAAAAAGTCCCGCTGATGCGAGGTAAAAGCGTGTTCAATCTGTTTTTTGAAAACTCGACACGTACCCGCACTACGTTCGAGATTGCCTCCAAACGTTTATCTGCCGATGTCATTAATCTGAACATTGCCGCGTCGAGTACGAGTAAAGGCGAATCATTGCTCGATACCATCGACAATCTGGCGGCGATGCATGCCGATATGTTCGTGGTGCGTCATGCGACTTCGGGTGCGCCCTTCCTGATCGCCAAACACTTGAACGACACCAGACAAAATCATGTTCACGTAGTCAACGCAGGTGATGGTCGTCATGCGCACCCGACCCAGGGTTTACTGGACATGTACACCATTCGTCACTACAAAAAAGATTTCACCAATCTCACGGTGGCGATTGTCGGCGACGTATTGCACAGTCGCGTTGCACGATCGGATATTCATGCACTGACGACACTCGGTGTGCCAGAGGTGCGTGTGATCGGGCCACGTACCTTGTTGCCGGGCGGTCTGGAGCAAATGGGTGTGCGCGTCTTCAACAACATGGACGAAGGTCTCAAAGGTGTGGATGTCATTATCATGCTGCGCTTACAGAACGAGCGTATGAGCGGTGCCTTGCTTCCTTCGGCACAAGAATATTTTAAGAGTTATGGACTGACGCCGGAGCGCCTGGCGCTGGCAAAGCCTGACGCGATTGTTATGCATCCCGGGCCGATGAATCGCGGTGTCGAGATTGATTCCGCTGTAGCCGATGGTCCGCAAGCAGTGATCTTGCCGCAGGTGACATTCGGCATTGCCGTGCGCATGGCGGTCATGAGCATTGTTGCGGGCAATTAGCCATTCTGCTGACAACGCCGGCGAACACCGCGAATATCCGCGGCGCAGCACGCAACATAGTGTCAGTATGCGCGGGATAGCAAGCAAAAATAAGCGAAAAAACACGTGAAAGAACAAGTATGAAAATACATATCAAAAACGGTCGCCTGATCGATCCTGCGAATCAGGTCGATGCAGTGCAAGATGTATTTATCGCCGCTGGCAAGATTGTGGCGGTTGGTCAGGCGCCTGCCGATTTCATTGCGAATAAAACGATTGATGCGACGGGATTGGTCGTAGCACCTGGCCTGGTCGATCTGAGTGCTCGCTTGCGTGAGCCAGGATTCGAGTACAAAGCAACGCTGGAGTCCGAGTTGCAGGCCGCTATGCGTGGCGGTGTCACGAGTCTGGTCTGTCCGCCCGATACCGACCCAGTGCTGGATGAATCCGGTCTGGTCGAGATGCTCAAGCAGCGCGCCAGGGTACAGAATAAAGCCCATGTTTATCCCCTGGGTGCGCTCACTATCGGGCTGAAAGGCGAAGCACTGACAGAAATGGCGGCACTGACTGATGCCGGTTGTATCGGTTTTTCGCAAGCCGAAGTCACGATTGCCGATACCAATGTGTTGCAGCGCGCTTTGCAATATGCCAGTACATTTGGCTACACCGTCTGGCTGCGTCCGCAAGATGCCTTCATCGGCAAAGGTGGCGTAGCGCATAGCGGGCCTCTGGCATCACGCCTTGGCTTGGCTGGTGTGCCAGTGATGTCGGAAACGATCGCTCTGCATACCTTATTCGAACTCATGCGGGCGACTGGCGCCAAAGTGCATCTGTGCCGCATTTCGTCCGCTGCGGGCCTGGAACTGATCCGGCAGGCGAAGAAAGAGGGACTGCTTTTGACCTGTGATGTCGGCGCACATCATGTGCATTTGACTGATGCGGATATTGGGTACTTCGATTCGAATGCCCGTCTGACGCCGCCCTTACGCACTCAGCGTGATCGCGATGCGATTCGCCAAGCTTTGCTGGATGGCACGATTGACGCCATTTGCTCTGACCACACTCCGGTTGATGATGATGAAAAACTGCTGCCGTTCGCCGAAGCATCACCTGGTGCAACAGGACTGGAATTGCTACTCTCGCTGTCATTGAAATGGGCGGAAGAGAGTCGTGGCGATGTGTCTTTATCGCAAATGCTGTCAACTATTACGCATGCTGCGGCGAAGGTTGCTGGCCTGAGTTGCGGTCAACTGGCTGTCGGATGTGCGGCTGACGTCTGCCTGTTTGACCCCGCGGCGCGCTGGGCTGTCGATGCCAAAGTGTTGGCGAGTCAGGGCAAGCACACCCCTTTCCTCGGCTATGAATTGCCCGGTGTCGTGAAGACAACGATCGTCTCTGGTCATATCGCGTTTGATGCGTCTTAAGTGAAGCTACGTTCAAACTCAGTTGAGGTTTCTGAGTGTCAGATCAGATTCAATGCTGATCTGACCGTGTCCATGGGTCGATGTCGCTTAAAAGCTGCATGTAACGCAAAAATATGCCGCAGTATCAATAAATAGGGGAGTATCGGCATAAAATGCCTTGATTGCGCAGATTATATCTACGTTATTAAAAATACTCCCACTCAGTATATAAAAACAGGATAGGCATGATAGCTTGGCGTTTCGCACGGGTGGTGATCCATTTATTCGCTGGATTATTGACCTGTGCTGTGGTGTTTCCTTTTACATCGGCACAGACGCACGAGCGCCTGGTGCGTCGCTGGTCGCAAAAACTACTCACGATTTGTACAGTCACAGTAGTGTTTAAAGACCTGAGTGATGGCGCCGTCGCAGAGCGGGCGATGATCGTATCGAATCATGTCTCCTGGCTTGATATTTTCGTTATTAACACGTTGCATCCCTGTCATTTCGTTGCCAAGTCCGATATCCGCGACTGGCCTTTGCTCGGCTGGTTATGCGAAAAAGCCGGTACGATTTTTCTCAAACGCGGCAGACAGCGCGATGTGCGCCGTATCTACGAAGGTTTGGTGCATCAGATCGAAGCTGGCAAGCGCATCGCTTTTTTCCCCGAAGGCACGACTGCCGCACAAGGTAATGTATTGCCGTTTCATGCGAACTTATTTGAAGCCGCAATAGAAGCGCATGTCCCGGTGCAGCCGCTGGTTGTGCGCTATGTGGATGCGCAAGGGCAATTGCATGCAGCAGCCGATTTTATCGGTGACATGACGTTTGTCGAGAGTATGCATGCGATTTTACGAGCACCTAAAATGACGGCTGAGCTCGTCAGATTGCCGTCGATTTCTACCGAAGGTGCCCACCGTCGCGAAGTCGCGCTGGTCGCGTGGGTGGCTGTGATGAAGCAGCTCGGTATCGCGGAATAAGTTCACGGAATAAGCTCACCAGATAAATCGCGGTGTCAGAACAAAATGCCAGAGCAAAAACCTAACCAGGCTCCTGCTGCTGCGGACAATCGATCTGTACGACATCTCTGTTTTTTAAGGATACGCCGGTTAATTTCCCACCCCATACACAGCCGGTATCGAGGCTGATCAGGTTGGGGCGCAGGACCAGTCCCATAGTTGACCAGTGGCCGAAGACCAGCGTGTGGTCCGCACTTGCTCTCGGCAGGTCAAACCATGGCGCATATCCCGCCGGTGCCGTTCCGACGCCATCTTTGCTCGCAAAATCCATGATGCCGTCACTGCTGCAAAACCGCATGCGTGTCAGCGCATTGATGATGCAGCGATAGCGGGCCGCGCCTTGTAAATGATCATTCCACTGGTTCGGTGTATTGCCATACATCTGGCGTAACAGGCTGATCCAGTTCTCGCTTTGTAATTGAGTCATAACCTCTTGCGCCAGCGACAGCGTTTGTTGCACCGACCATTGCGGGAAAACACCGGCATGTATCAGCAAATGATCGTCAAGGCAGATCGCCAGCGGGCGATGGCGCAGCCAGCCAAGTAAGTCGTCACGATCAGGCACCTG
This sequence comes from Undibacterium sp. Xuan67W, assembly GCF_049340165.1. NCBI lineage: Bacteria > Pseudomonadati > Pseudomonadota > Betaproteobacteria > Burkholderiales > Oxalobacteraceae > Undibacterium > Undibacterium sp. Xuan67W. Next base: position 164,809 of record NZ_JBMPPN010000009.1, read on the forward strand.
CAGAATGTCGTCCAGCGTATCGCTGCGATGAGCGGGGCGTATGCCATTGGCAACCGCCAGCAAATGCAGATCGTGGTTGCCCAGCACGCTGTCAGCACGACCTTGCTCATGTAACTGTTTTACAAGACGCAGCGTTGCCAGCGATTGTGGCCCGCGGTTGACAAGATCGCCTGCAAATAACAACCGTGCTTGCGGAGAGCGTTGTTCTATCTTGGTGAGCAGTTGCTGTAGCTGCTCACAGCAACCTTGAATGTCGCCGATGACGTAAGTGTCAACATGGCCTGATGGTGCTGTGTGCATAATCTATCCGGTTATCTGGCTCAGTGATCTGCACCAAGACGCTTGGATTCTGAGCGGCTGATCAGGGCATCTTGTTTTTGCTTGTCTCGCATGCTGACAGTCATCATTGTAGGCCAGCCAATCAGGTGTTGCTCAGTAATTTCAGCAAGTGCGCGCAACCACTCTGGTGATTCGTTGAGGCAGGGAATGTAGCTAAATTCTTTACCGCCTGCATGCAAGAATTCATCGCGGACTTCCATCGCGATTTCTTCCAATGTTTCAAGGCAATCAGCGATAAAGCCAGGGCATACTACATCGATCCGTTTGATGCCTTGTTGAGCCAAGGTTTTCACCGTGGGGGCGGTGTAGGGTTGCAGCCATTCGGCACGCCCGAGTCGCGACTGGAAGGTGACAACATACTGATCTTTGCTGAGGCCAAGTTGCTCTACCAGCAGGCGCGCGGTTTTGTAGCATTCACAATGGTAAGGATCGCCGCGCATTAAAAACGCTTTTGGCAAGCCATGAAAACTCATGACGAGTTTTTCGGGACGCCCGTTATTTTGCCAGTGGTTCATGATCGACAAACGCAGAGCGCGGATATACGCATCATGGTCATGGTAACTGCGCACCAGGCGTAGCTCTGGCATATTGCGGGTACGCTGATAATGGCTGAAAACGGCATCGGCGTTAGAGCCCGTTGTGGTCGCTGAGTATTGCGGATAGGCAGGCAAAATCAAAATTCGTTCGCAGCCTTCTTCCTTCAGTTTTTGCAGCACCGTCGGAATATTTGGTGAGCCATAGCGCATGGCATATGCAACTTGTACTTCATGTCCGCGCTCACCCAGATAGCCTTTAAGCAGGATGGCCTGTTTTTCGGTATGGACTTTCAGCGGAGAGCCGTCCTTACTCCAGATCGAGGCATACTTTTTCGCTGACTGACTTGAGCGAAATGGCAGAATGATCAGGTTCAAGATGCACCACCAGATCAGACGCGGCACTTCGACAACCCGCGGATCCCATAAAAATTCTTTCAGATAGCGCCGGACTGCAGACGTGGTTGGTGCATCCGGTGTACCAAGGTTGATCAGGACGACGCCGGTTTTAGTGGCTTTGCCGTGCGTATAGTCAGGTTCTTTCAGGAAGCGCATAGGTATTTTAGTAATCTTATTGGTGGTGTTAAAGTTTTTCGCAGTTGAACTGATCTGGTCATGGTCATAGCAATAGCTGGTTCAGGATGCCAGCAGTTCCCGGGCATGTTTGCGCGTGGTCGCTGTGATTTCGATACCGCCTAGCATACGGGCAATTTCTTCTACGCGTTGCTTGGAATCGAGCCTGTCGATCTGCGATTGGGTTTTACCGTTGCTGCTGTCTTTGCTGACCTGAAAATGCTGATTTGCCTGACTCGCCACTTGCGGTAAATGCGTCACGCACAGCACCTGACGGTCTTGTCCCAGACGTTTAAGCAGGCGTCCCACGACTTCAGCAACGCCGCCTCCGATGCCGCTATCAACTTCGTCAAAGATCAGCGTCGGGGTCGCTGTCGCACATGAGGTAATCACCGAGATAGCCAGCGAGATGCGGGCGAGTTCACCGCCTGATGCCACTTTGGCGAGGGAGCGCGGTTGCACACCGGCGTGACCTGCCACCTGGAATTCGACCTGTTCCAGTCCGTGACTAGCCGCTTCGCAAGGATGCAGGGCAATCGCAAAACTACCGCCACTCATACTAAGATCCTGCATGGCGGTGGTGACTGCGGCAGCTAATTCTTTCGCTACTTTGTGACGCGCTTTGGAGAGTGTCTGTGCGACTTGTTCATAGGCAGTATAGGCATTTTTCTCCTGCGTTTTGAGTGCATCGATATCGGAGGCATCGGCTAATTGCTGTAATTGCTCGGAGAGAATCGCCAGTTCCAGATGCAGAGATTCTGGTGCAACATGGAAGCGCCGCGCCGTGGCGTGCATGATCTCCAAGCGCGCTTCAACGGTACGTAAGCGAGCCGGATCCAGCTCAATACGGTTCAGGTAGTCATTCAATGCATAGCTGGTTTCCTGCAAGTTGATGCGGGCAGAATCGAGTGCATCGACGACCGGTTGCAGCGCTACATCGTATTCGACTAGTTTCAATAAACGCTGATGCAGCGACGAGAGTTGCGACAGCATGGGATGATCGGTTTCTGAAATCAGATCGACAGCTTCCTGCGCACCTTCAAGCAAGCTGGCAGCATGCGCCAGACGGCTGTGCTCGTGGGTGATGCTCTCCCATTCACCGGCTTGAATTTGCAATTTGTCGAGTTCTTTCACCTGCCATTCCAGGCGTTCGCGCTCCAGCAGTACATTTTTTGAATCTCGCTCAAACTCTTCTCTTTGTTTGACCAGATTGCGCCAGACCTTGAATAATTTGCCTGCTTTTTGCGCTTGAGTTTGCAAGCCACCCTGCATATCGAGCAGTGCCCGTTGTGCTTCTGATTTCAATAAAGACTGATGGGCATGCTGACCGTGGATGTCAACCAGTAATTCACCAAGTTCACGCAACTGACCTGCTGTTGCCGGGATGCCGTTGATGTAGGCTTTTGAGCGGCCGGCATTATCAATTACACGACGCAACATCAGTTCATGGTCGTCATTAGCGAAATCGTTTTCGTTTAGCCAGGCGGTCGTGTTTTCATCGACGGAGAATTCTGCACAGATGTCGGCGCGTGCCGCACCCTCGCGTACCATGCTGGCATCACCGCGCCCTCCGAGGCTCAGGCTCAGGGCATCAATCAGAATGGATTTACCTGCGCCGGTCTCCCCCGTAAAGACGGAGAAACCCGCAGAAAATTCAAGTTCTATCGCATCGACGATAACAAAATCACGGATAGCAAGCGTGCGCAGCATAGGTGGTTACAGGGATAAGAAATTGAAGAAAACTGGAGTCGTCACCCAGGGAAAGGTGCGTAATCATACTCGCCGCACCGATCATTCAGGGGCAGCGGCGCATCATTGTATTTTAACGTAAAGCCCCTTCGACGGAGGGGTATTCATTCCAGTGCAGTTTCTCACGCAGCGTGTCATAGTAGTTCCAGCCACGTGGGTGTAAAAAGGTGATCGTATGGGCAGAGCGCTGTATCATAATTTTGTCTTGATACATCAGGCTGGCGAACGATTGCATATCAAAATTCACGCTGATATCACGTCCTGCGACGATCTCAATCACGATTTCACTTGAGTCAGGCAACACGATAGGGCGGTTAGACAGAGCATGTGGCGCGATCGGCACCATCACGATACCGCTCAGGCTGGGATGTAGCAGCGGGCCGCCAGCGGACAGCGCATATGCCGTGGATCCGGTCGGTGTGGAGACGATCAGTCCATCCGAGCGCTGGTTGTACATGAAGTGATGATCAACGTCGACCCGCAATTCCACCATACCAGAGCCGGCACCTCTCGACACCACAATGTCATTGAACGCCATGCCGCTGAAAATTTGGTTACCCTCACGTACGACGATTCCTTGCAACAGGCTGCGACGCTCGGATTCATATTTTCCCTCTAGCATTTCTGTAATGACGGGAAACATCCGGTCCATGGGAATATCGGTAATAAAGCCGAGGCGCCCCTGGTTGATGCCGATCAGCGGCACATTGTAGGGCGCCAGCTGTCGTGCAATCCCGAGCATCGTGCCATCACCGCCGAGCACAATGGCGGCATTGGCAAATTTGCCGATTTCCGCGACAGACATGACGGTATAAGCATCTAGCAGAATGTTCTGCGCAGTTTCTTCCTCAAAGACAACGGTATGCCCGGCCTGACTCAAAAAGTCGGCAAGTTCAGTCAACGATTCGGTTATACCTGCGGCATTGTATTTGCCAACGAGTGCAATGGTTTTAGCCGAAGAAGTCATAAAGGTCAGATTTGTTAGCTAGTGTACGAGGCGTACTGTAAAACATACTATGAAACATGCGATCAAACTTAGTATGAGACATGCGAGATGACTCAGATTAGACCATAATTGCATCTGATTTGGATATTCCAAATGCAGCGGCCCAGTATGAAATACGGAAAAAGTGAGCAAAGATGCAGATCCAGGCAGTTCTATTTGATTTAGATGACACCTTGTGGCCGGTAGCGCCTGTCATCCAATATGCCGAGGCGACTCTGTATCAGTGGATGATGTTTAATACGCCAGAGGTTGCGAGGCATTACTCAATCGAGCGGATGCGTACGTATCGGGAAAAGCTGGTCAAAACCAATCCACGTTTTCAATACGATCTCTGGTCACTGCGCCATGCATTGCTGTCGACTTTGTTTAAAGAATTTAAAGTTGATGTAAATAAGGCAGATGAGGCAATGGCGGTATTTGCGGATGCCAGAAATAAGGTCAGTCTGTATGACGATGTTTTGCCAGGTTTGCAGGCGCTGGGCACGCGGGTGAGACTGGGCTCCGTATCGAACGGATTTGCCGACCTGAATGAAATTGGACTGGCAGCGCATTTCAAAGTCTCTCTCGCCGCACATCGCTTCGGCTGCGCCAAACCCGATCCGCGTATTTTTACCGCAGCCTGCCATGCGCTCGATCTCAAACCAGAGCAGGTCATGTATGTCGGCGACGATCTATTGTTAGACGTGGAAGGTGCCCAAAAAGTGGGTATGTATGGCGTCTGGATGAACCGTCATCAACTAGAACAAGATAAGCCACACCATGCGCATATCAGACCAGATGCCGTGGTCAGCAGTTTGCATGATGTTGTGGCAATGTTTTGAAGTTATTAAGCCTGCTTCTGTATAGGCAAGTCTGGCATCTCGACAGGCTTAAGGACATCCTGCACCATCGCTCCCTGCTGCAATACCACCACACGCTGTGCCATACCGATAGTCTCTGGGCGGTGCGCCACGATGATACGAGTTAACTGAATTCTTTGAATCGCTGAATTGACCGCTTGCTCGTTCCATATATCCAGA